>JBAPWO010000236.1:0-9487 GCA_049283735.1 Candidatus Dormiibacterota bacterium
GTCCAGGCGGGTCTTGCACATCAGCACCGGGTGACCGTTGACCTCCGCGCTGCACGAGCCGCACTTGGCGGCCTTGCAGTTCCACCGGCACGCGAGATCGGTGTCGAGGTTGTGCTGCACGTAGTGCACCGCGTCGAGGATCACCATGCCGGCAACCACCGGGACCTGGTAGGCGACCTCGGCCTGCTCGCCGCCGGGCACGCCCTTGAACACCCTGAGCGTCAGCGTCTCGCCGGTGAGCCCGCTCGTGGTCAGCGCGTTCTCGACCGGCAGCTCGACACTCGACACGGGCTGATCCACGACTGCCATTACTTCTTCTTCCTTGTGCTGCCGCCGGCATGCGCCGGCTCGGTCAGATAGCCCTTGGGGAGCTTGGCCGGATCGTAGAAGCGGCTGCGCTCGAGGAGCGGACGGAGGCGATCAGGCAGCGGGGTGAGGGGAACGCTCACCACCTGCATCGCGTCGCCACCGCGGCGGGTCACGAAGTTGACCTTGCCGAACGCCACCTCCTGCTCGAGGTGGTCGAAGCGCCACTGCGAGCCCCGGCTCTCGCGCCGTTCGATCGCGCCGCGGACGATCGCCTCCGAGATCACCAGCATGTTGGTGACATCGCGGCACGTGTGCCAGCCGGGGTTGAGCGCGCGCCCACCGGAGATGCGGATGCTGGCGCTTCGCTCGCGGAGCGAGAGGATTGCGGCGAGCGCTCGCTGCAGCGACTCCTCGCTGCGCCCGATGCCCGCGTCGTCCTGCATCGCGAGCTGCAGATCCTCGTGCAGCTTGTAGGGGTTCTCGGCAGGCGCCGAGCCGTTGGCATCGCCGCCGAGCGGCCGGAGCAGGTCCGCCTGCTCGGTCGCGATCTGCGCCTCGTCGACGGCTCGGGTCGCTCCGGTGGTTCGGGCATACTCCGCGGCGGCATCGCCCGCGCGCCGCCCGAAGACGAGGATGTCGCCAAGCGAATTCCCGCCGAGACGGTTGGCGCCGTGCAGACCTCCGGCCGCCTCGCCGGCGGCGTACAGCCCGGGCAGCGTCGTCGCCGCGGTATCGGGATCGACGCGCACACCGCCCATCGTGTAGTGGATGGTGGGGCCGACCTCCATCGGCTGGCTGGTGATGTCGATCGATGCAAGCGCGTGGAACTGCTCGTACATCGACGGCAACTTGCGCTTGATGTAGTCGGCGCCGAGATGGCGCACGTCGAGGTACACACCGCCGTGGGGCGTGCCGCGACCGGCCCGCACCTCCTTGTAGATCGAGCGGGCCACGACATCGCGCGACGACAGCTCCTTCTTGACCGGGTCGTAGTCGAGCATGAAGCGCGACCCTTCTGCATTGAAGAGCAGCCCCCCTTCACCCCGCACCGCCTCGGTCACGAGGATCCCGCGCGCGCCGGGTGGCCAGATCATGCCTGTGGGATGGAACTGCATGAACTCCATGTCGAGCAGATCGGCGCCGGCCTGGTATGCCATCGCTGCGCCGTCGCCGGAACACTCCCAGGAGTTGGACGTGTAGCGAAACATCCGCCCCCATCCCCCACTGGCCAGCACGACCGCGCCGGCCTTGAACGCCACGAACGCTCCGGTGTTGCGGTTGTAGCCGAAGGCGCCGCACACCCGGTCACCGGACTTGAGCAGCGAGGTCAGCGTGTACTCCATGCACACGTCGACTCCCTCCGTATGCACCATCCTGTCCTGGCACGTGCGGATGAGCTCGAGACCGGTGCGATCGCCGACGTGCGCGAGCCGTCTCCATGAATGCGCTCCGAAGGCGCGCTGCATGATGAGACCGTCCTCGGTGCGATCGAAGATGCCACCCCAGCGCTCGAGCTCGAGGACACGATCGATGACCTCGTGCGCGTAGAGCTCGACCATGCGCCAGTTGTTGACGAGCTGGCCGCCGAGCATGGTGTCCGCGAAGTGCACCTCCCAGCTGTCCTCGGGGTCGAGGTTGCCGATGCCCGCGGCGATGCCGCCCTCGGCCATGACGGTGTGGGCCTTGCCGAGCAGCGACTTGGTGACCACGGTCACGCTGCAGCCGGCCTCCGCCGCGGCGATCGCCGCGCGCATGCCCGCACCGCCGGCGCCGACGACGAGCACGTCACATTCGATGGTGTCGTATGGCTCGGGAGACACTGCCATCTCAGAAGACGATGTGCGGGTCGATGAGGATCCCGGCGCGGAGCAGGTGGATGTACACGTCGGTGATGACGACGCTGAACATGCTGCACCATGCCCAGAGCGGGTGGCGCTGGTTGAGCACGGTCACCCACTGCCACGCGCGGTAGCGCGCCTGGCCCAGCGTCGACTTCGAGTAGCAGTCGAGCCCGCCGCCGACCAGGTGGCGCCACGAATGGCACCCGAACGTGTAGCCGCTGAGCAGGATGACGTTGACGAGCATGATGCCGGTGCCTAGACCAAGCTGGACGTGGCCGTTGGGCGCCCAGAACGCGAGGTACACGTCATACCAGAGGAAGCCGGTGACGATCAGCACCAGGTAGAAGAGGAAACGGTGCAGGTTGTTGAGGAACAGCGGGAACGCCGTCTCACCGCGGTAGTTGCGGTGGCGGAGCTCACCGACGGCGCAGGACGGCGGATCCCAGAAGAACGAGCGGTAGTACGCCTTGCGGTAGTAGTAGCAGGTGGCGCGAAACAGGAGCGGGGAGCCGAGCACCCACAGCGCCGGGCTGACCGGACCTGTACTCCAGAGGGTCGGCGAGTAGAACGGTGAGAGATACGGACCGCTCTGGTTGATCCCGCCGGTCAGGAACGCCGTCCAGATCGAGTAGAGACCGAAGAGTCCGAGGACGGTGACGACCGTCGCCGGAAGCGCCCACCAGGGGAGCGAGTCGAGGATGCGTTCGATGTACCCGGGACCGCCGGCAGCGGCGGTCGCGAGCGATGCGGGCGATACCTTGGTGACCTGGGTGGACAAGCGATGACCATCCTAACCTCGAGGCTCGCGCACGCGACCTTTGGTCACCCGGGGGCGGCGAGGGCTCCCGCAGGCGCCTGACGGTCGGCGAGCGACGTGCCGCCAAGGTCGGAGAGCACGTTGACGACATCGCCCACCACGAGCGTCGAGGGTGGCTCGAGGCGAGCCGCTCGCGCCGCCGCGGCGATGCTTCCGATCGGAGCGCGCACCACCTGCTGCTCCGCCGTGGTCGCCTGGGACACGATCGCCGCGGGCCGGTCGGGACCGAGCACCGCCGAGAGGCGTCCGGCGATGGCGTCGAGCTCGGCCGGCATCAGAACGACCAGGGTGTCGACGCTCTTCGCAAGGTCGTCGAACGCAGCCAGATCGCCACCCGCGCGGTGACCGGTCACGAAGGCGACCGACGCTGCGACGCCCCGATGGGTCACCGGTATCCCGGCGGCCGCCGGAGCCGCGAGCGCCGCGCTCACACCGGGAATCACCCGAACCGGGACTCCGGCACGTTGCAACGCCAGGACCTCCTCGCCACCGCGGCCGAAGAGGAACGGGTCGCCGCCTTTCAGGCGCACCACCAGGTCCCCGTCGCGAGCAGCGGCGATCATTGCGTCGTGGATGCCGGCCTGCGCCGCCGACCGGCGGCCCGAGCGTTTGCCGGCATCGACGAGCCGCGTGCGCGGGCCGCAGAGTCGCAGGACCTCGGGACCGACCAGCGCGTCGTGAAAGACGACGTCGGCGTCGGCGAGCACAGCCCGGGTACCCATGGTCAGCAGGTCCGGATCCCCTGGTCCCGCTCCGGCGAGGACGACCTCGCCCATCGGCACCCTGTGGTCGGTGGCGTGCGCGCTCTGCTCGATCGTCAGTGCCAGAGCGGCGGCGGCGTCCTGGCTGCCCTCACGAAGCATTCCGAGCGCCCGGGATCGGAGCAGCCGCCGGTAGGCGCGCTGCTGGGCATCGCCCGAAACCCCTGCCCGGCGCAGCCGGCGTCGCATCCGCCCCGTCAATGTCGTGAAGGGCCCCCACTCCGCGCCGAGCATCGACTCGATGCGCTCACGTAACGCGCGCGCAAGAAACGGGCTCTCGCCGGAGGTGGAGATCGCAACCTGGAGCGGACCGCGCCTCACGAGCGCGGGAGCGATCCAGTCGCACTGCGGGGTGACGTCGACGACGTTGAGGAGCACGCGTTCGCGGTCCGCCTCGGCTCGTGCGCCGCGCTGGCCGTCCGGATCGTCGCTGGCATCGATCGCGAGGTACGCTCCCACCAGGTCACCGGGCTGAAACCCGCGCCGGAGGTGGATGGCGGATGCGCCGCTGGCGCGAAGGCCTGCGGCCTTCTCCTCGGCGAGCGCGGTGTTGCCGAGCACGACGCAGCGCCGCTCGTGGAGATCCAGGACGACCGGGTAGTAGGCGGCCGCCTTCATCACACGGCACCCTGCCGTACGGGCACCTCCGCCGGTTCTGGAGCACCCGCCACCTCGATCGGCGGATGCAGCAGGCACTCCTTGTGCGCATCGCTCTCCCACCACCAACGGCCGGCTCGTTCCTGCTCCCCGGGTTGGGTCGCCCGGGTGCACGGAGCGCAGCCGATCGACATGTAGCCGCGGTCGTACAGCGGGTGATGAGGAATGCCGTGGTCGCGGAGGTAGTCCCACACCTGGTCTCGACTCCAGGAGGCGAGCGGTACCACCTTCGTCATGCCCTCGTGACCGGGGTCGCTGGCGACCACCGGGGTCGCCGCGCGCGTCGGGGTCTGATCTCGACGGAGTCCGGTGATCCACGCGTCGTAGTCGCGCAGCGCCCGCGCCAGGGGGTTCACCTTGCGGACCGCGCAGCACTGGTTGCGCAACCCCACGGACTTGCGGAACAGCATGTCGCCGTGCTCCGAGGTCATCGCCTCCAGCTCGTTCGACTCCGGGGCGAGGATGCGCAGGCGTATCGGGTACTGCTCGCGCACGTACTCGATGTAGTCGTGCGTCTCCTCGTGGAGGCGCCCGGTGTCGAGCGTGAGCACCTCGGGCTCGGGGACGATCTTGCAGGCGAGATCGATCAGCACCATCGACTCGGCCTGGAAGCTGGCGACCAGCGCGACGCGACCGAAGCGCCGGTACGTCCAGGCGAGGATATCCTCGGCGGTCGCGTTCTGCAGGTCGGTTGCGTTCACGCCGGCACCTCCACCAGCGCGTGACGTTCGGCAAGCTGGGCGACGCCCTGGCGCCTGCACCAGTCGCCGAACCCCTCGCCAGGGAGCTGGGTGCGCGCGTACTCGAACAGCGGACCGCGCAGCAGGCGTGGGATCTCCTCGAGCTTGACGTTGTGCATGTAGAGCTCGTTGAGGCGCGTGCCCTCGACGTCACCGCCGAGGAACATGTCGTATTTCCCAAGCGTCGTCCCGACGAACCCCACGTCACCGAGATACGGCCTCGTGCAGCCGTTGGGGCAGCCGGTCATGCGGTAGCTGATGCGCTGATCCTCGACGCCCGCGTCGCGCTGGACCAGCGCGATCTCCCGAATCAGGCTCGGCATCGCACGTTCGGACTCGGCGACCGCAAGTCCGCAGGTCGGGTATGCCGGGCAGGCCATCGAATGCCGGATCGCGCTCGGCAGCGACTCCGAGCGCGCCACCCCCCAACGATCGAGGATGGTCGTGAACACGCTGCGACCCGTGTCGGTGAGATTGGTGATCAGGATGTTCTGCTGTGGGGTCAAGCGCAGCTCGGGCCGCAGCGTCTCGACCACCTCGCGGAGCGCCGATCGCAGCCCGTCGTGGATGCGTCCGTTCTCGACGAAGAGCCCGTAGCAGTGCGTGCCGTCCTCCTGCTCGTGCCACCCGAGGTGATCGTCGGCCGTCCTCCAGTGCAGCGGGCGCGACGGCTCGAGCGCAAACGTGAGCCTGGACGCAACCTCGTCGCGAAACCAGTCGATGCCGCGATCCGCGATCAGGTACTTGAGCCGCGCATGACGCCGATCGATGCGATCACCGTAGTCCCGCTGCACCGCGACCACCGCACGAGCCGCTTCGACAACATGCTCCGGTCGCACGTACGCGAGCGGCCGCGCCACCGCCGGCCACGTGTTCGGCTTGTTCGCGGTGCGGCCGAGGCCGCCACCGGCGAGCAGATCGAATCCGGTGAGCTCGCCGTCGTCGTTTGCGTGAGCAACCAACCCGAGATCGTTGGCGTAGATGTCGACGCAGTTGTCGCCCTCGATGGCGATCGCGGTCTTGAACTTGCGCGGCAGGTACCGCTCGCCGTACAGCGTGTCCGGTGGATCGGGTTGATTCGACGCGGCGAGCTCGCCGTCGAGCCAGATCTCGCAGTACGCACGCGTGGTCGGGGTGAGTCCGGTCACGAGTGCCGCCAGGGTTCGGTTGATCTCGCTGTGCAGACGATCGCTCCACGGCGCCGGGCAGGACATGATGTTGCGCTCCTGGTCGCCGCATCCGCCCAGCGTGGTGAGCAGCGACTCGTTGATGGCGCGGATCGCGCGCTTGAGGTCGCCCTTGAGCACCCCGTGCAGCTGCAGGTCCTGACGAGTCGTGATCCGCAGCGTGCCGTTTCCCCACGCGCCGGCGATGTCGTCGTGCGCGAGATAGGCGTCGGGGCTGACGATGCCGCCCGGGATTCGCGTGCGGATCATCATCATGTGGTGCTTGTCGAGGCCGAGCTTTCGCGCCTCCTTGCGCAGGTCACGATCGTCCTGCTGATACACGCCGTGGAACTTGAGGATGACCTCCGCGTCGTCGCTGAAGACCGCCGTGTCCTCGAGCAACTCCTCGCCGAGGCTGCCGCGAAGACGGTTGCTCCGGGCCTTGACCTGCTCGGCGCCCGACATGCGCTCGAGATCGGTGGTGCAGCCGCACGCATCGCACATGATCAGACCGACTTCCGGTCTGCATGCGGTCGGAAAGGGCTTGGTGTTCCGGGCATTTGCGTTGTGTTGTGACCTGTGGTCGCACGCGCGGCCGTCGCGCGCGAATGGGTTTGCACTGTTCTGGCGCGGCACGCCGGCCGCGATGTGTCGGCGAGGCACCGGAGGTGCCTCAGCGCGAGTACTAGCCTTTACAGAGGGCGATGCCCGAACGGATACGTCCCCAGTCGAGCCAGAACCGTCGGGTGAGTGCAGGGAGATCCGCGCCGTTCATCTGGTTGCACATCCTACGGAATCCCCACTCGTCTAGTCAACTTTCGTATTGACGGTCGCGCCGCCGGTGACGAGATCGACCTCGGTGAAAAAGCACGTGCGCTCGCCCGTGTGGCACGCGGGGCCGTCGGGATGAACGTTGAGCAGCACCGCATCACCGTCACAGTCGATGCGAACCGCTCGCACGTGCATGACGTTCCCGCTGGTCTCACCCTTCTCCCACAAGCGCTGTCGCGAGCGGCTGAAGAACGTCGCGCGACCGGTGCGGAGCGTCGCTTCCCACGCGTCGCGATTCATGTGCGCGACCATCAGCACCTCCGACGTCGTCGCATCCTGCACGACCGCCGTGACCAGCCCGTCGTCGCCGAACCGCGGCCGGACGGCGTCGGTCACAGGCGGACCTCCACCCCATGATCGTGCAGGTAGCGCTTGGTCTCGGGAACGGGATAGGCGTCGAAGTGAAAGATGGATGCGGCGAGCGCCGCGGCGGCACCGGCGCCGGCCAGCACGCCGCGGAGGTGCTCGGGGTTGCCGGCGCCCCCACTGGCGATCACGGGCACGTCCACGGCCGCCACCACCGCGGCGGTCAGGTCGAGGTCGTAGCCGTTTCCGGTCCCGTCCTGGTCCATCGAGGTCAGCAGGATCTCGCCGGCACCGCGTTCGGCGGCTTCCCGCGCCCAGTCCACCGCCATCCGCCCGGTGGCGCGACGACCGCCGTGCGAGTACACCTCGTGACCACTCCCGCTTCGCCTCGCATCGATCGCGATCACGATGCACTGGCACCCGAACCGGTTCGCGGCCGTCGCGATGAGCGCCGGGTCCTCCAGCGCCGCCGTGTTGATGGACACCTTGTCGGCACCGGCGCGGAGCAGGACGTCGATGTCCGCGATGCTGCGTATGCCGCCGCCGACGGTCAGCGGGATGAACACCCGGTCGGCGGTTCGTTGCACGGCGTCGAGCAGGATCGCGCGCCCGTCACTCGACGCGGTGATGTCGAGGAATACGAGCTCGTCCGCCCGGTCCTCGTCGTACCGGGCCGCGAGCTCGGCCGGGTCACCCGCATCGCGCAGGTCGACGAACGCGACGCCCTTCATCACGCGGCCCGCGACGACGTCGAGGCATGGGATCACCCGCTTGGCGAGGGTCATGATGCGGCGCTCTCGACCGCCCGCATCGCGAGAACGAGGTCGACTCGACCTTCGTAAAGCGCCTTGCCCACGATGACCCCGGTCGCTCCGGCGGCGGCGCAGGAGGTGATGTCGTCGAGGCTTCCGATACCGCCCGAGGCGATCACCGGCCCGCCGTACAGCTCGAGACAGCTGCGCAGCCCGTCGAGGTCGGGACCCGCGAGCAACCCGTCTCGCGTCGTGTCGGTGTACACGACACCCGCGGCGGGCCACGTTCGCCATTCGCGGAGCAGCTCCGCCGCCGTGGCTCCATCCTCGGTCCATCCCTCCACCCGCGCGACACCTGCGCGAACGTCGAGGCCGAGGAGGACGTGGCCGTGCGCGGCAACGCAGATCGCGACCGCGAGGTCCGGGTTTCTCGCGGCCACGCTGCCCACGATGACCAGCGAAGCGCCGGCGTCCAGCCAGCGCGAGGCTGTGTCGATATCGCGAATGCCGCCCCCGACCTGCACCGCGCAGCCGGCCGCGACCGACACCGCGACCATGCGCGCGACCGCGGCAACGCTGTCCGGCGCCGCCACTCCTCGAGCCGCGTCGAGATTCACCACATGCAGGCGCGCAGCTCCTGCATCGATGAACCTCCGGGCCGCAACCACCGGGTCAGCCGCGTAGACGGTCGCCTGCGCACGATCGCCCTGGCGGAGCCGCACGCACCGGCCGCCCTGCACATCGACCGCGGGGATCACGTCCATGACTCACCCCGCGCGCTGCGCGGGCACCCGCGCCGCGCACATCGAGACGAAGTTGGCATACACGCGCAACCCCGCGGCACCACTCTTCTCAGGATGAAACTGCGTGCCCATCACCGAGCCCCGCTCGACGGCGGCCGCCAGGTCCTCACCGTAGGCGGTGACCGCGACAGTGTCACCCGGCTCGGGCACCGCGGTGTACGAATGCACGAAATACATGTATGCGCCGGAGACGACACCCTCGAGCAGCGCTGACTCCCGCACGGTCGTGATCGTGTTCCAGCCCATGTGGGGCACCTTGAGCCCGCCGCTCGGTGACAGCTCGATGACACGCCCGCGCAGCAGCCCGAGGCCGTCGCCGCCGTGCCCCTCATCGCTGCCCTCGAAGAGCAACTGGTGCCCGAGGCACACGCCGAGCACCGGCCGGTCGCGCCGTGCCAGCTCGCGCACCGCGGGGCCGAGGCCCGTATCCCACAACGCTCGTGCTGCAACCGAGAACGCACCGACCCCCGGGAGCACCACGCCGTCGCACGCGAGGATCGTGCC
>JBAPWO010000237.1:0-22902 GCA_049283735.1 Candidatus Dormiibacterota bacterium
CTCCCACGCCTGTGCCGGCCGCGGCGTCGGCTGCTCCGGCCTCTTTCACTGCCGCCGGCGAGGGGGAGACCGTTGTTCCGTTGACGCAGGTGCGCAGGGCGATTGCGGAGCACATGGTTCGGAGCCGGCAGACGTCGCCGCACGCGTACGTCATGGTCGAGGTCGACATGTCCGCGGTGTGGCGGATTCGCGAGCGTGAGAAGGCCGCGTTCGAGGAGCGGCACGGCGTCAAGCTCACCTTCCTGCCCTTCGTTGCACGGGCGGTCGTCGAGGCGCTGCAACGCCATCCCACCCTCAACGCGTCGTGGAGCGACGCCGGGATCGTCGTCAAGCGGGCGATCAACCTCGGTATCGCCGTGGCGCTGGAGGACAACCTCATCGTGCCGGTGGTACGCGACGCGGACCGGCTGAGCATCACCGGGCTCGCGACCACCATGGCCGACCTGGGAGCACGGGCGCGGAGCAACCACCTGAAGCTCGATGAGATCCAGGGCGGGACGTTCACGCTCAACAACACGGGCGCTCTGGGGGCGGTGATGACCCAGGCGATCATCAACCAGCCGCAGGCGGCGATCATGACCATGGATCTGGTGGTCAAGCGGCCGGTGGTCGTCGGCGACGCGATCGCGATCCGGCCGATCATGAACCTGGGTCTGTCGTTCGACCACCGCATCAACGACGGCCTCCAGGCAACCCGCTTCGTCACCTCGGTCCAGAAGCTCCTCGAAGGGCTGGACCCGTCGGGTACCCTCGTTTAGCCCGTCCTGGCTATCATCAGGAGGAACGATGATCGAGCAAGGCGCTTTCGATGCGTGGGGACTTCGGACCCCGCCGGCATGGGCGCGGCGCGCTCTGGAGAAGGGCATCATCGACGAGAGCCGGTTTCATGCCCTGATCCGGGTCGCCTCCGAGGATCCGCCGATCACGAGGCGAACTCCGCGCCACCCGGGGAGCTGCTCCTGCAGGCGCCGGCCCACCCGCTCCTGCACCCGCTGGCGCTCCTAGCACCAGACCGAGGATCGGACCGCGCCGGGGAAGCGATTCAGCGCGTGGCGGTCGGGTCAGTCGGGATCTTGGTGCGGGTACCGCCACTCGCTCGGCGGAACGAAGGTCTCCTTGATGACGCGAGGTGACACCCAGCGCATCATGTTCAGCGCCGACCCTGCCTTGTCGTTGGTCCCGCTCATTCTCGCGCCGCCGAACGGCTGCTGACCGACCACCGCGCCGGTTGGTTTGTCGTTGATGTAGAAGTTGCCCGCGGCGTACCGCAGGTGGTCGGCGGCCTCGTCGATGGCGGCCCGGTCATCGGCGAACACAGCGCCCGTCAGCGCGTAGGGCGAAGTGTGATCCACGAGGTCGAGGACCGAGCGCCAGTCCGAGTCCGGGTACGGGAACACGGTGAGGATCGGGCCGAACAACTCGCGCTGGAGCAGCTCGTGCCGGGGGTTCGAGGTCTCGAGGATGGTGGGATGGACGAACCATCCGACGTCGCCGTCGCACTCGCCGCCGGCGACCAGGGTGAGATCCGGATCGGTGCGCGCCGAGGCGAGCACGGCCTCGTGCTTGCGAAAGCTCGGTTCGTCGATGACCGCCCCCATGAAGGTGCTGAACTCCGCGGGATCGCCCACCGGGATCGCCTCGGTCGCCACCGCGAGCGGGTCGCGCAGCCGTTCCCAGACGGAGTGAGGGATGTACGCGCGCGATGCGGCTGAGCATTTCTGGCCCTGGTACTCGAACGACCCGCGCAGGAGCCCGACCAGCAGGGCGTCGGTGGAGGCCGATGGGTGCGCGAGCACGAAGTCCTTGCCGCCGGTCTCGCCGACCAGCCGCGGGTACGTCCTGTAATTGCCAAGATTGGCGGCAACGGTGGTCCACAGGTGCTGGAAGGTGTCGGTCGAGCCGGTGAAGTGAATGCCCGCGAGCGACGGATGCTTGACCGCGGCCTCCGAGACGGCCGCCCCGGGGCCGGCGATCATGTTGATGACACCGGGGGGAAGGCCGGCCGCCTCGAGGATCTCCATGATCACCTGCGCCGCCAGCAGCGCGGTGGTCGCGGGCTTCCAGACGACCGTGTTGCCGACGATCGCCGGCGCGACCGCGAGGTTTCCCCCGATCGAGGTGAAGTTGAAGGGGCTGATCGCCAGCACGAAGCCCTCGAGCGGCCGGTGGTCCATGCGATTCCACACCCCGGCCGGCGACACCGGCTGCATCTCCCGAAGCTGCTCGGCGAAGTGGACGTTCCAGCGCCAGAAGTCGATCAGCTCGCACGCGGCGTCGATCTCCGCCTGATGGACGCTCTTGCTCTGCCCCAGGATCGTGGCCGCGTTGAGGCGGTCGCGGAACGGGCCACTCAGGAGGTCGGCGGCGCGGAGGAAGACCGAGGCCCTCGTCTCCCAGGGAGCGGTCGACCAGCCGCGGTGGGCGGCGAGCGCGGCGTCGACCGCCGCGCGGACATCATCGGTGGTGGCCGTCGCCGCCTCGACGAGCGTCAGGGAATGGCGGTGCGGCGCGCTGACCGAGATGCGCTCCCCGTGCCCGTCGTAGGTGCGTCCGCCGACGTGGAGCGGCACTGTGTGCGGCGCGGTTGCCTGCATGTCGCGGACCGCGGTGCGCAGGTGGGCGCGCTCCGCCGACCCCGGCGCGTAGAGGTGAACGGGCTCGTTGAGCGGTGGCTGAGGACTCATCTCGGCGATTGTGGCGCAGCGAGTGTGTAGAGTGAGAGAGCGCCATGGACCAGATCAGCCTGCGGCCCGTTCCGGTGGCCGATCCCCGGCCGCTGCATCAGCGGCTCCTTCCCGAGGGCGTTGATCGGCGACCGGAGTGGCTGACGGTCAAGCTGCCCGCCGGCGACGGGTACGCGCAGATCAAGTCGATCATGCGTGGGCAGCACCTCAACACCGTGTGCGAGGAGGCTCGGTGCCCGAACATCGCCGAGTGCTGGGGCCACGGGACCGCCACCTTCATGATCCTCGGCGACGTGTGCACAAGGGCCTGCGCATTCTGCGCAGTCAAGAGCGGCAAGCGTGGCGGCGACATCGACTGGGATGAGCCACGTCGGGTGGGAGAGGCGGTCGCGACCATGGGCCTGCGCCACGCCGTGGTCACGTCCGTCGACCGCGACGATCTCGCCGACGGCGGCGCAGGTGTGTTCGCCGCGACGATCCGATCCATCCGGGCGCTTGCACCCGGGACCACGATCGAGGTGCTGACACCCGACTTCCAGGGCGACCACGATGCGCTGAGGACGGTCATGGATGAGGTGCCCGAGATCTTCAATCACAACGTCGAGACCGTCGGCCGCCTCTACCGGCGGGTCCGGCCCAAGTCCGAGCTCGACCGCAGTCTCGAGCTGCTCCGCGCTGCCAAGCGCATCGAGCCGCGGAGCCGGACCAAGTCGGGCCTCATGGTCGGGCTCGGCGAGGAGATGCACGAGGTCAAGGAGCTCCTCGACCAGATGAGCGTCCACGACATCGAGATCATCACGATCGGGCAATACCTGCGCCCGTCGCTCAAGCACCACCCGCTGATCCGCTACTGGCATCCCGACGAGTTCGCCGAGCTGAAGGCCTACGGCAAGTCGCTCGGCTTCAAGCACGTCGAATCGGGGCCCCTGGTGCGCTCGAGCTATCACGCCCACGAGCAGGCGGTAGCTGCCCACGCCGGATGAGCGACGTGGCCGAGGAACCGGCGCTTCGCTGGACGTGGCTGGGGACGGTCGGCTACCGGGACGCCTGGCTGTTGCAGCGGGAGATCGCGCTGACGCGCAGGTCCGGCGAGCTGGCCGACGACGCCGTGCTCCTGCTCGAGCACCCGCCCGTGTACACGATGGGACGCCAGGGTGAGGCTCGGCACCTCGGCGAGGGGCCCGACGCGCTTGTCGCGGCAGGCGCGGAGTTTCTCGAGGTCGAGCGCGGAGGGTCCGTCACCTTCCACGGTCCAGGCCAGCTTGTCGCCTACCCGATCGTGCGTCTGGCCGGGATCTTCCCAATCCCGGGTCACCCAGCCCACGGCGACGTCGATCGTTATCTCCGGGCGCTCGAGGCCGGCCTGATTGCCACGGCAGCGAGCTTTGGAGTCGAGGTGACCCGCCGCCCGCCGTACACGGGAGTGTGGTCGGGGGATCGAAAGCTCGGCGCCATCGGGGTGAAGCTCGCGGGCGGCGTCACCACCCACGGGGTCGCACTGAACGTGGCCACCGACCTGGGGTGGTTCGATCGCATTACCCCGTGCGGCATCGATGGAGCCGGGGTCGCGTCGCTGGAAACGCTTGGCGCCGGCGGTCACGTTCCCGCCGAGGTCGCTCCGGTGCTGGCCGGGGCCCTGGCGTCCGCCTTCGGGCGGAGGCTCCTGGAATCCGGTCCACTCGACGCGCTGGTCGGTCGACTGGCACGCGAGGCGACAGCCGCCTGAGTCGACGCCGCCCTCTCGGGCGGCACCAGGTTGGGCAACCTCTTCGCGCTTTCTCAGCGGCGTCTCCGCATGGTCTCAGGAGCCGGGCTCGGCGCTCTGGTTGGATGAACCACATCCCACCGGACATTCCAAGGAGACACCCGATGACTCATGTCGCGGCGCTGAGGAACAGCGTCCTGTGCGGCATCGCAGCCGTGGCGGTCGCGGGATGCGGCGCCGTTCGCGGGAGCAGCGCCGGCAGTCCCAGAACGCCTGGCGCAACCGCGCCTGTCGGGGTGACGGTCACGGCACCCACCGGGACGCCCGCTGCAGTACCGACGGCCACGCCGGACACAAGCGGCGTCACCCAGCAGATCAACAGCATCGACAACCAGCTCAGCACCATCGGCGGGCAGCTCAACGCCGCCAACGCCGGACTGAACACCAGCGAAGGAGACCCATCCAAATGATCACATCGCTTCTCGCCCGCAGCGTTGCCACGCTCACGCTGACCGCCGGCCTCGGGCTGGCCGGCTCGGTGGCGGTCGACGCGGCCACGACCTCCACGCCTTCGCCGGCCGCAAGTGCGACGCCGGCGCCGCACACTCTGACGCTCGCGACGCTCAAGGCGCGCTGCAATGCGGCCATCCAGCGCAGGCTCGGCACCCTTGCGGCCGACGACACGTTCGTCAAGGACTCGGTGGCACTGACCGGCGGTGACCGGACGACACTCGAAGGGCAGATCGGCGCCGACCAGCAGGGGTTGATCGCGCTTGACACGACGATTCAGAGCGACAGCACGTACAAGCAGACCCTGGCGGACTGCCAGATCATCGTCACCGGCTATCGGGTGTACGTGCTCGAGGATCCCAAAATCCACGAGGTGATCGCGGCGGACGGCGTGACCAAGGTCAACCAGACATTCGCGACGCTCATTCCGGAGCTGCAGTCCCTGATCAACAACTCGTCGGTGTCGGCGAAGGTCAAGGCCGAGGCGCAGACGGATCTGAACGACCTGACGAGCAAGGTCGCTGCCGCGCACACGTCGATCTCCGGGGTCACCTCGTCGGTGATCGATCTCACGCCGGGGGGGTGGCCGGGCAACCAGGTCGTCCTGAAGAGTGCCGCCGAGAACATCAAGACCGCGCGCGCAGATCTCGACGGCGCCCGTGCGGATGCGAACCACATCATCCAGTTGCTCGGCGGGTGAGAGCGGGCGCCTGATCAGCTCGTGAGGGCGGCTCCGTGGTGGAGCTGCCCTGGACAGCGTCGAACATGTGTTCCGCTATGCAAATGGCCGACAAATCGGTAGGATCGCGACCACAGGACGTCCATCTGTTCGGTCCGACCCACCCTACGTCACATCAAACCCCCGAACCCGGTGGACGCGCCGAGGGAGCGTCATGGCCACCTTCGTCCGAAACCGCGTCCTCAATCAATTGGTGTGGTCAGCAGAAGAGGAACGACAACGGGTCCATCGACGCGAAACGCTGTGCGAGCTCGACGGATTGCTCACCCAGCTCGAAGAGGTGAATCTTCGCGGCGGCCTGATCCCCACACGGGTGCTGGTTGCGCTCCGGCGTCGCGGGGTCACGTTCCGCCCCCGCACCTCCGCGGCGGAGCTGATCGAAGCGGTGTTCGTCGTGCAGGAGCGCTTCATGCGTCAGCCCGACGGCCTGCATCGTGACGCCGTGTCCACAACCGCCAGCGAACTGAGCAGACGGCTGGCTTCCTGACAGCTACCCTGCACGGGTGGACGTCGATGCCGCCCGTCGTGCGGCGGGGGAGGCCGCGGTGCCGCTGGTCGATGACGGCATGCGTGTCGGCCTTGGCACCGGCACGACTGCGCGCTGGTTCATCCTCGGTCTCGCGGAGCGGGTGCGTCAGGGGCTGACGGTGCGTGCGGTCGCGACCTCGGTGGCGAGTACCGCGCTGGCAATCGAGCACGGCATGGTCGTCGAGGAGCTCGGGGCTGACGGTCTCGACCTCGCCGTCGACGGGGCGGACAGCGTCGATCCCGCGTTGCGTCTGATCAAGGGCAGGGGCGGCGCCATGGTGCGCGAGAAGATCGTTGCCGCGTCTGCCGCGCGCTTCGTGGTTATTGTCGATGACAGCAAATACATGTCCCGGCTCAGCGGTCGCATCCCCGTCGAGGTGGTCCAGTTCGGGGTCGCCAGGACGCTGCACACGCTGGTCGAGCGAACGTCGATCGATTTCACGGTTCGTGTCGGAGGGGACGGCGAGCCCTTCATGACCGACAACGGCAACCTGGTCGTCGACAGTGAGTACACCGACATCGACGAGCCGGAGGTGCTCGCGGCGCTGATCGGCGCCATCCCAGGGGTCGCCGGCCATGGGTTGTTCCTGGGTTTGGCGGACACGGTGTTGGTGGGCCACAGTGACGGCAGCGTCGAGCAATTGACCGCGTCCGGAGCTACAGTCGCCAAGGGCGGATAGCTCAGCTGGTCAGAGCGCCTCGCTTACACCGAGGAGGTCGCGGGTTCGATCCCTGCTCCGCCCACGCCGGCAGACGCACCGGTGGCATCGATGTACGAGGTGTCCGCGCGCCGTCACGCTCCTGAAAGGCGACCCGGGCGACGATCACCGGCGATGGTCGCGGTCGGAGCCGGTTTTGGGAGTTATTCCTTGTGAGACGTCGTTTGCTGAGCAAGCCGTTCATTGTCGGCATCGTCGTCGTGGTGATTGCCGCGGGGGCCGGCGTCTTCATGCTCACCCGTGGTGCTGCGGCGAGCGTCTCGTACAGAACCGGAGTCGCAACGCTCGGGACGGTGACGCAGACGGTCTCGCTGTCGGGAAATCTCGCCGCCAACGGTGAGACTGATCTTGATTTCCAGGGTGCGGGGAAGGTGACCGCCGTCAACGTCCAGCCAGGACAGACGGTCACCGCCGGCGAGGTCGTCGCCACCCAGGACCCCACCACGGTTGATGCAAGCCTCACCCAGGCGGACGCGACCCTTGCTTCCGCAGAGGCGAATCTTTCGCAGGCCAAGGCGGGAGCGTCGGCGTCGAGCATCACCCAGGCCGAAGGCCAGGTCAACAGTGCGTACGTCGCCTATCAGAACGCCGTGACCAGCCTCGCTGACACCAGAGCGGTGAATGCACAGATCGTCGCCCAGGACTACAGCGTGTACACCGCCGCCCAGACGGCGGCCGGTGCCGCCGGCTGCACGCCCGGCGACGCCACGTCCCCCTGCCCTCAGGACGAAGCCGCTGTGAGCCAGGCCTACCAGGCGTGGCAGGCGGCTCAGGTCAAGGGGACGCAGAGCGACGATCAGGCCCAGGGCCAGGTCGATACCAACAAGGTGCAGTGGGAGAATGCCAAGTCCGCTCTCGCCGCACTCGAGAGCGGATCGCCGGCGACATCGGCGCAGATCGCAACAGATCAGAGCCAGGTCGAGATCGACCAGGTCAACGTTGCCAACGCGCAGGCGGCGGTGAACGCGGCGACGCTCAAGGCGCCGACCGGCGGCGTTGTCGAGGCCGTCAGCGTCACCAACGGTGAGCAGATCGCGAGTGCCGGTACGGGCGGCGCATCGGCCGGCGCGAGCGGCGCCGCCACCCATGCGATCGTGATCATCACGCCGGGTGTCTTCGAGGTGACCGGGTCGGTGAGCGACGCGCTGGTGAACGAGATCGCGATCGGTCAGACCGCCGAGGTGGTCGCGGCGGGGTCGAGCAACGCGGTCGCGGGCAAGGTCACCGAGGTCGCCGAACAAGCCACGGTCACCTCAGGCGTTGCCACGTTCCCGGTGACGGTGGTGCTCAGCGGAGCGAGCCCGTCGCTCCGTCCCGGGATGTCCGCGTCGGTCAGTGTTGTCATCAACCAGGTTGTGCAGGTGATCACCGTTCCGACCAGCGCGGTGCACACCACTGCTGTTGGAAGCACGGTGACGCTCTTCGTCAACGGCAAGCCGGTCCCGGTGGCGGTCACCGTCGGAGCCGCGGACGCGACTCGCACCCAGATCCTCAGCGGCGTGAAGGTCGGTGACGTGGTCGTGATCGCCACGATCAGCAGCACGATTCCGTCGAGCACCAGCGGCGTCGGCCGCAGCCTCACGGGTGGAGGCGGCGGGTTCGGCGGTGGTGGCCTGGGCGGCGGTGGTGGCGGCGCCGCACGTGGCGGCGGCTGACGTGGCAGCTGAGATCATCCGCCTCGTCGACGTGTCCAAGGTATACGGCGACGGAGACGCGGAGGTGCGGGCCGTTGACGGCGTGTCCCTCTCCGTGAAGGATGGCGATTTCCTCGCAGTGATGGGACCCTCGGGCTCCGGCAAGTCGACGCTGATGCACATCCTCGGCTGTCTCGACGTCCCCACCAGTGGGGAATATCGCTTCGCCGGCGAGGACGTGAGCAGCATGAACGAGCGCGAGCTTGCCAGCATCCGCAATCGCCGCATCGGCTTCGTCTTCCAGCAGTTTCACCTCCTTTCCTCGATGTCGGCGTGGCGCAACGTTGAACTGCCTCTCTTGTATCGCAGCACACGCGATCGCAGGCAGACGGCGTTGAATGCGCTCGCGCAGGTGGGGCTCACCAGTCGAGTGCAGCACCGTCCCAATCAACTCTCCGGCGGTCAGCAGCAACGCGTCGCGATCGCCCGAGCGCTGGTCACGGATCCGACCATGATCCTCGCCGACGAGCCCACCGGGAACCTCGACTCGAAATCAAGTCGTGAGGTGCTCGACATCCTCAGTGGCCTCAACAAGTCGGGGCACACCATCGTGCTCATCACCCACGACCCCAACGTCGCCGGTGTCGCCGAGCGCGTCGTCGAGATGGCCGACGGCAGGCTCCGAGAACGGGTCGCTGCATGAGCCTGCTGCGCACCTTCGAGACGGGCATGCGTGGCCTCCTCGGTCACCGTTTGCGCTCGATCCTCACCACGCTTGGCATCCTCTTCGGTGTCGCGGCGGTCATCTGCACCGTCGGGATCGGTACCGCGTCTGCGAACTCGGTGAACGCTCGGATCGCGTCCCTAGGCACCAACCTGCTCACCGTCTCGCCGGGCAGCACGGTGAGTTTCGGCGTCCGCGGCGGAGCCGGCTCGGCCAACACGCTGACCATGGAGGACGTCACCGGGCTGGCAGACAAGCAGGACGCGCCCGACATCGCGGCGGTCGCGCCGGTGGTCTCGGGGAGCGCAACCCTGGTGAGCTCGAGCTCCAACGAGACGACGACAGTGCAGGGGAGTTCTTCGTCATGGCTCGCCACCAACGCGCGCTCGTTATCGGCGGGCATCTTCTTCACGCAGCAGGAGGTCCAGAAGCACGCTCAGGTCGTCGTGCTCGGTGCGACCTCCGCGGCCACCCTCGGCGCCGTCGTCGGCGACCAGGTGAGCATCTCGGGCAACCCCTTCCAGGTGGTCGGCATCCTCACGGCGATCGGGAGCACCGGGTTCACCAACAGCGATGACCTCGCAGTGATCCCACTCACCACCGCCCAGGACGAGATCACCGGCGGCAGCCCCGATTCGGTGCAGCGGATCCTGCTCAGCGCGAGCAGCGCGAGCACGATCGGGTCCGCGTACGCCGAGGCTGATCAGCTTCTGCTCGAGACGCATCACATCACCAACGCCGCCGCCGCGGACTTCAGCATCACCTCCGCGGCGACGCTGGCGTCGACCGCGGCGTCGGTGACCACGACGCTCACGATCCTGCTCGCCAGCGTCGCGGCCATCTCCCTGCTCGTCGGCGGGATCGGGGTGATGAACATCATGCTGGTCTCGGTCACCGAACGCACCCAGGAAATCGGGCTGCGCAAGGCGCTCGGTGCCACACCGCGTGACCTGCTCCGCCAGTTCCTCATCGAGGCGGCGACGCTGAGCTTCATCGGTGGTGTCCTCGGCGTCGGCGCAGCCCTGCTTGCGGGTTACCTCGTGCCGCGGCTGGCGAACATCGCGGTGACCATCACCGCGACTCCCGTGATCATCGCCGTGGCGGTTGCTGCCGGAGTTGGCCTGATCTTCGGCGTCTATCCCGCGGCCCGTGCCGCCCGCCTCGCACCCATTGCGGCACTGCGGGCCGAATGAACTCCACCGCTGTCATCCCGTTAGGAGAAACCACCTCATGAATCGAGCCATCCTGGGCGCCGCCGGTGTCATGGCCGGCTTCGCTGTCGTCGCATGCGGGAGTGCCGCCGCAAGCAGCGGCTCGACGAGCGCGCCGTCCCCCTCGGCAGGCGCGCGTCGCGGGTTCGCCGGCAACGCCGCCTTCGGTCAACTGGTCCAGATCAACGGATCGACACTCATCCTGAGCGGCACAAACGGCGACTCGACGGTCACCTACGCAGCGACCACGACGATCACGCAGACGAACACGGGGACCGTGGCGGACATCGCCGCCGGGAGCTGTATCACCGCCACCGGCACCAAGGGCACCGGCGGGACCATCACCGCGACCACCGTGACACTGAGCGCACCGGTCAGCGGCTCCTGCACGAGGACCGGCGCCGGTGGTCGCGGCGGCGGGGGAACCTTCAGCCCGCGCCCGAGCTTCTCTCCACCGGCGGCAGCAGCGGGATTCACGGCGGCTCGCGGCCAGGTCAAGTCGGTGACGGGCACCTCGGTCGCGATCACGGGAGCGACCGGCACCATAACGACGATTGACGTGCCGACGACGGTCAAGGTGACCACGTCCACAGTGGTCACGGCGACGGCGCTGCAGACTGGGCAGTGCCTCACCGCCATCGGTACCAAGGCCAGCTCCGGGGTGGTCGCCGCGCGTGCCCTGACGATCTCGCCCGCCGGGGCCAACGGCTGCACCGCCGGCTTTGGCCGGGGCGGCGGGTTCGGCGGAGGCGGCGGCTTCGGCGGGGGCGGGGGTAGCGCATCCACCGGTGCGTGACACCATCATCAGCTGATGCGAGTGCTCGTCGCCGAGGACGACCGCGGGCTCCGGGAGGTCCTCGTCCAGGGCCTTGAGGAGGCGGGCTACTTCGTCGACGCCGTCGCCGCGGGCGACGAGGCGATCGAGCAGCTGCGTTTCTACGAATACGACGTTGCCGTGATCGACTGGCGAATGCCCCGCGTCAGCGGGCTCGAGGTCGTGGCCTGGGCGCGCCGGAACAACCGACCTACCGCGATGCTCATGCTGACCGCGCGGGACACTCCGTCAGATCGCATCGAGGGTCTCGACGCCGGCGCCGACGACTATCTGATCAAACCCTTCGATTTCGGCGAGCTCGTCGCCCGGATCCGGGCGCTGCAGCGGCGCCCGCGCAACGTCGACGGCCCGGCGATCACCCGCGGCGCGCTCACCCTCGACCCGGCGCGACGCGAGATCGAGGTGCACGGCGCTCCGGTGAACCTGACGTCGACCGAGTTCAACATCCTCGAGTTGCTCCTGCGGCGTTCGCCGGCCGTCGTCGATCGCAGGGCCATCGCCGAGCACGCATGGCGCGACGAGACTCAGCCGCTCGGGTCCAACGCGATCGATGTCCAGATGAGCCGGCTGCGCGCCAAGCTGCCCAACACCGGAATCCAGATCGTGACGGTCCGGGGGTCGGGGTACCGCCTGGAGGAAGCGTGAACCGGCGCCTCGAGCGGGTCAATGTCGCCTCGCTGCGAGTGGCCCTGATCAGCACCGGCGTGGTCGCGGTGGTGTACGCCATCGTCGCCATGTTGGTCGTGGTCTTCGTGACCAACGACTTGACTGCCCAGGTCGACAACCGGTTGGCGAATCAACTCACGCACTACCAGGAGCAGCCCATCTTCCGGTTGCCCTTCGCGAGCGTCAACGACGCAGGTCAAGGCGATCTCGGCGCCCCGCTGTTGATCTGGGCCGTCGACCCAGCCGGCGTTCTCCCGACACAGACAAATTCGAATCCGCCGGTCAACCTTCCTCCCCCCGACAAGGCCGTGACCACCCCCGTCACCACGTCGCTCGCCGGCGTCGACGTGCGCATAGCGGGCGGGCCCGTCGGCTCGTATCACCTCATCGTCGGCTACAACGTCAACTCCGTCTCCCAGGCGCGCTCGTCGCTGATCGTCATCGAGACGGTCGCGGGCTTCGTGATCCTCCTCCTGGTGTTCTTCGGCACCTTGTTCGTCGGCCGTCGGGTCGGCGCCCCGATCGAGCTCGCCCGGCAGCGCCAGCTCGAGTTCACCGCGGATGCGTCCCACGAGCTGCGCACGCCGCTGGCGGTCATCGAGGCCCAGACGAGCCTCGCGCTCAATCAGGATCGCGATGCGGCCTGGTACCGGAATGCGTTCCAGCGCGTGGGGTCGGAGAGCGGCAGGATCCGCCGGCTGGTCGACGACCTGCTCTGGCTCGCTCGGGTGGACACCCCGCAGGGGCGTCCGGCCGCCGAGCCGGTCGAAGTCGGGGTCGTCGTTCATCAGGCCGCTGAACGCTTTGCGGCGGTCGCGGAGAGCCGCGGGATCACGCTCCAGGTGTCGGTCGGCCCAGGTCCGCTGGTGATCATGGGATCGTCGGAGTGGTTGGACCGCCTGCTCGGGGTCCTGCTCGACAACGGCTTCAAGTACGCACCGCCGGGAGGTGTCGTTGCGGTCAGCGTCGGCGCCGAGGGCAACCGGGTGCGCCTGGCGGTCGAGGACTCCGGCCCGGGCATCCCAGCTGAGGAACGCCCCAAGATCTTCGATCGCTTCCATCGTGCTGAAGCCCAGGGTGGCTACGGATCTGGGCTTGGGCTGGCGATCGCGGATGCCGTGGTCCGCCATACCAGCGGGCGCTGGGAGGTGGACACCTCGGCGCTCGGCGGCGCTAGGATGGCGGTCAGCTGGCCGCGAGTACTGAGCGGCTCCCGAGATCAGGCAGCGGCCGAGCCACCCGTCAGCTGGACGGTCCCGGCGCCCGGCCCGCCTCCCGGCGGAGCCTAGGGAGGGACCGCTCGGCGAGATCGGGGAGGCGGAAAAGGCAACTCCAGGTGGCACAATTTGCCCAGTTCGTGCCATCATCTTCCGAAACCACACCGAGTCTGGAGGAGGCCGGAGCATGACCAAGGGAGCTATGGCGGCGCTGAGCGCGGGGGTTGCGGTTTTCGGGTTCGATCCTGAGCCCGGGACCCCGGCGAGCCGGGCGTTGCACGTGCTCACCGTGAAACGAACCCTCCCAACGGCTGATCTCGGCCCCAAGGAGCGGTTCCCTGAGGCCGCGCTGCGAGCCGCCACAGAGGCCGGTATCGATCTCGGAGGCCGGCGAGGCAGCAGGGGAGGCCAGCGTCTCCATCTGGTCGGTGTCGACGACGATCCGGCGCGGGCCCGCAATGTGACCGTCTGGTACTACGCTGCCGCCCCCTTCGGATCGGATCCCGGCCCCGGTGCATGGTCGGCAACGGGCCGAGGCTTGCGCCTCGACGCGCCCGGGGCCGCGGCGCTGCGTGCCGCCCTCGACCGGCTTCGTGCCGACACGCGCCAACTCGCCGGCGCTGCCGCTCTGATCGGCGACGTGTTCACCGGGGACGACCTGCTGCGGCTCCACGTTGCCCTCCACGGCGGCCCCGAGGGCAGCGAGCGGACCTTCAGGCGGCGAATCCAGGAGTTGCGCGATTCGGGCGTGCTGAAGCCCGTGAGGGACACCGAGGTGGCCGCGCTGCGGCTCCGCGTCCCCCGGTTCCGGTCACCTGCGGGGACCGGCGGCAGGCCGCCCGAGCTCCTCCGCTACTCGGGCGCGGGTGGCGAGGATGAGCAGCTGGCGGCGCTCAGGGCGCGGCGCGCGGGCTGAGCGGCGCTACCCGGCGTCGGCGGCCCAGTCCGGCTCGGCGCTGGTCAGGACGAGGGTCACCGGGCCGTCGTTGACGAGATCGACCGCCATGTGGGCGCCAAAGCTGCCCGTTTCGACGTGATGCCCGAGCAGACGTAGCGCAGCCACGAACGCCTCGTAGAGCTGGGCGGCGCGGTCCGGTGGGGCGGCTCGTATGAACGAGGGACGGTGGCCGCGCGAGGTGTCGGCGTGGAGGGTGAACTGGCTGACGACCAGGGCGGCACCGCCTGCGGCGCCAAGATCGAGATTCATCCGGCCGGCGGCATCCGGGAAGATCCGAAGGGCCGCGATGCGTCCCGCGAAGCGCTGTGCGACCGCCTCGTCGTCAGCCGGGCCGACCGAGAGAAGCACGCACAGTCCCGCGCCGATCGATCCCACCGTCTCCGAATCCACATCCACACTGGCGCGGCTGACGCGCTGGACGACAGCCCTCACTCCAGGAATCGCAGCCCACGCCACATCCGCATCGCCTCGGCCTCGGCCTCGAGGAAGCTGGGCCGCGAATCGCGCATGCCGTGGACGAGAAAGCTCCATGCGCGGCGTTCGCCGTCAGCTCCCTCGGTGGTGCCGAACGCGCTGCCGAGCGCCCGGGGCGGGTACATCTCGATCCGGTTGCCATCGCGCATCCGCTTGAAGATCGGCCGGCGCACGAGGATCGACTCGAGCGAGCGCTGGTCGGCCAGCCTGCCACTGACGAGGTCGACGATGCGGAGCTTGGCGATCGGGTTGTCCGGGTCGCGGATCCCGACCCGGCACGAGAAGCGCTCGGACAGGTCACGGAGGACAAAGATCAGGGCGAGCGCGTCGGTCTCGTCGCCTGCGATGCGAATGAACCCCGCGGCGGAGAGATCGGCTGTGTGCGGCTCGTCGCGGAGGTCTGCTGCGAGTGCCTGCTCGAAGAAGAGCTGCTCGAACAGGCCGGTGGAGCCGGCGTCCGCCAGCCAGGGGAGCTGGTCGCGCCATTCGCGGGTCGTGATGAGCTCGCTGAAACGGTCCTGTAATCGGTCCCGGTGGTCGGCGGCGACGCCGCGCACGCGAACGTGGATGACCCGGGCCATGGCTTAGATTGTACGGGCGCTTCCCTGGAGCAAACGCGCCATGGGGAGCGCCGGGCGTGCCGCTACACTGCGTCGCGGATCGCCGAGGTAGCTCAGTTGGTAGAGCACAGGTCTGAAAAACCTGGTGTCGACAGTTCGATCCTGTCCCTCGGCACCACCATTGCCCATTCCAAACCTGACCTCGCCCGGGGTGAAGCGACAGCCCGGCGCCCGACGGCCGTTGGGCTTGAGGTGCTGCCGACACGACGCACGCCCGCGGAGCCCCTCCTGAGGGAGCTCTACGCGAGCACCTTCCTCCACGAGCAACTGCTCCTGGCGGCGAAGCTCGCCGTCCTCCGTGGTGCCGATGGCCCTGGCAATCCGGCCGACCTCGGGCAGCGTCAGGCGGCGGTTGTGGACGGAGGATCGGGGTTCGAGTACCCTCGCATCATCGAGCACTAGGGAGGTCCAAGGACTGGGCGACGGCAGTGAAGGAGCGCACCCTCTGCCCGGTTGTGGTCGGTCGCGAGCTCGAACTGGCCGCTCTGGAAGACGCCCTGATCGACGCCGCCCGCGCTGACGGGCGCTTCGTGGTGATCTGCGGAGACGCGGGGTTGGGCAAGACGCGACTCACCAGTGAGGCGCAGGCATGTGCAGCAAGGCTCGGCTTCACGACGCTTCGCGGTGGCTGTGCGCCGACGGACGTCGCGATCCCGTATCTGCCCCTGCTCGAAGCGGCGGGCAACGGGCTCGCCCGCGCTGAGCTTTCCCGCGTACGCGCACTGGTGGGACCGGCGACGGCGGCGCTCGGCGGCCTGTTTCCCCAATTGGGGGGCGAGACACAACCGCGGAG
Source organism: Candidatus Dormiibacterota bacterium (assembly GCA_049283735.1). GTDB lineage: Bacteria > Chloroflexota > Dormibacteria > Aeolococcales > Aeolococcaceae > Palsa-851. The sequence continues at coordinate 16,018 of JBAPWO010000237.1, forward strand.
CAGCCACCCTGGAGGCGACGCTTCGCTGCGCCTCTTCGAGTCGGTCCTCATCCTCCTCAATGCGCTCGGCGATGGCGGTCCGCTGTTACTCATCATCGAAGACCTGCAGTGGTCTGATCCCGCGACCCGCGACCTGATGGACTACCTGGCCCGCCGTGCGCCGAGCCTCCCGCTACTCGTGCTGGCCACGTATCGCAGCGACGAACTCCACCGCCGCCATCCGCTTCGCTCGACCGTGCACGGATGGCGCCGCGGCGGGCTCGCCGAATTCGTCGAGCTGGCGCCGTTGCGACGCGAGGACGCCGGCGCGATGTCCCAGGCCATCCTCGATGACACGGTGTCCGAAGAGTTCCGCGACTACATCCACGAACGCACTGAGGGAAGCCCGCTCGCGCTCGAGGAGATGCTCCGCGAGGCGATCGATCGCGGCGACATCGTTCGCGCCGAGCGTGGGTGGGATCGCAGGCCGCTGACCGAGCTCCGGATTCCACGCGCCTTCGCAGAGGTCGTGCTGCTCCGCCTCGACCGTCTCGACGAGCAGAAGACGTCCGTGCTGAACGCCGCGTCGGTGCTCGGCCGATCCTTCAGCTACAGCACGCTCGCGACCATCACCGCCCTCGACGGCTCGACCGTGCGTCGGGCGCTCGAGGAGTTGGTGAAGGAGCAGATGCTCGAACCTGACCCTGAGACGCGGGGACACTTCCGCTTCCGCCACGCGCTGATTCAGGAAGCCGTGTACGACCAGATCCTCTCGCCGCATCGCGACGAGTTGCACCTGCGCGTGGCTAAGGTACTGCGCAGCACAGGAGCTCCCGCGATGGAGGTCGGGAGCCACCTGCTCCGCGGAGGGCGGGTCGACGATGCGGTGCCGGTGCTGCTGGTGGCTGCGGACGAGGCGATGGCGCACTTCGCTGCGCGCACAGCGGTCGAGGTGTACACGCGCGTCCTGCCGCACATCGGCGAGCCGACGCTGCGAGGACGCGTGCTCTGCCGGCTCGGCGAATCGCTGTGGCGGAGCAGTCAGCCCACCGCCGCTGAACGATGTCTCCGCGAAGCAATCGCGATCGTTGAGCCGCGTGATGACCCAGAGCTGACGGCTCGTAGCCGGCATCTGCTCGGCGCCTGCCTGCACGACCAGGGACGCACGGACGAGGAAGAGGCGGAATACCAAGCCGCGATCGCGATCCTGTCGTCGCTCGATCCGAGCGAGGATCTTGCGACCGTGTATCTGCGCCTCTCGCGTTTGCGATGGATTCGCTGCGACGGCGCGGGTACCATCGCCATGGCCGGCGACGCGATCAAGGTTGCGCAGTCGGCACATGCCGATGCGGTGCGAATCTGGGCCGGGAGCTACCTGGGTGCGGCGATGGTCGACCAAGGGGACACCGATGCTGGGCTCGCCGTCCTCCAGCAGTGTTGCGACGAGGCGATCGCCGGGCAGATGTACTGGATCGCAGCGTCGGCACTGCGACTCGAGATGGACGTGCTCATCCGGGCGCTGCGCCATCGGGAGATTCCGGCATTGCTCAGCAGGCTTCGAGCCGTACCCGGCATGTCCCTCGCCGATGAGGCGGTCGCGGGCTGCATCGAGGCCACCGTCGCCTTCGATGCGGGCGATGTGGCCCGATGCGTCGCGCTCGTCGAGCATGCGCAGAAGCTGGCCCGTCGCGCCGGTCAGGAGCACGTCGCGGAGGGCGCCACCCTGCTCCGCGCAGCAGCGCATCTCGCCAGCGATGAGTTGATCGCGGCACGGTCGTTACTATCCCCGACCGAGTCCACGACCCCGGCGATGCTCGAGCTGCTCCTGCCGCTGGTGGTGGCGCTCGATGTCGTCGAGGACGATGCCGGAGCCGCGGTGATGAAAGTACGAACCGCACTCGCGCGTCTGACCGATACCGAAATCGGTGCGAACATCTCGGATGCGGCCGTACGCGCGTTGGTTGCAGACCATAGGATTGACGAAGCGCAGCGTCTGCTTGCCGACCCGCACAACTTTGCCGGGCCTGCACGAGCGCCCTATCTGGACCGTGCTGGCGGTGCGCTGGCCCTGGCCCAAGGACGCACTGCAGACGCGATCGCCATGCTGGAGGGCGCAACCAGGACGTTCGCGGATGCTCGAGCCCGCTGGGAGGAGCTTTGGACCCGGCTTCTGCTTGCACGCGCTCGCGCGGCTGCGGGCGAAACCAGCCTTGCGGCGGTGGACCTCGCGAATGCGGCGGCGCATGCGGAGCGCTCGGGCATTCACCTCATTGCGCGCATCGCGCGGGAGATGCACACGGAGTTGCGCCTGCCTGAAGTTGAGGTTTCGGCCCTTGTGCCTGCGCCGGTCGCGCCTGCGGCAGACGACGTCGATCCTCGGGGACCGCGTGGGACCGTGAGCGTTGTTGCCACCTCCGCCGGCACGCGGCTGCACGAGCCCTGGCGGTCCTGGGGAGTACGCGAGGCGCAGCGCCTGCACGGGGCTGTCGAGGCTGGGCCCGAGGCGCTCATCGCGACATTCGCCGAAACAGCGCCCTCGGATGCCTGGACGAACGCGCTCCGCTTCGCACTCGGGCTTCGCGACAAGGGCACTCTTCTCGGCCGCTCGGTCAGCGTCGGCGTGGCCGCGACAATCACCGACGCGACCCTGATGCTCGCGGCCGCCTCGAACGAGATTCTTACTGACGAGTCGATGTCGAGCCAGGCCCGGGCCTGGCTCGACGCCCGCCAGCTGGTCGACGAAAGCCCTGGACCGGCCGGGTCGATGCGTTTGCGCACGCGAGTCAGCACACCGCACGCAACAACGGTGGCCACGCCGAGGGCTCCAGACGCGCCGCCGCCCCGGGCGCAGAACCAGTTCGTCCTCGAGGGCGACTACTGGTCAGTGCACTACGCTGGGACGACGGTCCGGCTCAAGGACACCAAGGGACTTCATGACATCGCACGCCTGCTTGCGGCGGATGGAACCGAGGTGGCCGCCGTGGATCTCATCGGAGCCCGCACACCTGCCGGTGCACGCATCAGCAGCCTCTCAGACAAGGGTTTTGGCGTCGAGCGAGACGCTGGTGACCTGCTCGATCCTGAGGCTCGCGAGCAGTACCGCTCCCGCGTGCGCGAGCTGGAGCTCGAGCTCGAGGATGCCGCTGCGGCGCATGACCCGATACGTGAGGAGCGAGCCCGCGACGAGCGCGATTTCCTGCTCGCGGAGTTGCGCGCAGCGGTGGGACTCCACGGTCGCACTCGGCGCGCCATTGACCCCTCGGAGCGCGCGCGCAAGGCGGTCACCTGGCGGATTCGCGATGCGATCACTCGCACCGAAAGCGCGCATCCATCCCTTGGCCATCATCTCCGACGGTCGGTCCGCACCGGGACTCTCTGCGTCTACGATCCTCCCGAGCCGACCCGGTGGACGTTCGTTAGCCGGTCATACCCCAGTCCCTGACCCACAGGGAGCAGACCTCGCACAGGCAGCAGTTGTCGTTGTACTCGGGAGCCGACTGGTACTCCAGTGGATCTCTGTTCCCGCCGTGGGGATGGGGATGCCCGGCGTAGAAGACGCACCGCCCGTGGCAGTCCGGATTGGGGTTCTTGCTGCTCGGCTTGTTCTCCGCCTGCCAGTGATAGTGGGGACAGCGCTCGGCGTCTGGCGGACGGACTGCCGCCGCATGGGGGCCTTCGGACATGTCTCTTCCTCCGGCCCCGCATGATAGCGGCGTTCCCCCCGTCTCGTGTCAGACCGTGGATCCAGACGCCGAGGCGTTCGACACGTGCGAAACCTTCCTGACAGGCCGGAACCACGAGGTCACGGAGCGACGTGCGCCGGTGAGTTCCGCATCAGCCTTGCGCTCCTCGCGCGCGGTGGCCTTCGCCTGCTGCACCAGCCTGTGCCGCTCCGCCTCCCGAAGTCGATCCGCCATCCGCGCCTTTGCCATGTCGTAGCTCACCGGGATCATCGCCTTGCCTCCGTGGTACTCACCGGTTCATCCGGTGCTCACCCATCACGGCGCGAGGAACACCCTGGCGATGCGAGGAACCGCCGCGCGAGTGGACGTGGAAGGCGCTGGTGAACGGACGGACGACGCGGGCCATTGCATCGCGATGATGCGATGCTCCGGGGGAGCGCCGGCGCACCACCTCGGCGACGAGCGCCACCGCCCAGGCCCCATCGTTGCGGCGGCGAAGAGGACGAACGGGCTGACCCCGGGAAGTTCAGCTAGTAGCGGTTAACCAAGCTGTCAAGGCCGTCCATCGGCAGCGAGCTGTGTGCCGGGTTCTGCCGATCGATCGCGGGATTCGACTCCATGTCTGAAATGAAGCGGGTAGCAGGCGGCCGCCCGAGCGATCACCGCTGACGCGCGGAGGTCAGCGGACTGGTCGCGAACACCCGTAGGCCACGGTCTTGCTCAGCCGCGTCGGCGAGCGTCGCGCGCTCCGAGGTGCGCTCAAGGCGCACGGCCTGCTCAGCCTAGTGATCTCCCCGGCCGCACCGCAGCCGCGAAGAAGGCGCGGCGCCAGGTACGGAGCGCGAGTGAGCGTTCATGCTCGGACACCCCAGCCGCGCTGAACTCCGCCCGGGCTATCACCGTTGCAAGCGCGGTGAGCGCCGGACCGGCTCGAGGCCGGGACCGGCCAAGCCGCGCCGCATATGCGCGATGAGTCTCGTCGTCTCGGCGGTCGAGGCCGGAGAGAACGCCGAGGGTTTCGACCCGCCGCCATGCACTCGTGAGTGTTCGTGGTAGGACCATCCAGAGCAAAGCCGCCACAGCCACAACCGCGACCCCGCCGAGGACGCCGAGAGCCATTGCCACTTGACCCGAAACGCCGGTGGGCGAACCCTTCGCCGGTGGCACCGGAGGGTTGACGCCGTGGCTCCTCGCCGGCTCTACCGTGTGTCCCGGGTTGCCGGTCGTGACGTGGATGGGATTGGTCGTGATAGCCGCCTGCCCACGCGGAAAGGGCTGGTAGTCGCCCTCGGAGGATGGCGGTGTGGGTTCGAACGGGATCCAACCGTACCTCGGGAAGTACGCCTCGACCCAGGTGTGCGCATCGCTGGTGGTGACGAGGTGCTGTTGGCCTTGGCTCACTTGAGGCCGGTTCGTGTCGACGCTCGTGCCCGGACCGTAGCCGTTGACGAGACGCGACGGGATGTCGAGAGATCGGAGCATCGATCCCATCGCCGAGGCGAAGTACTGGCAGTACCCGCGGTGGCTTTGAGTCAAGAAGTACACGACTCCCCACACCCCGGCGGGCGTTTTGGGCGGGCGGAGTGTGTATGTGAAGTATTGAGGGTTGCGCAGATGCTGCTCTATGGCGAGCGCCTGGTCATACGGGTCGGTCGCGCCGGCGGTCCACAGCGCCGCCAGGCTCTTGATCCTCTCCACTTCGTGGTTCTTGCCGTCGGCTAGCGCGATGTATTGGAGCGCCCACGCGGGATAGTTGGTACCGGCAGCGCGCAGCTGTGCGCCCGTCGCAGTCGAGATGAGCGCGATCGTTTGGATCGCCGTGCCGGCCGCGTCATTCTGGTTGAGCTGCACCGAATCCACCGTGAGCAATGGCGTCGGACCAGGCGCGCCGACGACACCATATGCCGTCCCCGCGCGGTTGACCGCTTCGGGCTCTCCGGTGAAAGGCACGCGCGGCGCGTTTCCGGTGGCGCGCTCGTCTAGGACAAGGCTGGCGTGAACCGCGTTCTCTTCAGCACTAACTCCGCCATCTGCAGGGTTGTCGTCTCTGGGGAGCAGCCAACCTCCGTAGGAGACGCCGGCCCAACCAAAGCCACCCTGGGTCGTCGCCCCCTTGCCCGGCTTCCAGTCGCCGTGGTCGAAAACGGTCTCGTCGAGAACGCGTAGATATACCGGCGCGGCGGTGCTGACTCGGTACGAGAGCACCTGTCTCGGCTGGCTCACCAACGGGCCGCCCAAGTCGACCGATGAGCTGAACCCGATAGTTGCCGCCCCGCTTTCCCCCGAACCCACGCCCGAGCCGCCCGCACCGGAGCTGCCGGCATGCGTGAAGAGGAAACCCGAGATATCGATTGTCGAGACGGCGGGGATGAGCAGCGCGAGGACGGTGAGTCCCACCGCAACCCCGGCGGCGCTGCTGGTGAACCGCCACTCTAACCCGTGCAACGGTGTGACGCGCGCGAAGGCCCACCGGTCACTCAATGAACCGAGATACACCGCGGCGATCACCGCCAGCGAGAGCCACACTGCGATGGTCTCGGGGAGCGCGACCGCATCGGGGTTCTTCGCGTTGACGACATTGGTGGCTAGAACCGAGAATACCGGCACCACCGCGAGCACCCCGCGATGCTCGCGGAGTGCCGCCCAGCCGAGCCAGTATCCACAGAGGAAGAGCACGGCGCAGAGGCCGACGGTGAAGTCCCAGTCCTTCGTCGACGACAGACCACTGACGAGCGCACTGATGTAGTGCGAAACAACGGTTCCGGCGGTCTCACGCGGGATCGCGGGCAGTGCCAAAACGGTGGTGGGAAGAATCGCCGCGAGCCCCAGGAAAGGCGCGGCGATGGCCACCGCGATACGAGGGGCGCGCGCCTGAGCGAGCAACGCTGCCTCGCTGACCGAAATGACTGCCACCACGACAGCCCCGCCGCCGCCGCTCACCCAACCCGCGGCGAGCACTGCCCATGTAGTCGCGGCGATCAGCGCGACTGTCGCCAGCCATGACACGACGCTCATGCGCAGGGCGAAGCTTCCCAGGGGAGATCTCAAACGATGCGCCTCCACGCTCTCGGCGCGCTGCATCAAGTCGCCGTGCCCCAGGCTGGGACCCGAGGTGATACATCGAGTTTCGGCCTGGGATGCCAGATGACCGTCGGGAGTGAGCCGTCGGCACGCATGACCGCCAGCGAGACGAAATGGCTGCCATCCACATACTGGTCGAAGA
>JBAPWO010000238.1:0-6461 GCA_049283735.1 Candidatus Dormiibacterota bacterium
CGTTGTTATAGACGACATCACCACAGACGACTGCGTTGGCAGACGGCACGTGGAAGATGGTCGAACCATCAATGTCGCCCTGCCCAACGTGGATTAGGTTGACGACTTGGCCGTCCACGAGGATCTCGTCACTGGGCAGGACCTCCGGCACCACAGGCGTCTCAGGGAGTTCGCCAGGAAAGCGCGACGTCCAATACTTGCTCGTCCTGTTGAAATCCGCCTCCCAGGCGGCGCGTGCTGCGACCTCTGGAGCCGCGTACCCACGGGCGTCGGGGAAGTGCTGGAGAAGTCGGGCGAGTCCGAGCCAATGGTCGGAGTGGCCGTGGGTGATGTAAATGCCCGTGACCTTCCTGCCGATGCACTTCGCCCTAGCGGCGATCTGGTCCGCATTTTCGAAGGTCAGCAGGGCGTCGATGATGATGCCTTCGGTTGGCCCGGAAATGAGGGTGCTGCTGGACGGCGCCCAAGTCGGGACCTCACCCGCCCCGAGCTGACCAGGAAAGGTGTAGGGTCGCATCGGAGCGACGTAGACGTCAAGCGCTAGGGGGCCGGTACTCACATTCACGCTCACTACGGATTACCCAGCGAGTGCGCCAACGAGCCATTCATAACTGACCGCCCCTTCTCTCGTCTGACCACCACGCGCAAGAAACTCCTGCATCCGTCGTCTTGCCTCGACGGTGGCAATGGCTTGATCCCAGCGAGAGCCTTCCTCGCGCAGTCCCTCCGCAAAGGGCCGAGCCCCAGCATCGACGGCTTCTTTGGCCAGTCGCAAGGCATCGGCTGAGAACGAAGCGATCCTGAACGCGAGTTGTTCCACAAAAGTGCCGATCTCCGCACTCGGAAGCGCCCGGTTCACCCATCCATAGCGCTCGGCCTGTTCGGCATCGAAGTCCTGCGAACCGAGGATAATTTCGAGGGCGCGTGCGCGACCAACTAACCGTGGAAGACGCTGTGTGGCTCCTCCGCCTGGAATAACCCCCAAACTGACTTCTGGCTGTCCAAAGATCGCTCGCCCTTTGGCAGCGAAGCGCAGGTCCAGGCCCAGCACAAATTCATTGCCCGCGAAACGGACACGACCTTCGATACGAGCGATGGTCACCTTTGGGGATGTGCGATAGCGTTCAACAAACTCTTGGAAGAAAGACGTGACGGTCCCAGTTATCCCTGGGTTCACCGCTCTGGTGACCAAATCCTGAGCGTCGTAAAGGGCAAGAAAGTAGTCTGGATCAGCGCTATCAAACACGACCACCCGGACCTCATCGTCCCTTTGTGCTTCGTTCAGGAAAGTGGTGAGCTCATTGACTAAGGGAACGTCCAGCATGTTCATGGGAGGATGGTTGATCGTCACAAAGGCCACTCCACGCTCTCTGCGGAGACCAAGACTCTTGTAATTGGTGTATTGCATGCTTTTCACCGGTGTCGACCTTTCATGGGAGGAGCCCGTTAGCGGGGCGCCTGGTGCTTTCATCACGCGGCTCGTCTGTGGTCAGCGGTCCGACGCTGCAGATTCCGAGTTTGTCTGCAGCGTCGGGCCACACTATTCGGCTACCGAGTAGCTATCGCGGCGTCGATGATGACGCCGGCCACTGCCCATGGCTGTGTGATCAGTGACAGGTGGCCGCCCACAACCCGGGTGATCTTCGAGTGCGCGCGGTCTGCCATGAATGTCAGTTCTGGCGGCGGGATCGCGAGATCCTTCGTGCCGAAGATGGCCCACGAAGGGATGCTGGCCCATGCCGGTGTCTCCGAGGGTGTCGTGAATGCATCGAGCGCTAGCGGACGTTGGACAGCTCCAAGAACGGCTGCCTCAGCGCGCGGCACGAAGTTGGCAAAGCACGCCGCGAATCCGGGGTAGTCCGTTCCCGGCTGCACCTTCAGATACAGGTCGTAATCGCCTGCTGGCTGCGAAGGGTCAACGCCAAGATTGAAGACATTGCTCAAGTCACCCCCGCCGGCCAGGCAGGATCCCGGCTTCGAGAAGGTTAGCGCCTCAAGAGTCTCGCCTGCGGCAGGTTCGAACGCGTCGACGTACACGAGTGCTTTTACCTTCGGGTTGGCGGTTGCAGCGTTAGTGATGACCGCTCCCCCATAGGAATGACCGACGAGGATGATCGGTCCTGAAATTGTCGAGAGGTAGCTCGCCAGGTAGGCCGAGTCGCTCGCCAGCCCGCGGAGCAGATTCGGCGGCGCGTCGACTGTGTAACCCTCGCTCTGGAGGATCGGAATGACCTTATCCCAGCTCGACGCGTCAGCCCAGGCGCCGTGGACGAGCACGATGGTCGGTTTGACGCCCCGGAAGACGGGGAGCTGCGCATCGGAGTGACTCGATTGCGCAAGAGCAAAGGTTGGTATTGCTACAACCGCGGCAACGACCGTCACCAAGGCGAAGGCTGACGTGCGGAGTCCTCGGAGTGCGGGTCTTTTGAACGCCATCGTAGTTCCCCTGTGTGAATGGAATTGATACGTACCCAGCCGCTACCGCACGACTTTTTGCCCGACTAACCGTTGGCCAGCTCCTTCCGGGCCAATGCAGCGATATCGGCTCCGGTGTTGGCGTGCCCGGCGATGCCCCAGCCCCCTTCCGGTGACTCTGTGATCAACACCCACGTCCGGGCGACAAGGGTCGGGTCGTCGGCCGCTGTCGCGACGATGTCGGTCAGTTCTTCGACGACTCCGAGCTGCTGTTCACGATTGAGCACACCGACCGGTGTGAGCACCTGGACCCGGACGTAGTTGCTGTCACCCGTCGCGTTCGACAGCGAATCCTCGGGCAGCTCGTGGATGAATGCGGCCGTGTTGTCGGAGAACAACGCGATGGGCGGCACCTTCTCCCAGCGCATCACGGCGTTGGCAAGATCTTTCGCGAGGGCGTGCCTGTCTGTGAATGTCCCAGCGGTTGCATACACGTCGATCATTGGCATGGGTCTCTCCAGAACTCCTTCTAGGTTTAGCTACCTAGCGACCAACGACGCCTCGGCAGCTTCCTTGGTAAGCGTCGCCACCTCATTGGGATGCGACACCATCGCCACGTGGCTTGACGGGACTTCCACTACGACCGCGCCCATACGCTTCGCGAAAAGCCGCTCAGCGTCAGGCGGGATCGCCTCGTCGTTCGTTGACACCAAGTACCAGGAGGGGAGCGCTTTCCAGGCTGGAACACCCATAACGTCCCCGAATGCGCTCGCGGCCAACGGTTGCTGAACCGCGTACATCACGTGTGCCTTCACCGGATCGACATCGGCGGCGAAGTGGTTGACGAAGTCATCCTCGGACAACCACGCAAAGCCGCGTTGGTCGACGAACTGGTGCACCAGGGCGGCGGTCACGGGATCTTGCGACAGCAGGCCTCCCAGCGATTCGCCTTCATCTAGGCCGAAGGCAGCGATGTAGACCAGCCCGACGACGTTTGGTGCATCCTCGCCGAGCGCCGTCATGATCTGCCCCCCGTACGAATGGCCCGCCACGATCGTCGGCCCGTCCTGTAGGGTCAGCACCTGACGCAGCCGCGCAACGTCATCGGCGAGCGAGGTCATCGGAAACTGTGGTGCGGTGACCTTGTAGCCATCGGCCTGAAGCCGCTCGATAACGCCGCTCCAGCTGGAGCCGTCGGCCCACGCGCCGTGGACAAGCACGATGTTCGGGCAAGCCCTCATGTCAGTGGTCCTTTTTCTTTAGACGAATGCCGGTGCCATCAGGCGCCTGCATGGTCTCGGGAAACGCTAGTGCCGCACATCGCACGGACGTGCGATTTCTAGCACGAGGTCCATCGCTGTCACGGTTCCACCTAACGGGTGCGTGCGCGGTCGCCGGCGTTTGCGAGCGGCGTCCTACCGCGTTCGGGAGAGCGTCGACATCGCACGTACGCGCGACATGTAATCGCGACTTCCGGATCGGCTGAGTTGGTTGAGGTGCTAAGACGACAGGGGGCGACGGTCGTGAACGCTCGCCAGGCGTGTGAGTTCAACGCGCGAATTCACGTCGAGCTTGTCGAACACGTGGCGCAGGTGGCTGCTCACAGTGTGATGCGAAACGAAGAGACGCTCCGCGACCTCGCGGTTCGTGAGCCCCTGTGCGACCAGTCGCGCCACCGAAAGCTCCGAGTCTGTCATGGCGTCCCAGCCTCGTCCGGGCCGCGGCGTCGAGACCAGGCGGCGGCGCACACCCAGCGCTCTGAGGCGGCCGCGCACCCGGCTCGAGTCGAAGGCCGCGCCCGCCTGAGCGTAGAGCTCGAGCGCCCGGCCAAAGTCATCTACTCCCCGCGTGGGGTGACCAAGCTCGACATTGAGAGCCCCAAGATCCTCCAGCGCAAGGGCGAGCGCCAACGGCCGGGGGCCGCCGTCGTACAGCCGAACCGCTTCGCCGAGATCCGCGTGGCTATGGTTGAACAATCCCCTGGCGTGCGCCGCAGCTGCAGCAATGGAACGAACATCAGGGTTGATGAGCGACCGGCGTTCGGCCGCCGCAACGGCGCTGGCCGCGAGGTCGCGGTCCTGCATGGCGAGTGCGATATGGAGAATCAAGGCCTCATCCGCGACCTGCATTGGGAAGACCGGGAGAATGGCAGTGCGCTGATCATCTCCAAGTGCACAAAGCCACTTGTGCGCTCGCTGCGTGTCGCCGTCGGCCATCGCCTGGAGTGCGAGGAGCAACGCGCCGTGGCGACGCACGGCGGGGGCACTCTGCTCGACCATGACTTGAGCAATTTGTGCGGCCTGCTGAGCCAGCACTCGGTCGCCCGTGTGGATCGCTACCCGTCCCAAAGCGCCCACGCCGGCGGCGTCCAACACGCTGACGACTTGATGCGCGGCATCAACCGTGAAGCGCTCCTCGAGCGCGGCGGCTGCGTCGGAGAGGCGACCCATTTGTAACAACTGTCTGCCGCGTCCGGTTTCGAACACGCCGAGTGCCCAACCCTGGCGATCGCGCTGCGCCGCGATGATGTTCTCCGTGTACATCTGGAGAGACTCATCGAATCGGTCGAGCATCACGAGGACATCGCAGCGCCATTGGCGCGTGAGGTGGTAACGCGTCTCGTCGATGCCGTTGAGACCCGTCCGCAACGCCGATTCCACGAACTCGAGCGCTGGCTCGAAGCGCCCGTCCGCATACATCAGTCCAGATTCCGCAAGTTCGAGGACAAATTGCCCGGCAACATCGTGGGTCGCCTGGACTGCCGACGCTGCCGCTTCGAGGAGGATGCGAGCCTCATCAATCCGGCCGGCGGTCGAGAGATTGTGAAAGAGCAACGCCAGGTGGCGGGTGCGAAGGTCGGGTGGAAGACCCGGGAGCGCGAGCGCTGTGCGAGACGCCTCGGCGCGTACGTCTGGGGAGATCGCGAACATGCTCGCGATGCTGATGTGTACCTCCGACTCTTCACGAGCGGGAAGCACCTGGCGCAAGGCCGTGTCGGCGAACGCTCGCGCCTCGTCTGCACGCCCCGCTGCGTGGAGCCAGACTGCCGTCTTGGCGACGAGCGGGCCGCGCAACGGATGCGTCCGGGGAGCGAGTTCGAGGGCCTGCTGACTCAAGTCGGCGGCTGCACCAGGGTCGGTGGCGCCGAGCGCCTCTGCAGCTTTGAACAGGGTGGTGATGGCCACCTCGTCGCCGGGCTCTGCGCTCGAGGTGAGCTGTGTTGCCACCTCGACGGGGAGCGCGCCGGCGGCGAGCAACACTGTCGCCGCCTGGCGATCAAGGGCTCGGCGCACCGAAACGGGCAAACTTGCTCGCACCGCTTCTCGGGTGAGGTCGTGGCTGAATGTGAGCTTTCCGTCGCGTTCGACCAAAAGCTCGCAATTCGTCAGTTCCTCAACCGGCGTCAGGAGAGCTGACGGCGCCAGATTGAGCATCGCCGCGAGGTCGACGAGTGAGAACCTCCGACCAAGTGCAGCCGCCACCGTGCCGGCTTCGCGCGCTTGAGCGGACATCCGATCCAGCCGCCCGCGCATGCTGTCGCTCACGCGACGAGGGAGCCGAGGCGTTATCAATTCGGCGCGGCCCGCCTCGACATGCATGAGTTCCTCTTCACGGAGTCCAGAAAAGAGCTCGACCAGGAGGTATGGGCTGCCGCCGGCGCGCTCCGCCATCTTCATGAGTTCGGTCCCGGGTTCCGCCCCCAGGATGTCGGCTGCCACCCGCGCTACGCCGGACTGATGCAAAGGAGAAAGAACGAGCCTTTCGGCTCCACTTCCCTCGAGAGACGCCAGCGCTCCCCTCACTGGGGGCAATCCCTGTCCAGGACGAAGGGCGATGATCCATGCAATCGGAAGCGCACCGAGCCGGCTAGGAAGCACGTGGAGTGCCGCCGCAGTACCGCTGTCTGCCCACTGCGCGTCATCGAGACAAATCAGCAGCGGCGCCTCTAGCGAAGCTCGCTCGAGGAGCGCCTCGAGATCGTGGAGGAGCCAGTAGCGCTGCTCGGGCGAGCTGTGCGTGTCGGGCAAGGCAGCGCGGTCAAGGAG
>JBAPWO010000239.1:0-42480 GCA_049283735.1 Candidatus Dormiibacterota bacterium
CGCGGGCGAACCGCGTCATTGTGGATCTGGGGCCCGACGCAAGTGGCGGCCCCGCAACCGATGTCTGTGTCTACAACGCCGGCGGTTCCATCGACTTCGTCCTCGATGCGAACGGTTGGTTCGGATCGAACCTGCCCGCCACCCCCCTCGGCGCCCAGTTCCAGGCGATCGGTCCAACCCGGGTCTGTGACACGCGAGCCGGCTCCGGTACACCGTGCTCGGGCCACGCTCTTGGCACAGGTGGGACCCTTCCCATCGGCGTGGCTGGTGTCGCGGGCATTCCCAAGGATGGTGCGCTCGCAGTAATTGCCAATCTCACAGCGGTGTCCCCTTCCACCACCACGTACCTCATCGCGTATCCGGCGGATGTCACTCCTCGTCCCAACGCGTCTGACCTCAACATCGTCGGCCCGGTGCTCCCGAACCTGGTGGTGGTCGGTCTCTCGCAACTCGCTCAGGCGGGGAGCATTCATCTCTTCAACGCCAGCGGGAACGTGAACGCTGTGCTGGACGTCGAGGGCTGGTTCCAGTAGCCGAAGGGCTTGTGAGGGGCCGTGGCCTTCGTCCGCGACCGGTGGAGGTCGGCTGCCGAACACCTGTTTTGAAGGTGGCGGCATTCCGTCGACGAGGATCCGGAGGGCGAATACGGCAGCGGTTCCGAGTGGTACGCCGGTGCTAGGGTGGAATTGCAAAGGAGGTAACCGCAATGGCGAGACGATTCCTTGCTGGGGTCCTACTGGTCGCGGGAGGGGCCTCGATCGCCGTCGGCGTTTCCCTGAACTGGGCGACGCTCCCAGGTTCCGGACAGGATCTGAACGGCTTCACGATGGGCAGCACCAACGTCGACGCGGTGGTGACCTACGCGGTGGGCGGTGTGCTCATGCTGTTCGGGTTGGTCATCGTGCTCAGGGGAGGCGCCATCTCTCGCGCCCTGGGCTTCTTCGCCTCGATTCTGGCGATCCTCTGGGCGGCGGAGATCGGCTTCCTGCTGAGCAACTTCAAGCACGACATCGACCACCTCGTTCCGGCCGTGTCGCTGGCACGGGATCTGCAGGTTGGGTACTTCCTGATTGCCGGGGGAGCCGTCGTTGCGTTGCTCGGTGGACTGATCGGTGTCAGCATCCGGCGAAAGGTGCAAGCACCAGCGGTGCGACGCGAGCCGGCCGTACAGGTTGTCGGCGCGGCTGCAGTACCGCGTGCTGGAACTGCACTCGGGGATCGTTCCGGCGCGCCGCCGGTCGATTCGCGCACACCCGCGGAGATGGGGATGGGCTCGCGTCGCTAGTGACCGTCCTCCGAGCGTCGGATACCGCGCCGGTTCCGACGCTCTGGAGGTGGGCAGCCTTAGGTGATGTGGACGGTTACGGCCGTCGATGTCGTCGAATTGCCGGCATTGTCCGTGGCCACGGCGGTCAAGGAGTAGGTTCCCCTCACCAGCTTGGTGGTGTTCCAGGCGAAGGTATATGGGCTGGTCTTGACTGTGGCCAGTACTGTGGTCCCGTTGAGGTAGAACGTCACAGTCGCAATACCCGAGGCCGCGCCCGAGCCGGTGCCCACATCGGACGCGCTGGCCGTGACCGTCACCTTGGTGCCCAAGGCAAAGCTCGATCCCGATGCTGGCGATGTGATCGAAACCACCGGAGGTGCGGCGTCGATCCTGATTGACTGGGACTTGACGGCTCCCTTGTTCCCGGCCACGTCCACCGAGAAGAACTTGATCGTGGCTGTTGCCGACACGGTGAAGGGCCCGGTGTAGACCGGGCTCGAGTTTGTCGGCGTCGAGCCGTCAGTGGTGTAGTAGGTCGCGGCAACACCCGAGCCACCTGTGTTGTCCGTGGCCACCAGCGCGACGGTCACCGGAAGCGTCTTGTACCAGCCTGTGGAGCACGTGGTGCTGTTGCAGGTGATGGTCGTCGTCGGTGCAACCGTGTCGGTCTGGATGGCCTGGGACTTGACGGCCTCGGCATTGCCGGCGTTGTCCACCGAGAAGAACTTGACGGTGGTCGTGGCCGACACATTGAAGGGCCCGGTGTAGACCGTACTCGAGGTCGTCGGAGTCGAGCCGTTGGTGGTGTAGTAGGTAGCCTTGACACCGGAGCCACCCGAGTTGTCCGTGGCCGCCAGGGCGACGCGCACCGGAGTTGTCTTGTACCAGCCCGTGGAGCACGTGGTGCTGTTGCAGGTGATGGTCGTCGTCGGTGCGACCGTGTCGATCCCGATGGCCTGGGACTTGACGGCCTCGGCGTTGCCGGCGTTGTCCACCGAGAAGAACTTCACGGTGGTCGTCGCCGACACGGTGAACGGCGCGGTGTAGACCGCGCTCGAGCTGGTTGGCGTTGAGCCGTTGGTGGTGTAGTAGGTGGCCTTGACACCGGAGCCACCGGTGTTGTCGCTGGCCGTCAGGGCAACGGTCACCGGAGTGGTGTGGTACCAGGCCGTGCACGTGGCGCTGTTGCAGGTGATCGTGGTTGTCGGTGCGACCGTGTCGATCTCGATGGTCTGGGCCTTGACGGTCTCGGCATTGCCGGCGTTGTCCACCGAGAAGAACTTCACCGTCGTGGTCGCCGACGCGTTGAAGGGCGCGGTGTAGAGGGTGCTCGAGGTGGTCGGGGTCGAGCCGTCGGTGGTGTAGTAGGTCGCGGCGACCCCGGAACCGCCGGTGTTGTCCGCGGCCGTCAAGCCGACGGTGACCGCAGAGGTGTACGCGCTCGTCGAGCACACCGTGCCGTTGCAGGCAATGGTAGTCGACGGCGCGACGGTGTCAATCTGGATCGTCTGCGAGTTGACCGCCTCGGCATTGCCGGCGTTGTCGACGGAGAAGAACTTGACGGTGGCCGTCGCCGAAACTGTGAAGGGTCCGGCGTAAACCGAGCTCGAGGTCGTCGGTGTCGAACCGTCAGTGGTGTAATAGGTGGCGAAGACACCGGAGCCGCCGCTGTTGTCCGTGGCGGTCAAGGTGACCGTCACCGGCGGGTTGTTGTACCAACCCGTGGAGCACGTCGCGCTGTTGCAGGTGAGGCTGGTCGTCGGCGGGGTGGTGTCCACCGTGATCTGGATCGCCTGAGTTTTGACGGCCTCGGCGTTGCCGGCCAAGTCGATCGAATAGAACTTCACCGACTCGCTCTGAGACACCGTGAACGGCGCGGAGTAGGCGGTGGCCGTGCCGCTGGTCGTGGGGTCGCTCCCGTCGGTGGTGTAGTAGGTCGCACGAATCCCGGAGCCGCCGGTATTGTCGATCGCAGACAGACCCACCTGCACGGGAAGCGCGTAGGTCGCCTGACAGGTCGTGCTGTTGCAGCTGATGCTGGTGGTCGGCGGGACCGTGTCGACCTGGATCGCCTGCGATTTGACCGCTTCCGTGTTGCCGACCTTGTCGGTGGAGAAGAACTTCACCGTGGCCGTACTCGAGACGGTGAACGGTGCGGTGTAGACAGTGCTCGCGGTGGTCGGTGTCGAACCGTCGGTCGTGTAGTACGTCGCCGCGACCCCGGAGCCGCCGACGTTGTCGGTGGCTGTCAGGGCGACCTGCACCGCGGTGTTGTACCAGCCCGTGCCGCAGACGAGGCCGTTGCACGTGGCGGTGGTCGTCGGCGGCGTGATGTCCGGCCCGGGCGGCGCGGTGTGGCAGTTGCCGCTGCCCGAGTCCGTGAAGGTGCTCTCCCCGTTATTGATGAAGTTCCAGCTGTAGCTGCCGTTGTGCAGGGTCATCTTGATGATCCCGTGCGTCGTGTTGTTCAGCACCTGGCTGGTGGGGAGCTGGGTTGCAGGGGTGTCGAGGCCGTTACCCCCGGTCCCCACCACGAATTCCTGCATGCCATAGGTCGTGTCGGAGACGCCGCTCGCGTTCAGCGGTTCGAACCGCTCGTACCAGTGCGATCCGGCGTTGAGCACGACGTCAGTGCCACCGTTGTAAAGGTCCTGCCAGATCTGCTGGAAGTTGTCGTCGCCTCCACCGGCCGTGGAACTGAACCGTGGGTCCTTATAGTAGGCGAGGGTGCAGACGGAGGTGTCATGGCTCAGGTCGTTCTGCAGCCACAGGTCCTGAGCGCTCCCGGCCGCGCAGAAGGCCGGGGTTGTGTCGCACTGCGCCGTGTTCAGGGCGATCACGTGCCACGTGCCGAGGTTGTAGCTGTAGTAGCCCTTAGTTGGGTCACCGGCTGCGGCTCCGAAATACTGGAAGTACCCTGCACCGTTTGTCGCCGGACAATCCGTGCCCCCGCCCGCAGGGAGCTCCAGGCCATAGTCATTGTCGCCCGGGACCGGGTGTGTGATCGCCAGCTTCTGTCCCCAGCTCAATGCGTAGGATTGCAGAAACGCCTGGTATCCACCGCAGTTGTACTGAGTGTCGCCGAGGGGCAGGACCGCGTCGACGCCCGTGAGCAACGGCTCCGTGGACGCGGCAACGCAGTCGGGGCTTACGCCGAAGCCGTTGTTGAACGCGGGTGCGAGCGGATCGCATGCGATGTCACCCGCTGCTCCGATGATCGGGTCCGGGTTGGGCGTCACCTGGATCTGCTGCGTCTCTACCGCCTCGGTGTTGCCGGCGTTGTCAACCGAGAAGAACTCCACGGTGGTGTTTTGCGCGATCGTCCACGGGCCGGTGTACTGGGGGCTCGACGTTGTCGGGGTGGTTCCGTCAGTGGTGTAGTACGTCGCTTTGACCCCGGCGCCGCCGGCGTCGGTCGGCGACAGCGCGAGTGTCGTGGAGCCGTTGTAGGTGCTGGCCTGACACGGCGCGCCATCGCAGGAGATTGTGGTGACCGGCGGGGTGGTGTCGGGTGGGAAGAGCAGCTGACGTATGGTCTCAGTCGCGGTCCCGACCGGAGCGCCGCCCGGCTGACCCGCGTTCTGCAGCCAGGTGACGAAGGCGCTGATGGTGTCGAGCTCGACAGCCCCTCCGGTGGCCACGCAGGCGCTGTAGCCCGCCGGGTCGTAGGTCTGCGAGCAGATGTCATGGATCACCACGGGGACCCAGCCACCGCCGTTCTGGTAGGCGGACGTCACCGAGTTCTCGAAGTACGAGAGAGGGATCTCGTTGGTACCGTTGCCGTTGTAGATGGTACGGGTCGCCAGCATGTTCTTGGGCGGGATGGTCTCGGAGTAGACCGGTCCGGCCCCGACACCGGCCACGTCGATGCCGCCCGCGGCTCGAGCGGTCGTGTATCCGCAGCCCTGCACAATCGACTCGGCATTGGCGTTATAGGCGCCGTAGCCATACGCGAAGCCGACCGGGTCGAACCCGTGGGCGATGAGGTTCGCGCGATCGATGCAGGTGTTGTCGATCTTCTGCTGCTGAGTCCACGCGGAGCTGGTGAGATCCATCTCCTGAAGACCGTGCCCGGCGATCTCGTCGCTGTGGTTGTAGAGGGTCGTCATCTCCGCATAGGTCATCTCGTTCGGGTCCACGCCGACTTGGCCCGTGTTGACATAGAAGGTGGCGTGGACATTTCCGTCGGGCAGGAGGACATGTTCAAAAGCGAGTGAGTACCCGGCCTCATAGCCGTCGTCGAAGGTGATGGTCACGATGGTCGCGAAGTTGATGGTCTGCGACTGCGGCAGCTCGGCATTGCCGGCAAGGTCGGTGGAGAAGTAGCGGATCGTCGCATCCTGCTGGGCGGTGAAGGGACCCGTGTAGACCGTGCTCGACGTGGTGGGCGTTGACCCGTCGGTCGTGTAATAGGTGTTGGCCACGCCCCAGCCCCCGTTCGGGTTGTCCGTCGCGGTGAGGGTGACGGTCACCGGCGCTGTGTAGGGAGTGGTGGCGCACGGCGCGCCGTTGCAGCTGATGCTGGTCACCGGTGGCGTGGAATCGGGCTGTTCCACGAGAGCGATGGAGACCGAGCCGACCCCTGTGGCGTTGCCGGCGTAGTCCCAGGATTCGTAGGTGACCGTGGTCGAGGCGGTGAGTGGGAAGGTCCCGGTGTAGAGAGTGCCGTTGGTCGGCGATGGCGTGCTGCCGTCGGTGGTGTAGCGGGTGCTGGCCACGCCCGAGCCGACATCGGTCGGCTGCAGGGTCACGTAGACGGTGCCCTGATATGTGGTCGACAGGCACGGGGCCCCGTTGCAGGAGACGCTGCTGACCGGCTGCACCGTGTCAGCCGAGGTGGCCGTGGGATGGATGGGCTCGAACACCGACCCGGCCGGGGCGCCGCCGCTCTGACCGGAGTTCTGCACCCAGGTGAGGAAGGTGTTGAGGTCACCGAGGTCGATCCAGCCCGCCACCGAGGTGCAGGTGGCGTAGTTGCCGGGGTCGAGGGTGGATGAGCAGACCCGCTGGATGACGATGGGGACCCAGCCTCCGCCGTGTGCGGCCGCCCCGGTCACCAACGCCTCCAGGGTCGCGGGGGTGATCTGCCCAGTGGGGGCGTAGGCGCGCAGCCCCAGCCAGTCCTTGGGCGGCAGGGTCTCCGCGTAGGTGGGACCGGTGGGCGACAAGCTGCCGGCGGTGCGCGCATTGCCGTAGCCGCAGCTCTCCACCTCCTGCTCGAGACCGGCGTTGAAGAACCCTCCGGGGTAGGCGAAGGAGGTCGGGGTGATGCCGTGCTGGAGGATGGTCTGCCGGTCGTTGCAGATCTCGGCGATCTGCTGCGCGGCGCTCAGGGTGGTGAGATTCGTGTCGTCGACGGTCTTGCCGCCGATGTCGTTCCCGGCCGCGGCCAAGGCGCTCAGCTGCGCCCAGGAGAGGGTGGTCGCGCGGCCGATGGTGCCGCTGTTGACGTAGAAGCTCGCGGTCACGCCGTGGGGCTGCAGAGCCTGCTGCCAGCCCAGGGTGTACTGACTGTAGCCACCATTGTCAAAGGTGAGCGACACCGCCGTCTTGTACGGCTGCACCTGGACCTGCTGCGACTCCACCTGCTCGGTGTTGCCCGCGAGGTCGGTTGAGAAGAACTGGACGTTCGTCGAGGTGGTCAGCGCGAACGGCCCGGAGTACACCGGGCTCGAGGTGGTCGGCGTCGAGCCGTCGGTGGTGTAGTAGGTATGCGCTACTCCCCAGCCGCCGGCATTGTCGGCGGCGTTGAGGGTAACGCTGACGGTTCCAATGTACGGAGTCGACAAGCAGGGCGCGTTGTTGCACGTGATGGTCGTCGTCGGTGGCGTGGTGTCGGGTGGCGGCTGGATCGAGAGTGCCTGCGTGTTAACCGCCTCGGCATTGCCAGCGTTGTCCCACGAGCTGTATTCGACGGTCGTCGAGGCGGTCAGCGAGAACGGGCCGGTGTACGCGGGGCTGGTCAGCGTGGGCGTGCTGCCGTCGGTGGTGTATCGGGTCGTGGCCACGCCGGAGCCGAGGTCGGTCGCCGCGAGCGCCACCGAGACGGTTCCGCTGTACGTGCTGGACTGACACGGCGCTCCGTTGCACGAAATCAACGTCGTCGGTGCCACCGTGTCGGCCGAGGTTGCGGCAGCCCCCATGGTCTTGAAGACGGTGCCTGCGGGTGCGCCACCCGTCTGCCCGGCATTCTGCACCCAGGTCAAGAAGGTGTTGAGGTCTGCGAGGTCGATCGCCCCGGCAGAGGCCAGGCATGTGCTCTCGTTGGGGTCAGTGGGAGAGCAAACCTTCTGGATCACGATCGGTACCAAGCCCCCGGTGGTCGCCGCGCCGTTCACCAGGTTCTCGAGGTTGGTCAGGGTGACCTGCACGGTGGCGGACCAGGCGCGCATCGCCAGCCAATTCTTAGGCGGCGTCGTCTCCGCGTAAGTCGGCCCAGTGGGAGAGAGGCTTCCTGATGTGCGGGCGTTGCCGTAACCGCAGTTCTGAACCTCACTCTCGATCGTGGTGTTGAAGGCACCGGCCGGGTAGGCGAAGGTAAACGGCACGATGCCGTGCGACATGATGTTCAGGCGATCGCCACAAATCTCGTTGATCTGCTGCGTGGAGGTGAGCGTGGTCAGGTTGGTGCCGTCGGTGGTCTTGCCGCCGATCTCATCGCCCGCGCTGGCGAGCGTGCCCAGCTGCGTCCACGAGATTTTAGTTGTGCTTGTTCCGGTGGCGACTGTTCCGCTGTTCACGTAAAAGGTCGCGGGAACGGCGTGCGGCTGCAGGCCCTGCTGGTAGCCGAGGGTGAACTCGCTGGCTGTGTTGTTGTCGAAGTTGAGCGAGACGATCGTCGAGGTGGCCGCACGTGCGCTGAGGACGCCCGGCCCGAACATCGCGGGCGCCACCGCCACCATCGCGATCGCGAGGGCGAGGCAGACACCCGGGCGCCTCATCGAGCGCAGGTGCCCCGATTCCGTTGCGTCGTATCGCCGTTGAGTTTTTCCGCCTTCCACTTTGCTCACCCCTTCTTGTCAACCTGGTGCACCGCCGATATCAGCATTGCTGTTATTCGGTCCATCGGCGTCATTGCATGTGTATTGCTCACTGTGTCATCGCCTGGCGTACGGTCTCGACGACCGTCCCCGCGGGCGCGCCACCCGGATGTCCGGCGGCCGCAAGCCAGTCAAGGAACTGGCCCATCAGCCGGTCGTCGATCGCACTCCAGCTCGACATACAGGTCTTGTAGTCGGCCGCGGCGTGGTCGCAGACCTGGTGGAAGGTGAGCGGCAGCCAGCCGCCGCCGTGCGCCGCCGCCGCGTTGACGAAGGTCTCCAGGTCAGCGAGGTTTTTCGCCTTCGGTGCGTCGACATCGACGGTACGCAAGGCGTACGGGTCCTTGGGCGGCAGTGTATCCGCCCAGGGGAAGCTCGGGACCGTGGTTAACAGAGAGGCGTCCCCACCTTCTCTGGAGTTCAAGTAACCGCACGACCCGACGATGGCCTCGGCGGCGGTGTTGAAGGCGCCGAACGGATACGCATACGAGACCGGGTCCACTATCCCGTGGGCGAGCAGGTCCGTGCGCGACCCGCACACGTCTGCCAGCTTGTCGGTGGAGGAAACTGCCGGATCGGTGAGCCTGACGTGACTCACACCATGTCCACCGATGTCGTCGCCCTCGCTCTGCAGGGTGCGCAGCTGTGCAAACGACATGCAGCAGCGGAAGGGTCGGTCACTGTCCGACGTGATCACGTAGTACGTCGCATTCATGTGACGCGCGCGAAGCAGCGGTCGCAGGTAGAGGTACTGGTCCAGGTAGGCATCGTCGAAGGTGAGCGATATCACCAACTTTTGGGGGCGCAGGTGGACCACCGTGGTGTTCGCCTGCTCGGAGGCGCAAGCGCTGACCCCCCAGGCAGTCGCCAGCAACACTACCCCGAGGGCAGCGACTCTCAGAATACGCCGCGGTTGCTGACTCGAGCGCGCGCGGCGCTGCACCTGCTCGAGCGGACTGCGTCGTGGCGGGATGCCGCGGTGCACATCGCTCATGGCTGCTCCGTGCCCACGAAGTTCTCGTGAACGGTCTCGGCTCGCTTGCGCAGGACCGCGAGCGAGGGGTGAGTCCACTGCTGGCGCAGCGACCGCTTGGTGTCCTCACGACTCGCGGACGGGACCCACGCCTCCCTGTCCTCCAGCGATGTCGCGGCGCGAAGGTCGGCGAGCGCTTTGTCCAGCTCCGCTCGACTGACCTTCCCCGACTCGAAGCCGAGCAGGATCCGCGAGAGCGTGCCGCGCAAGCCGGAGAAATCGAGGACCTCGCGCACACTTGATTCCGTGTGCTCGAACTCCGCGAAGCTCGTGCCGAAGCGCGTGTTGAGTCGCCGGATCACGGCGCCGAAGTCGTTGGTGACCTGCTCGAACTCACCGACCACGAACCGGTCGCGGTATGGAAGCAGGCACGTGTAGAACCGCGAGTACGCGATCAGCGCGCCGGACACGCTCACCCAGGGCTCGCGCACAACTTGAGACAGGATTGCCCCCTGCGGCTCGCGGATCAGCACAAGCGCCGGCACGCCGCGCCGGGCCGCCTCGATCAGCTGCGCCGGGGCGTGCAAGTGGTGCGCCAGGCGCACCGGCTTGGGTTGCGACAGTTGCAGCGCGTATACGGCGAAGGTCGTCGCCGATCGCGTGTAGCCGTCGATCACCAGCTCGGTCTCAGGGCTGATCACCTCGGGACTGGGGCCGGGATATTTCCGCCGCGCGAACGGCAGATAGACCGACGGGTACTCCGCTACCCGTGTGCGCAGCCGGTGCCGGGCTCGGCTCGCAAGGGAGACCGACGATCGAGCGACCACCGTCACACCTCCACAGCCACTCGGTCGTGCTGAAGAGCGTCCCGGCGCTCACGGCCGAGAAGTCGCTCGTAGACGTTCAAGTAGGTGCTTTCCTGCAGCTCCCACGCGAGCCGCTGGGCAACCCCTCGGCGTCCGGCCCGTCCCATGTCGGCCCGAAGCTCAGGGTCGTCAAGCAGCTTGTCGACCAGGAGCGCGAGACCGATCACATCTCGAGACACCGCGTATGCCGCTGCGTCCCCGGCGAGCGCCCTGGTCTCCCGGAGGTCGAAGCCGACGAAGGGCAGCCCGTACGCCATGTACTCCATTCCTTTGACCGGTGAGACGATTTCTTCGAGGTTCGGCTCCAGCCCGAGATCGGCAGAGGACAGATAGGTGGACACCGCCTCCTGTCCGACCCAGCCGGTGAAGGTGATCCAGTCCTCGAGGCCGAGATCCGCGGCGAGTTGCTCACATGCCGCGCGCGCCTCACCGTCTCCCAGGAACGCGAAATGGCAGTCCGTCCGACCGATCACATGGACCAGGTGATCGATCATCCGAAGGGCCACGTCAACGCGGTCCTGCGGGCCCATGAAGCCGACCCAGCAGCAGAGGTAACGTCTTCCCTTCTTCAGCTCGGGGCGCATCGGCATGACGCGCTGCTCTGCAAGCACGGGGCCGTTGCCGACAACGCTCACCTTTCCCGGCTGTAGACCACCTCGAGCGTACGCGACCTTCTCGAGCGACCGATTGACGGTGATCACGTGATCGGCGACCCGATAGCTCTCCCGCTCGAGCCAGCAGAGCAACTGGAACACGATTCCCCGACGGATGCCGTAGCGCAATTGGTAGAGCTCAGGCGAAAGATCCCGCTGATCGAGCACAAGGCGGCGGCCGAGGAGCTTGAACGGCGCTCCGATGGCGAAGTAGATGTCCGGCGTCCCACTGACCTGGACGGCGTCGAACGGATCGCTGACGAAGACCCGGAGCGAGAGAAAGGCGGCGAGCAACCACGAGTAGCCGTATTCGCGGATGAACCCGAGCTTGCTCGTAGCGTCTGCCGGAGCGCGGTACTCGTGGAGTCGAGCTGCGGAATACGTGCGGTTCCTGGGGTCGGCGCGGCAGATCACGCTCACTCGGTAACCCCCCGCCGCCAGCGTCGCCGCCTGCTTCTGGAGCCTGTGGTCACGAGCCAGGGGCACGTTTTCGACGATGAGCAGGATGTGAGGGCGGCGCGCGGAATCAGCCCGCGACCGTTTCGCATGGCCGTTGCGCAGACTTGCTCGCATCAACCGGGCATCCTCCCGTTGGTCGCATGCGCGCCCGCCTGAGCAGCCTCCGGCACGGACGGGGCAGCGCCCTCGGCGTGCGGTACGAGCCGGATCGTGCCCTTCTCGACCTGGAACTCCGTCACCGAACCGCGCCGGACCGGCTGTCGCCAGCTCCTGCCGTCGCCGTCGGTCAGTTCCATCATCAGCAGCCGGATCATCACCGCGTGCGTGACTGCGGCCACCGATTCGCCTGCGTGGCGCGACCCGATGAACTGAACCGCCTCGAGCATTCGCCGCTGTGCGTCCAGCAGCCGCTCCCCCTGTGGGCAGGCCGCGATCCGAGGTGACGATTCGTAGAGGCTGTATGCCTCTGGGTCGTAGCGCGCCGCCTCCTCCGGCGTCATGCCCTCCCACGCGCCATAGTCGAGGTTGTTGAGCCCGTGGAGAATGCGAAGGTCAGGAACCCAGTGCTCGTCAGCGATGATCTGCGCGGCGGCGATCGTGCGACGCAGTGGCCCGGTATACACCGAGGTCAGCCCCGCGCCGCCCAGGCGCCGCGCAGCATCAACCGCGTCCCGGTAGCCCTGAGCATCAAGCGGGACGTCTCGGCGGCCCCGGTATCGATTCTCCACGGTGAGCGAGGTCGTTCCGTGCCGGACCAGGTACAGCCGGCATGCCGCCGCACTACGGCGCTTGGTGTCTGACATCGCCATCCGTGCGGTCATCGGCGCGAGCTCGACGGGCGATCACTCCGGGGAGCGGGTTCCGCGGCCTCCTCTCCCCCGGCGCTCTCAATGTTGAGCATCGTGCTCGACCGGCTGGGAATCTTTGCGGCCCGCGCGGAGTGCCCGTTGAATGCCGGTGCGGGCGCGGTGACCGGGTCAGGCGTCTCGACCTTGGCGGCAGACGGCTCCGCCGCGTCGGCGGGTGAGGCCAGCGGGCGCGGAAGGCGGCGCGCGCTGCCCACGTTGACGAGCACACACGCTACCAGGTCGTCAGGCGAACGCCCGAGCTGAGTCGTCGCGGCCCGCACCTGGGCGCGAGTCGACAGCCGGGCATCAGCAACGAACAGGATCATATGGCTCAGCTGGGCGAGCACCTCGGTGTCGGCGCTCGCCAGCACCGGCGGGGCTTCGACCACGATGAAGTCCGCCCGACCGCGGAGCTGCCCGAGGAGTCGTGGCAGGGCAGGCGACACCACCATCGCCCCAGGGTCGGGCACCGAACGGCCGGCCGAGAGCAGCTGAAGCCCAGGGATCTCGGTGCTGCGCAGTGCAGAGCCAAGGCTCGAACGATCCGAGAGCACACTGCTGAGTCCGACCCCCTCGCTCAGGCCGAAGAGCTCATGAGTGCGGCTCCCTCGCAAGTCCGCGCAGACCAGGATGACTCGCCGTCCTGACAGCGCCAGTGCCGCGGCCAGGTTCGCCGCAACGGTGCTCTTGTCTTCCCGGGTCGCGCTTGTGACCAGGAGTGTGTCGGCATTCCGGCCACTGGCCGCCTGGAGGACCCGTGTGCGTAGGTCGCGATATGCCTCGGCGACACGCGAGCGTGGACTGTTGACGATGACGAGCCGCTCGCCCGCGGACCGCTTCCGGGTACGGAAAGCCGGGATCAGCGCCAGGACCGGTGCATCGGCCTCGGTCGCCAGATCGAGGGGCCCACGAAGGCGATCGTCGATTGCGTCACGCGCGAAAGCCACACCGACGCCCAGCGCCAAACCCAGAATCAGGCCGACACCGACATCCAGCCAGCGATTCGGACCTGTCGGGGATGCGGGCCGGGAGGCATCACTGATGAGGCTTGGCCGCACCGCGCCGGGCGCCGCCGGAGCCGGGGTCTTGCTGCCCGGCGCGAACGTCGGCGCAGGAGTCCGAAATCCAACATAAGCCTCGGCAATACCCTCAGCCGCGAGCTGAGCCTCCATCGGGTTCGGAGCTGAGAAGGCGATGTCGAGGAGATCCGTGTCCACCGGGACGGTCACCGTCAACCCGGACTCCAGCGCGCTCGGCGAGAGCTCCGCCGCCCTCGAGGCGATCGACAGCACCGCCTGCGACGAGACGATCCCCCTCTCGGTGGCCATAACCACGGGCTGCTGGCTTGCGGCACTCGCCGATTCGGCGAAGACGACCACCGTCGCGTGCGACGTGTATATCGACTTTTGCGCCTTCGCCACCACGTACGCGCCCGCCGTCACCGCCAGGGCGATCAGCAGGATCCACGCCAGGTGCGCCCTCAGGAACCGCGACCCGACCCCGGCCTCGCGCGCACGGGGTGCGCGAGGTGGCGGGATTGCGGTGTAGCGCTCAGAGCCGCCCTCTGACTGAGTGGGCAGTCTCGGCTGTGCACTCACATGATTCGAGTTCGGCCGCGAACGGGTGGGCGATGGTTCAGTTGTTTCGTCCGCGCGATCCCATAAAGGCGTGTTCACATCAGGTCCTCGTTCGCTGGCGCTTGCTGTCGGCTGGGGGAGCGCGCGACATCGGCGCGCCGGGTACCGGTAGCGGCCAGGGCGGCCAGAATGAACATGGCGTCGCCTGATCCGCGATACGTCAGATGGGGGTCGAACACCATCAGGACGGCGGTCACGATCACCGCGACGAACGTGGCGGATCCAGCGATGCCGGCGGCGTCTGCGCTCCCGCGCGCCACCCGCCAGCCGCGCTTCGCCATCGCCACGACGAAGAAGACAAAGCTGGCGAACAGCGGGAACCCGCCTCCCCAGAGCAGCCACGTGTAGCCGCTCTCGATCCACACGTAACCGGTCCCCTGAGTGGCCACCGCAACTCGCGCCGCCGGGCGGACGCCGAGGATGAAGTTCCAGTCCGAGAACAGTTGCGGCCAGAAGTAGTTCTGCAAATTCTGGACTCGGTCCGTCCAGCTGATCGGGAGGCCGCTCGCCGACGCAAAGCCGCCAAGGCGGACTGCGAGCACCGGCCAAACGAGCACCGACCCGATCAGCCCGGCGGGAACGAGGACCTTGAGCAGTCGAGCGGAATTGGTCACCGCCGCGATGCAGGCGATGCCCACCACCAGGCCGATGACGCCGGAGAACTCACCTGCTGACAGCGTGCCGAGAACAAGCAGTGCGGCTGCAGCTCCGAGCAGGACTCGGTGGCGGCGGCTGCGCGACCACATGCCGCCGACGATCGCCAGGTTGAAGATCATGAGATCCGCGGTCGCCGCGGGCAGCCCCAGAGTCGAGCTGCCGCGCGCCGGAAAGGCGCCCGCATACCCGAAGGGTGCGAAAAATGTGGCGAGAAGCCGCGGGACCCCGAAGAGCCCCAGCGACTGCACGATCGCCACTCCCGCGACGATGCATGCAGCGGCGACTGAGATCCACAGGCATCGAAGGATCTGTCGGTCCGTGGTCACACTCATGCGGATCACCGCGTACAGGCCGAGGAACTTCCAGAGCACGAGCGCGTACAGCAGGTCGTCGGAGGTGATCTGCTCCTGGCGGACTGCCATCCAGAGCAGAGGGACAACCGAGCTGCACACAGCCAGCAGAACGATGGAGGCCTCGACGGCCCCGATCCGGACTCGCGGTAGCCGGCCGGTTCGCAGCCCGACGATGCCGCGCGCCGCCAGCGCCATGCCCACGATCACGACGATCGCTTCGTTCGGCCGAAGCAGGGGTAGCGCCGAACCGCGGTTGATGCCGGCGGTCAGCGGGGTGAGTCCGACGATCAGGAAGCCGCCCAATGCGGGCCATCGCCACACGCAGGCGATGAGCCCCAGGAGCGGCAGCGCGGCGAGGGCGTACAGGGGGGCCAACGTGCTGGCGGCGCCCGCCGCCGCGCCCCCGATCAGGATCGGCCCGAGGAACCAGCGTCGGGACGGGCGGCGAAGCCGAGGCCATGCGGGGCGCCAGCCCGTAGAGTTCGACGCGACGCCGTCAGCGCTCCAGGTGGTGCCAAGCTGCACGCCTGCTTCAACCATTGATGCTCTCCACGGCGACCCTCGCCGGGCGGTGACGCAGCTGGGCGATGCCGCCGGCGAGCCATCCAAGCTCAGGAGATCGCCACCAGGCCTGCAGCGCCAGGAACACAGCGCCTCCGACGGCCGCGGCAGCGAGTATTCCGACACGAGGGCCGAACGATCCGGGCAGCATCCGCGGGACGGTGGCGGCCACGATCCACGCCGGCCCGGCCATCACTACGGCGGCGGCCGCGAACTTGGCCATCGAAGGCAGCAGACGCTGGCTCGCAACACCCCTGAGATTCCGCCAGACGCGGGCGTTCAGATGGAAACCGGCCGCGCAGGTCGACGCGGACAGAGCCAGCCCAAGCACCACGAGCACGGCCGGCCCTTGCACCAGCAGCGAGCTGGTCGCCAGCGCCAGGCACACGGTCGCCTGTACAAGCATCGAAGCCAGCGGCGACCGCGTGTCCTTCATTGCATATGAGGCGTAGGTCGCGATCATGAACGCGGTCTGGCCCACGACGGCCAGCGACAGCGCCGCGAGTGAGACGGCTACCAGAGCGACGCCCGCCGCTGTGCCCATCCGGCCGAAGGAGATCGCCCGGGCCAGCGGAACGGCCAGTGCCAGGTAGCCGACCGCGGCTGGGATCGTCACGAAGAATCCCAGGGCCAGACCGCGAGCGAGCGTATCTCGGAAGGCAGCAGGGTCACTGGCGAGATGCATCCGCGCCAGTCGCGGAAGGAGGGAAAGCGCAACGGGCGTGGCCCCAATCGCGATCGCCAGGTAGTAGAAGTTGAGCGCGATCTGGAAGGCGACGACCCCCCCGGGCAGGCGATTCGCCATCACCAGCAGGGTGAGAATCTGGATCGCGCCGAGCCCCGCCTGCGCCAGCGAAGGCAGTGCCCGCCGGACGACCGCGCGAACCTCGCGGTCACGCCATCCGGGAAGCGGTACGAGCACCACGCCCGCGCGCCGTGCCCCCCACCACTGCGTCGCCGCGTGCAGAGCGACGGCGCCGGTGGAACCGAGCCCAAGGAGGAGGATCTCACCCAGGGGCACATTGGTGACGTTCGTGCTCGATCCATAGATAAGCGCGGCCGCGGCGAGCACGGCAATCGTGCCCAGGTTCTCGATCGCCGGGGCGCCGGCAGCGAGCGCGAAGCGCCGGCGAGAGTTCATCACCGCAGTGGATGTCCCGACGACGCCGTAGAAGAAGATCTGCGGGACGAACATCAGGATGAGGAGTTGCCCAACGTGCACTTGAGCCGCGCTCGACAGTTGATGCGCGCCACCCAGGGCTGCCAACCTCAGCGCCTGCGGGCCGAGGCCGACCGCCACCGGGGTGATCACGACCAGCGCGATCAAGGTCATGCCCAGGAAGCCGCCCGCGACCCGTTCTGATGCCCGCCGGTCGCCGGCATCTACGTGGCGCACCAGCGCCGGAACCAGGAGCGACGAGAAGAGCGAGCCGGCCAGGAAGCCGTAGTAGACGAGGTTGGGGAGCGAGTTGGTGAACTGGTAGGTGTTCCCGAAGAAAGTCGGGCCCAGGACCGCTCCGATCACCGCAAAACGCATGAGCCCGGTGACCCGGCTCACGATCGTCCAGGCCGCAACGGTTAAGGAGTCGCCTGCGGCCGAGACGGCGCTCAGCTGCTCCTCGGGCTCGGGAGCGGCACTCGCGGCCGCCTCCAGGAGGGTGGAAGGTGGAGTGCTCATCGCGCCCCGGTTGTGGAAAGAACGACCGGCACCGTCCGCAGCAGGATGGAGAGATCGAGGGTGAAGCTCCTTCTGTCCACATACTCGATGTCGAGGTCGAGCCCCTCCTTCATGGTGAGGCTGTTCCTGCCGCTGACTTGCCACAGGCCGGTGAGCCCCGGAGTGACGACAAAGCGCCGGGAGTGGGTCGGACCGATCAGCTCCGCCTCCCAGGGCAGCGCTGGGCGCGGCCCGACGAGCGACATGTCCCCTCGAATGACATTCAGCAGCTGCGGGAGCTCGTCGATGCTGGTTCTGCGGAGCAGCCGGCCGACCCTGGTGATCCGCGTGTCGTTTTCGAGCTTGTAGAGGCCCCGCCGGCCTCCGGTTGGCGGCTGGTCCAGCGTGAGCAATTGGGTGACGTAATTGCGATGGACGTCATCAGGGGAGCCGGCGTGCATCGTCCGGAACTTGTAGAGCACGAAAGGCCGCTGCCCTCGGCCCAGCCGGGTCTGCCGGAACAGCGCCGGTCCCGGGCTGGTCAGCCTGATCAACACAGCCACGAGAACCACCAACGGGGAGACCAGGATCAGACACGCGGACGCAATCACGATGTCGAGCACGCGTTTGCTGAGCGGCGTGCGCAGCGGCACATCGCGTGCGCCCTCGATGGGAAGGTCCGCTGCAGAGCGAAGCTGATCGCTGAAGATCATCGAAGCCTCACCCCTGCTCCTCGCTGCCATTTGCGCCGGGCTTCGCCCATCGATAGCGACGGATCGAGCCGGTCACCGAGTCGATCCGCGCTCCGATCGCCGGCAGCCGCTGAACCTCGCCGCGCACCCGGGCGGGGTTGCCGAATGCCACGCATCCTTCCGGGATGTCACGGGAAACCACCGAGCCGGCGCCGATGAGACATCCGGCTCCGACGCGGACGAAGGGAAGGATGGTCACGTTGACGCCGATTTGCGCGCCCGCCCCTATCGACGGCCCGCACATCACCGCGGCCGACGCTGCTTGCCCGGGGTACAGATCGTTGGCGATGGTCACGCCTGGCGCGAGAAAGACGTCGTCGCCGATCTCGGTGAACTGAGCGATGTAGCAGTTCGCGTGGATCTTCACGCGGTCCCCGATCAGGCATCCGTAGTCGATCACGGAGTTGCTCCACACCGAAACGTCGTCACCGATGCGGCAGTCCTCGCGAATCACCACGTTGTGGCCGGTCTCGAAGCGCGCTCCGATGCGCGATCCCGCGTAGACCACGGTGCCGCTGCGGAGGTGTGGGTCCTGGCCGAGCACCAGCTCTCCGGGTGCGCTTCGCGAAGAGGGATAGCCGACAATGGCGCTCGAGTCAATCCGCGGATCCCCACCCGCGACCATGTCAGGCAATGTCGACCTGCTTCGAGCTCAGCGCATCGTGGACCGCAGCGTGCACCGCGTCACACACAGCGACGACCTGAGCGTCGCTCATGTGCGGAAAGATCGGCAGCGACAGCACCTCGCCCGCGGCAGCCTCCGCGATGGGTAGGGGCCCATTGGCGAATCGTCGATATGGAGCCTGCCGGTGGCATGGGACCGGATAGTGGATTCCGCTTTCAATCCCCGCCGCTGCAAGCCGCTGCTGAACCATCGCCCGACCCGGAACTCGTACCACTGCCAGGTGGTGGACTCCCCGGGCCCCCGCCGCTTCATGCACAAGTCGTGCGGGCCCCGAGGTAAAGACGGCGCGATATCGCGTTGCGATCGCTCGGCGAGCCTCGTTCCAGGTGTCGAGCCGGGGGAGCTTCGCCGTGAGCACCACAGCCTGCAATGCATCCAGCCGGCTGTTGGTGCCGACCACGACGTGCCGGTAACGGGACCCGCGGGCGCGACCGTGGTCGCGCAGCTGCCGCAGCCGTTCCGCAAGGACAGCGTCGCCGGTCACGACCGCACCGGCGTCGCCGAAAGCGCCCAGGTTCTTGCCCGGGTAGAAGCTGAAGCAGGCCGCCCGACCGAACGATCCCGCCCGCCGGCCGTTCCAGGTCGCGCCGTGTGCCTGAGCGGCATCCTCAATGAGCACGACACCGGCGCGACTGGCGGCGCGGCTGAGCGCGCCCATGTCCGGCATCTGGCCGTAGAGGTGCACGACGATCACCGCGCGTGTGCGCCGCGTGATTGCCGCCTCGAGGTCGGCCGCCGTGAGCAGCAGCGTCTCCGAGCTCACGTCGGCGAATCGCGGCGTTGCCCCGGCGAGGACGACCGCCTCCGCCGTGGCCACAAAGGTATTCGCCGGCACGATGACCTCATCGCCGGCGCCGATCCCGAGAGCGGTGAGTGTGAGTTGGAGGGCGTCCGTCCCATTGGCCATACCGATCGCATGGCTCACGCCACAGTAGTCGGCCCATGCCCCTTCGAACTCCTCGACCGCCTGACCACCGATGAATGCACCGGAGTCGAGGAGCTGCGCCCAGTTCTGGTCGATGGTGGCGCGAACCTCCCGCGTCATCGCGGCAAGGTCGGTGAACGGCACCTGGCGTGTCATCCCGCCTCCGATTCGGGCAGCAGGAGTTCAGGGAGCGGCGTAGCCATGACACTGGCCTGCGCAGCGGTGAGCGGGGAACGGATGGCGCCATCGTTGCCCCGGCCCACCAGGTGGATGAGGCGCCCGCGACTGTCCACCTCTTCGAGCAGGACGGGACGGCCCAGGCGGCGTGAAAGCTGTGCGGCCTCGAGCGTCTCGACCACCGCGAGCCCATTTTCCCCGTCGGTCAGAGGAGCAGCACCGGTTGCGGCGCACTCGACAAAGTGGCGGTCCTGCACGGCGAGGGGCTCGTCCGGAGGGACGAACGGCACCATGATGTCGCCGTACCGGTACGACGTCGGCGGCTGACTGACGTTGCCGCTGTTCGGCGCAAGGCACACACCCTTGTCGAGGATGCGAATCCTCTCCTCGGTGGCAACGTCGTCGTAGATGGCCATCTTCTTGCTCCCGACGGCCGTCACGCGGCGCACCTTGCATGGGTCCAGCCAGCTGACATGAATGTTTGCGGACAGTCCCTGGTCAGCAAACAGGTCGTCGTAGAACAACCGCAGATATGCGACGTCCTCGAATCGGTGGTGAGCGTGTCGCGCCGCCCACGCCTGGACCGCGACCGGCTTGCGCCCCAGCACGTAGTTGAAGATGGAGATGTCGTGGGGCGCCAGATCAAGAATGACGTTCACGTCGTCCTGGTAGAGCCCGAGATTGAGCCGGGCGCTGTCGAGGTAGTACAGCTCGCCGAGGTCCCCGTCGCGCACCAGCTCGCGGAGCTTCCGCACCGCAGGGTTGTATTCGAATGTGTGACCGACCATGAGGACCACGCCCGCCGCGGACGCTGCGTTGATGAGCTGGAGCGCGCCCTCGGTCGTCGGCGCGAGTGGTTTCTCCACCAGGACGTGCTTGCCGGCT
Source organism: Candidatus Dormiibacterota bacterium (assembly GCA_049283735.1). Taxonomy (GTDB): domain Bacteria; phylum Chloroflexota; class Dormibacteria; order Aeolococcales; family Aeolococcaceae; genus Palsa-851. The sequence continues at coordinate 20,396 of JBAPWO010000239.1, forward strand.
TCGATCGCCTGCAGCGCGACCCCCACGTGCGTGCTCGGCGGAGTCGCGACCACGACGGCGTCCACGTGCTCGAGCGCCGCGTGGAGGTCAGTGTGACCGAGTGCGGTCCTGAAGCCTCGAGCCAACTTCTCCAGGCGTTCGGCGCGGCTGTCGACCATGACGACCTGTGCGACGCCGTCAGTTGCGTCGAGTACCCGGACGTGTTTCGATCCCCAGTATCCGCAGCCAACGACACCAACCCGCAAACCCGGTCCACGCGCCGTCAGTGCATGCAATCCACCCAAGCCAAGGTCTGTCTCGTCCTCGACGCCTTGTATCGCCCGGGGTGGGCGCGCTTCGTCCACTCCCCTAGCCACGATTTCCCCTTCTAGCTCTACGGCCCCCTACGTTTCCCCAATGTCGAGCCGCCGCATATCTCCGGATGATGCAGACGTCCCCGCTCGATCGGCCAAAGTATAGGGCGAACGTTGTGGGTTCGTCAGCGCCCGCACGATTCCGAAGTTTTCGCCACCATTGTCTGCCACTTGGAGGTGCAGGCAGGTGCACGGAGGTGCATGCAGGTGCACACAGGTGCACGCAGGTGCACGGAGGTGCACGGAGGTGCACCCAGGTGCACGATCGCCGATGTCATCCGTCCGTATGCGGGCTCACTTGGGGCAGCCATAGGTGGCGTTGCATTCATACTGCTGGGTCGAGTCGTCGAACGACACGGTCAACCACGTGAGGTTGTTCTCCTGGGCCTGCACGCGCGAGATGTAGCCGTTGGCAGCGGCCGAATGCCAGTCACCGGAATACCACGAGCCGATGCAACCCCAGATGTCGCCTGCTGCGTAGGTGCCCGTGCCGGTCTGCTTCAACCACGACTCCCAGCCGTTGTAGCACCCGCGTATGTAGGCGCCCCAGTAGTCGGCGGCCGCTGCGGTCGAGTCGCGGGTGAAGGGGAAGGTCCCGTTCTGATCGCCCGCGTAGGCCGGATACGGTGCCTCCCACGCCGGGTCATCCCAACTCATGATCCCGAGGATTGAGAAGGTCTTTGGGCACAGACCTGCTTGCGGGGTGTACGGATAACCGCCTGTAGCGGTCAGCGGATCGACCTGGTAATCGTGCACCTCCGACGCGAGCACACCCTCGGTTGCAAGTCCGGTGCAGTAGGTGGTCGACGCTGTGGTCGGCGATGAGAAGCTGTCGCCGCAGCCGCGATTCCAGTAGCAACTGCCGCCTCCACCGCCGTGTGACGCGTCCCCGGGGAAATGGAGGTACTGGAACCAGGTTGACTCCTCGACAGCGTCGGCACGGATGAGGTTGTCCGGCAAACCCCATTTGCATGCCGCCCACTGGAGTATCTCGTCGGTGGTCCCGGTGAACCGACCGTCAACACGAGGCAGGAGCCAGGAATCCCATAGCGAGTTGTACGTGTCTCCCTGATCGCGCGGCCGGACGGCGAACGACGCCGCCATCGCTCCCGGCGCGGGCATCGTGCTGTTCTGCTGCTGGTTCTCGGGTCGCGGTTCCCAGGCGGAGTCGTGCACGGCGGCGGCGCACTGGGAGTCAGACGGCAGCGACGCCCCCACCGGTTCGAGCGAGAAATACCCGGATGCCGGAGGTGGCCCGACAGAGGGCGCGGGGCTGGGCGTTGACGTGGAACTCGGGGCTGGTGTTGGTGTCGGGGTCGCCGTCGGTGTTGGTGTCGCCGTCGGTGTTGATGTCGGGGTCGGGGTGGGCGCGGGTGTTGTCGTGTCGGTTGGCGACTCCGTCGGCGCGGCTGTCGGCGTGCTCGGAGCGCACGTCTTTGACTTGTGGCAGTTGAGGGCGCCATTGGTCAGCGCCGACTGGCTCAAGGGGCCGGTCCCGGCAATGGCCACACCCAACGCCGCGGCAATCGCGAGCGCGACGAATGCTGTCGCCATGCCAGCGTGTGCTCGTCCAGGTCGGCGAAAGTTGCGCGTGGTCGGACCTCCGGTTCGCTCCGCGCAGTCGGGTAGCCCGGCCGGCCGGCGCGCATCGAGGAACGGCGAGCTGCGGAGGCCGCTAGCTGACGACCCGTCCGGTGATGCCCGGAGTCCGGGCGCACCCGCCGCGGAATCGGCGTGCTACATCGGCGAAGCTAGCAGCCGTTACAGGGATGCGAATCGCTGGCAACCGTTCCTTCATGTGGCTGTTACACCGCTACCATGGGTCAGCGATCCGAGCGTTCGAACGCGAAGTCCGCGCAGCGATCAGTCGGGGCAGCGGTAGACGGGGTCGCATGCATACTGCTGGGTCGAGTCCTCAAACGATGAGGTGAGCCAGATCAGGTTGCTCTCGGCCGCCTGCACCTTTGATATGTACGCGTTGGCCGCGGCCGAGTGCCAGGCCCCCGAGTACCACGACCCGATGCAACCCCAGATGTCGCCTGCTGCGTAGGTGCCCGTGCCGGTCTGCTTCAACCACGACAGCCAGCCGTTGTAGCACCCGCGCATGTAGGCGCCCCAGTAGTCGGCGGCCGCTGCGGTCGAGTCGCGGGTGAAGGGGAAGGTCCCGTTCTGATCGCCTGTGAAAGCCGGATACGGTGCCTCCCACGCGGGGTCATCCCAACTCATGATCCCGAGGATTGAGAAGGTCTTTGGGCACAGGCCCGATTGCGGCGTGTCCGGATAACCGCCGCTACTCGTCAGCGGATCCGTCTGGTAATCGTGCACCTCCAAGGCGAGCACGCCCTCGGTAGCGATCCCGTTGCAATAGGTGGCCGACGCGGCGGTCGGTGATGGGAAGGCGTCGCTGCAGCCGCGATTCCAGTAGCAACTGCCCCCGCCCCCACCCCCATGTGACGCGTCCCCGGGGAAGTGCAGATACTGAAACCAGGTCGACTCGATGACGGCGTCGGCACGGATGAGGTTGTCCGGCAAACCCCATTTGCATGCCGCCCACTGGAGTATCTCGTCGGTGGTACCGGCGAACCGACCGTCGACACGGGGAAGGAGCCAGGAATCCCACAACGAGTTATAGGTGCCGGCTCGATCGCGTGGCCGGCTGGAGAACGAGGCCGCCATCGCTCCGGGCGCGGGCATCGTGCTGTTCTGCTGTCGGTTCTGCGGTCGAGGTTCCCAGGTTGAAGCATGCACTTCGGCAGCGCACTGAGAATCCGAGGGCAGCGACGACGAGGCGCCCGCCGGTTGTAATGAAAAATACCCGGATGCGGGCGGCGGGCCGTTGGACCGCCTCGGTGTCGATGTCGGCGTGGGGCCGAGCGACTGTCTGAGGCCTGAGGGAGCACTCGATTGGGGTCCACCCGGCGTTGCCGGGTTCGACGGCCGATTCGCGGTGGATATGGGCGTGAAGCATGCCGCCCCCGGCCGGCAATCCCCTGCGACAGGCGGTCTACTTTGGGTAGTGGGGCTGCTCAACCCACACGCAGCGGCGAGCGGGACCATGCCAAGCATGGCGGCTATCGCAAACCGACGCCGAAGCCCGCCGCGTTGCCATCTCATCAAGCAGTCCCCTCGTTGGCAGCGTACGCCACCCACTGGTCGACGAGTATCCGACGGGACGGAGCTAGAAACGCACCCTCGCCGAGAAGGTCGCCGACCTGCTCGACCTCGGCGTTCCGCCCACCTGAACTGCTGATGTCGCCGCACGACAAATCGCCGCAAGACCTGACGGGGTCACATGTTTCGATTCGCGGAGTTGCGACTACCCCTTTGGTGTCTGGCAGTTATTGGACTGCGTTCGCCCGATGAACTCGGGGTACCCATACTTCGCGACCTGGCCTGTCCCGCACTGCGCGTCCTTCCCGAAGGCGTTCACCCCGGACGTGAGGTTGGAGCGCGCCGAAGGCCTGCATCGTCAGGAGAGCGGCGATGGCGACCGCCGCGAGGGTCAAGGCTACTAACAAGGGGCTGGAGGGACGGACGCCCCGACGAGCAACCGCTATCACTTCCAAAATTAAGTATGCCGCGCGAGGCACGTCCGACCCCACGCGAACCCGGCCGATCAGAGCAGCGTCTCCTCCTGCTCAACTCGCTTGTTACGGCGGCGCTCCGGTCCCGTCTTCGCGTCGGACGCCGGGTGCTCGACGATCGCGACGACCCGCGTCGCCATGAAGCGCCCGACGCGCACCGGCTGCCCTGTGCGGGTCAGTTCCGCCACCTCGACAATGCCTCGCGCGGTGGTCACCTCCACCCGCCTGCCGGCGCGGGTTGCGCTGATCTCGAAGGTCCGCGCGGTTCCGGTCCCGGCGTCGACGATGACCTCCACGGTGTCTCCGATCACCCCTCAACTCTAACGACAGTGTCGATGTTCCAGAATCCTGGTGTGACCGAGGTGAACGGCTACCGCCCCGCGGCCGATCGATACGCATCGATGACCTACCGCCGCTGCGGGCGGAGCGGCCTGCTCCTCCCCGCTGTGTCGTTGGGCCTCTGGCAGAACTTCGGCGACGGGCGCTCGCTCGAGAGCCAGCGGGCCATCCTGCGCCGGGCTTTCGACCTGGGAATCACCCACTTCGACCTCGCCAACAACTACGGCCCGCCGTACGGCAGCGCCGAATCGAACTTCGGGCGCATCCTCAGCACGGACTTTCGCGACCATCGCGATGAACTGGTGATCTCCACCAAGGCGGGGTGGGACATGTGGCCTGGGCCCTATGGCGACCTCGGCTCGCGAAAGTACCTCCTGGCCAGCCTCGACCAGAGCCTGCGCCGCCTGGGCGTCGACTACGTCGACATCTTCTACCACCATCACTTTGACCCGGGCACACCGCTGGAGGAGTCGCTCGGCGCCCTGCACTCCGCCGTCGAGCATGGCAAGGCCCTCTACGTGGGGATCTCCTCCTACTCCGACAAGCGCACTGCCGAAGCCGTCACTATCCTGCGCGGGTTCGGCACCCCGCTGCTCATTCACCAGCCGTCGTATTCGATGCTCAACCGCTGGATCGAACACGGCCTGCTCGACGTCCTCGGCACTGAGGGTGTCGGCTGCATCGCCTTCTCACCGCTCGCTCAGGGGCTGCTCACCGACCGTTACCTCCACGGCATTCCCGAAGACTCGCGCGCTCGCCAGAACGGCACCCTCACTCAGGACATGCTCAGCGACGCAAACCTCGCCCATGTTCGAGCGCTGAACGTGATTGCCGAACGGCGCGGGCAGAGCCTCGCGCAGATGGCGCTCGCCTGGGCGCTGCGCGACCCACGCGTGACGTCGGTGCTCATCGGTGCGAGCAGCGTCGACCAGCTGGACCAGAACGTTGCAGCGCTCGACCACCTCGACTTCTCTGCTGACGAGCTCGCTGAGATTGATCAGCATGCCGTGGAAAGCGGCATCGACCTGTGGCGGGCTCCGGCAACAGCCTGAGCGGGGTAGGTCACGTCATTGCGGGCGCCATAACGGCGGGTGCGGTCGCTATAGTCCCCGTCTACGTATCGGGCGGCTTCTGTCTGATCGGGGAGAAAAGATGGACAACCCTCTAGGCGTGGGCGGCGTTCCAAGCACGGTCGTCGGCGATCGTCAAGGCGGACTGCAGCGCTCGGTTGGATTCCTCGGCCACCTCGCGCTGGTGTTGTCGGACATCACACCGACAGCATCGCTGCTCGTGATCGGTCCGGTGGTCATTCTCACGGCGGGAACCGGCTCGGTGCTTGCCTACATCCTCGGCGGTTTCATCGCAGTCTGCATCGCGCTGTGCATGGGCGAACTGGGATCGATGTACCCGACCGCGGGAGGGCTGTTCTCCATCGTCACGCAGGTCCTGGGAAAGGAAGTCGGGTTTCTGGCAATGCTCGACTACATGGGTCAGGCGATCTTCCTCCCTGCGAGCGTCGCGTTCGGCGTCGGGACGTATGTCACCTCGCTGAACCCAAGCATCCCGACCAACCTCACGGCGGCGGGGATCATGGTCCTGGTCACCATTCTCGCCTTGTTCCAGATCCGCTTCAACGCGATTCTGACCGGGATCTTCCTGCTGCTCGAATTGCTGGTGGTAACGGCGCTGCTGGTGTCGGGCGTGAGCCACCTCCATCAGCCGCTGTCAATCCTGACCAACGGTTCGGTCGCCGCCGGCAGCGGGCTCGCTCCGGTCACTGTTTCGATCGTCGTGTCGGCGATCGCGGTCGCCCTCTTCTCGGTCAACGGATATGACAGCGCCATCAACTTCTCCGAGGAAACCACCGGAGGCGCGGCACGGGTCGGCAGAGCGGTCGTCACCGCCGCCCTGATCGGGATTATCTTCGAGGTGATCCCGTTCGTCGCGGTGGTGTTCGGCGCGCCGAATCTCAACAGCTTCCTGCACTCGACGACGCCGCTGACCGACGTCGCGAGAGACTCCTTCGGCAGCGGCTTCGTGACGATCATCATCTGGGGTGGGATCCTCGCGATCTTCAACGCCTCGCTGGCAATCACCCTGCAGTTCGCGCGCATCGTCTGGGCCGGCGGCCGGGATCGCGCGTGGCCCGAGCCGATCAGCTCCTGGCTCGGAAAGGTGTCGGTGACGCGCAACTCTCCGTGGGTGGCGACGCTGGTGGTGGGAGGGCTGGCGACCATCCTGTGCCTGCAGTCATCGCTCGTCGCCGTCGTGACGTTCACCGCCGTCCTCTTGATCATCCTGTATGCGTTGATCGCGATCTCGGCGCTGGTCAGCCGGGTCCGCGACCGCGATCTCGAGCGTCCGTCCCGGATGCCGCTCTGGCCGGTGCCACCGATCATTGCGCTCGTCGGGTCTGCACTAGCGCTGACACAGCAGAAGGGCAGCGACCTGCTCACCGTGCTCGGCATCATCATTGCCGGCCTCATCTACTACTTCGCCTTCCTTCGGCCCCGTCGCGACCGATATTGGATCCACGAGTTGCACGCGGAGTCGAGTCCGGCGTCCAAGAGTTAGGCGGCCGACGGCAGCCGAGGTACGCACATGGCTGAGCTAACGGTGGTGCGGTCGATCACCCCACGTCCCGATCAGTACGCGTGGACGTTCGGTGGTGTGGACCCGGTGTGGCGGGTGCGCCCGGGCGAGATTCTCCGCCTGTTCACCGAAGACTGTTTCGCCGGGCGGATCCGCGGCATCGGCGATCTCCCGAGCCGCTGCATCGAGTATCCGTTCATCAACCCGCAGACGGGTCCCTTCTTCGTCGAAGGAGCGGAGCCCGGGGATACGCTGGCGATCCATCTCATCGATGTTCAGCCCGCCCGGGACTGGGCGGTCAGCACCACCGTCTCGCTGTTCGGCTCATTGACCGGGACCAAGTACACCGCGACGCTGCAGCCTCCATTGCCGGAGAAGACGTGGCTGTACAACGTCGACCATTCGACGGCGGAGGTCATCTACCACGCCCTCGACTCGGAGTGCGAGATCCGGTTGCCGCTGGAGCCCTTCCATGGCACCATCGGCGTCGCCCCGGCTGCGTATGAAGCCCGCAATGTCCTGGTGCCCGAAGCCTTTGGCGGGAACATGGACACGCCCGAGGCCCGCGCTGGTGCGACGCTCTACCTCGGTGTCAACGTCCCCGGAGCGCTGTTCTCGCTCGGCGACGGGCACTACACCATGGGCGAGGGCGAAGTCTGCGGCGCCGCGGTCGAGGGGGCGATGAACACGACGCTGACGGTCGATGTGATCAAGGGCGTGTACTGCGAGTGGCCGCGCCTCGAGAGTGACGACGCGATCATGGTCGCAGGATCGTACCGGCCGCTCGAGGATGCGTTCCGGATCGCCCACACCCAATTGGTGACGTGGATCTCGAGCGCCACCGGCCTCAGCATCATGGACGCATATCAATTGGTGTCCCAGGCATCGCGGTCGCGGATTGCCAACGTGGTGGACGCCAACTACACCATCCTCGCGAAGGCACCGAAGCGTTTCCTCCCGCGTGACATCGCCTGGATGGGCGGCATGCATCAGCGGTTGCGCGAGCGCGGTCGGGCGGCGATGACCGCGATCACGGCTGGGGATGTGCGGGTCGAGGAAGGGTGACCAAGGCGGAACCGCCGCCCGGACGTGGCCGGGTGCGGGAATACGGCATCGTCGTCGGCGCCCTCCCCACCGGCCCCCTCAACGCGATCACCGACGTCCCCGGCGTGCGCGTCGGCCATGTGACCGTGTGGCACGGCAGCACCGCAAGCAACGAGCCGGTGGCGAGGACAGGGGTGACCGCGGTGTGGCCGCATGCGGGTGATCTCTTTCGCGAGCGGATCTACGCGGGCGGAAGCGCGCTCAACGGTTACGGCGTGTCCACCGGTGAGCTCGTGCTGGCGGAATGGGGCCTCCTCGGATCGCCGATCGTGCTCACCGACACGCGGCACATCGGCGTGGCGTACGACGCCACGGTGACGTACATGACCGAGCGCGATCCGGAGGTGGGAACTCTCGATGTGGCAATCCCGGTCGTGCTGGAATGCGATGCGGGATTTCTCAGCGACAACCGTCACCAGTCGGTAAGCGCCGAGCATGTCCACGGTGCCCTCGAAAGTGCGAGCGCAGGACCAGTGGCTGAAGGCTGTGTGGGCGCCGGCACCGGAACGCAACAGTTCGATTTCAAGGGCGGCATCGGCACATCATCGCGAGTCGTCGAGATCGGCGGAACCGCGTATTCGGTTGGAGTTCTACTCCAGACCAACTACGCGAGCCGGCACCAGCTTTCAATTCTCGGTCGGCCAATCGGGCGAGGGATCACCGACCTGATGCCGGGCCACCATCAGGAAGGTTCGTGCGTCGGCATCGTCGCGACCGACATCCCCTTGAACCCGCTTCAGCTGCAGCGGGTGTCCCGACGAGTCGGACTCGGGCTGGCGCGCACCGGGTCGGTCGGTAATGACGGCAGCGGGGAGATCTTCATCGCCTTCTCTGTGGCCAACCGCGTGCCGCGTTCCAGCCCAACCCAGACGACCACCGTGCGCACCATGATCGAGGGCCAATTCTGGACTCAGGGTTCGCCGTTCGACACGATCTTCGAAGCGGTGACGGAGGCGACCGAAGAAGCGGCGCTCAACGCATTGTTCCAGGCGGACACTGTGGTGGGCCGGGACGGCAACGTGCTGTACGGAGCTCCCATCCAGCGGATCCTCGACCTGCTCTGACGCTGCGTTCGTCGGTTAGCGCAGCCTCCGGCGGACCCCTCTCCTATCGACGGTAGTCGAGTGTTTGATCCGGCGGTGGCATGGCCTGTGCAAGATCGATCCCGTGAACGTCGCGCACATTCTCGCGAAACCACACATCGAAAGGCTCCTGGGACGAACCCAGCCCCTGGAATGCAGCCTGAAGGTCGTCCGCCTCAAGATACACAACTGCAACATCGCCGGCGGGCGTCTGCTGGATCCACACGGCCTCCCGGGTGATGCCGTGCCGCCGCCGTGAGGCCTCGAAATCGGCTTGCCGTTCACCGTGCGCACAGGACGCCATTGCGGCGCGGTCCGTTTCCGTCATCCCAGGGAGCATCGGTGCTGCAAACGCCACGCTCTGCATGAGTCCCTCCTTTGCGCTTTGACAAGCGCCAGCGGCGTCACATGGGCCGCCGGCAATCGGTGGGTCATCCTACTCGGCAAGACTGAGTTCCGTCCAGCGTCGTGGCCAGACGCGCGGCAGCCCGCCGGGTGACCTGCCGTAGACCTCCCGCGCGCGATTCGACGCGCCCTCGGAACGACGACGGAGCCGGCTCAGCCCAACGACTGACCGACGTAGTCGGCGTAGTTCACGTCAATCCACTCCGGCTCACCGTCGAGGTACTCGAGCTGCTTGCGGTAGTCGGTGTCGGTCTCGGGTCTGCCGGCATTCGCCATGTAGCTTTCGCGATCTTTGAAGCGAACGATCATGATGATCCGATCCGGATCCTTGTCCTCCCACGCGACTTCGTACGAATGCATTCCGTGGCCATAGTCCTCGGCGCTGGGCACCATCTCCCGCAGCACCTTCTCGTACTCCGCGCGACGGCCTGACTTGACCTTCGCCCGCATGATGGTTCCGTACATCGCTCTCCTCCACAATGCCCGCAAGGGCCGAACCGTCAAGGGAAGTATGCGCAGCGTGTCGGCGGTTGGATAGGGCACTCCGGCTCAGCGCTCGAGCCGTCGCTGGGGGGCGTCCGTATTTGTCAGAATCCGCGGCCGTGGCCAAGGCAGGTTCGCACGTCGAAGTCGTCGTCGAGCTGGCTCCCAAGCGCTCGTTCGCATCGGCAGTCGACTGGCCTGGTTGGTGCCGGAGTGGGCGAACGCCGGACTCGGCGGTTGAGGCGCTCGCGGCATACGCGACTCGATATGAAGCGGTCGCGGCCACCGCAGGACTGCGCTTGCCGACCGTCACCGGACTCGACTCGCTGATCGTGGTCGAGGAGATCGAGGGCGATGCCACCACGGAGTTCGGGGCGCCAAGCAAGGCCGCGTCCGTCGAGGTGCGCCCTGCCACCGCCCGGGAGGCCAATCGCGCAGCCGCGCTTCTCGAGGCTGCATGGACGGTGCTCGACGAGGTTGTGGCGTCCGCGCCGGCCGACCTTCGGAAGGGGCCGCGCGGTGGGGGTCGCGATCGCGACGCGATGTACGAGCACGTTCTCAGCGCGGAGCAGGCTTACGCGGGTAAGGTTGGGGTGCGTGTGCGGCCGCCGTCAAGAGACGACACCGCTGCGATCGCGGCGATGCGTGAGGCGCTGCTGGCGGTGATCCGTGCGGACCGAACCGGCAAACCCGCTCGCGAGGGTGGATGGGCGCCGCGCTACTGTGCCCGCCGTGTCGCCTGGCATGCGCTCGACCATGCGTGGGAGATTCAAGACCGCAGCAGCTGACGGGGGCGGTCCGAGGGCATCCTCACCACAGGTCGTCGCGGCGATGAGCGTGGCAGGCGCTGGGCCGCCGTCAGGGGATCCCTGGCCTGATAGTGACCCTGGTATATCTTCACCTTCGTCCCGATGAGAGATCTGTGGACATGACCGGTTTCGCGACGGCGACCGTCACGCCCAACCTCTCCCCGAACGTTGGGTCAGCCCACATCGTCTGGACCAAGGACCACTAAAAATCGGACGCACAAAACGACCCCAACCAGCTCCTGTATCACGGGGGCACCGTTGAGACCAAGCCGGCCGTCTACTTGGTCTTCTGGGGCCCGGCATGGGCCAACGGGTTCTCGGTCGCGACGGGCTCATACACCTACACGAACCGCACGGCGGAGACCTACCTACGCGATTTCTTCGGCTCCGTCGGCGGGAGTCCGTGGGCAGGGGTGCAGACACAGTATTGCCAGGGCGCGGCGATTGGCTCGGTCAATTGCAATGGAGCTCTCGGCGCGCAGCTCGTCCAGAACCCATCCAGCATGTTGAAGGGGACCTGGGTCGACCCGAGCGCAGTTCCGTCGCCGATCGTGTCCACAGCGCCCGTGGAGAACACCACCAATGATCCGGTTGCGACCGAAGCACTCAGGGTGAGACCGGCCATGCGCTCGGCGCCCGTGGTGTTCGATACGCGTTCGTGCCGTACGTTCCTGAGCAGGGCTCGGGCTGCGGTGTCGATCCGGTGAATCAGAACGACGCCTTTGGCCACGGCTATTACGACAGCTACAGCATCGTCGCGGGGCACGAGTTCGCCGAGGCGGTGACCGATCCGGACAACTACAACGGGACCCAGGACGGGTGGAACGATGTCCAGACCAATGAGAACGGCGACATGTGCGCCTGGACGGGACCCCAGAACATCACGTTGCATGGTCAGACGTATGCGGTTCAGCCGCTCTGGAGCAACGCGGCGGCAGGCGGCCAGGGTGGCTGTCCGGTGAGCCTCCGCACCTGACGTGCCCACGCAAGTCAGGTGCGGAGCGCAGGTGGGCTCGTCGCCGACGGCGGGCTGCCTGCGGCTTCGCGTCGTTATCCTCAGTCGCCGGAGCGAGTCGCCGAGCAGCGACTACGGGGCCGCGCTGATGAGCGGGGTGCTCGGTGCCAACCGAGTCGAGGCATGCGTTCCGAGCAGCCGGTCAACTCTGTCCAGCCACGGGCGCGCTTCGAGCTGCTCGAACAGCGAACGGGACTCGAGTCCAAACCCATGTGCTTCCTCGGGGCGACCACGTTCAGCGAGCCACTCAGCGAGTTCGACCAAAGTCACACCGAGCTCGAAGAGGACTCCCACCTCGCGAAATCCCTCGATTGCCGCAACGAATCCTGCCTCGACCGAGTCGTGGTTACCCCGTATCGCACTGAGGCGCGCCCCGAAACGTGCGGCTTGCGCGCGGAGCAAGGGAGTGACCACCCCGGGTCTCGCCTGGCGTATCAGGTCGAGCATCCGGTCAGCGGATTCGAGATCCCCCAGTTCGAGAGCGGCCTCGAGTCCCTGGGCGAAGGCACGTTTGATGGGTGACCTCAGCAATCCCAGAACGGGAACCAGCTGAAGGATCTCCGTCGCCACGGCGAGCGCTTCGGCGTGCCTGCCTTCACCCCTATAGAGCTCTGCCTCGGCACACCCGATACTGGCCCGGTAGTCGACGCCCAGCCCGTCGGCGCTGGCGCCGGTCATCGCCAGGAGCTGGCGGGCAGTCTCGATCTCCCCCCGACGCAGGTAGATTGGGACCAGCTCGACGAGGCCGGCAACCACCGACTGCATCGCGTTCAGCTCCTCAGCAGCCTCCGCCTGCGCGGCGGTCGAGATGGCTTCATCCCATCTACCCAGCGCGGCGAGCGAACTCAGGACCCCGACGAGCGCTGCAAGCTCGCGTGCACGGTCGCCTTTCTGCCGCGCCATCGCGAGCATGGGCGCCATCGAGTCCACGACTTCGAGGAATCGGTCCTGAGATTCGAGAACGACACCCAGGTTGGTCCAAGCGCGAAACGCGGCGGTTGTGAATTCACCGTCCATCGCGACCTCGAGCGCGCGACGCAGCAACGTTGCAGCTTCATCGAGACGCCCCCTGCGGAGGACCCAGATCGCCCGGCTGCTCAGAGCCTGCGAGTAGACCTCGTGAAGCTGCAACTGCGCCGACAGCAGCAATGCTTCCTCGAGCACTGGCGCCGCTTCCTGGTCGCTCGCAAGCGCAAGGAACCTGCCGAACTGACCCGTCACGAAGGCAAACGCCGCGTCCGGTTCATCGCCGGCAAGAACGCGATGCGCGCGGCGCAGTCGGTCGATCGCCTGGTCGAGGTGGCCCTGCTGATATGCGATCTCAGCCAATCTTGCGTCGATCCGAGCTGCCGGATGAGACTGCCCCCCTTCTTCAAAGAGCCGCTTCGCCTCTTCGTAGAGTGCTGCCGCCTGTTCCAGCCGCCCGAGCTGCAATACGGTATCGCCGCCACGCTCGAGCAGTTCTGCCTGCCGGGTTGTGACACCGACGAGTTGCGCTGCTTTCTGGAAGTACCGCGCAGCTTCCGCGTTGGCGGCGAGCGAAGCGGCACGCTCCCCCGCCTGAGCGAGCACCTCCGCGGCAAGATTCTTCACACGCTCGGCGTCGGGGTCTTGGGGAGCGAGGTTGTACGCCTCGAGGTAGTTGGCTGCGACCACCTCGACGACATCGGACTCCTCGCCGCCCCAGGAGCTCTCGAACCACGCCGCGACCGCGAGGTGCTTCTCCCTGCGGTCGCGTTTCGAGAGTGTCTCGTAGGCGACTCGCTTGACAAGGTCCTGCAGGAAACCGTACTGGCCGCGCTCTGGAGAGCGCGGATCGGACTGCAGCGACAGCACCTCCTTGCGCACCAGCTCGGCAAGCAATGGCTCGAGTTGCTCGACGGGCACCGCGGCGATCGCTGCCAGGGAGTCCTGCGTGAAGGTCTTACCGAGGACTGCAGCGTCCTGCAGGACGCGCCTCGCCTCCGGCCGGAGCCCGTCGAGGCGGGCGGCGATCAGGCCGTGCAGACTCTGCGGCACCTCCAGATCCTCGACGGGTCCGGTCAGGCGGTACACACTGCCGGCGCGCTCGAGCAGACCGCGATCAAGGAGCATGCGGACGGTCTCGACTGCGTACAGCGGCACGCCCTCAGCACGCTCCAGGATCTGTTCACGCAGCTCATCCGGCAGGCCGGGCACGAGCCCATCGAGAAGGTGCTCCATCGCGGCAGACGCCAGCGGCTCAAGGAAGATCGACGTGAAATTGCGCTTACCGGCTCCCCATGTGGGATGACGATCGACCAGCTCCGGGCGGGCCAGCGTCACGACGTACAGGGCGTGATTCCGCGACCATTCAAGGAGATACTCGATGAACTCGAGCAGCGACGTGTCCGCCCACTGCATGTCCTCGAAGAGCAGCACGGTCGGATGTGCATCGGCGAGACGCTCAAAGAACACGCGCCATGCGCTGAAGAGATCCTGACGTTCCTGGGTCGCGTGCCCCTCGAGCGCCAGCAGTTGAGCCAGGCGCGGCTCCACCCAACGGCGCTCCTCAGCGTCCGACACGTACTCCTCGAGGCACACACGAAGCTTCTCTCGGGCCGAGGCCGGGTCCTCCGCTTCGGTGATCCCGGCCCGCATCCGCACCATCTCCGCGAGCGCCCAGTAGGTGACCCCTTCGCCGTAGGCGAGACAGCGACCTCGGTGCGTGTAGACGAGTCCGGCGATGCCGTCGAGGTACTTGAAGAACTCCCAGCCGAGGCGTGACTTTCCGATCCCGGCAATGCCGACTACCGAGACGAGATGCGCCTTGTGCTCCTCGGCGCTTGCATGGAACTGATCCTTGAGGAGGCGCAACTCACGATCTCGGCCGACGAACGGGGCCTCCAGCCCCTCCGACTTCTGCGCGCCCCCGACAAAGGCAACCACGCGCAAGGCCTGCCACACCCGCACGGGCTCCGCTTTGCCCTTGAGAGCGCGGTCGCCGATGTCCTCGTAGACGATGGCCGCTTCGGTGGCTCGCCGCGTGGCGTCACCGACCAGGACAGTCCCCGGCAGCGCTTCCGCCTGGATCCGGGAAGCAGTGTTGACGAGATCGCCGGCAACCATGCCCTGTCCAACCGCACTGAGTGTCACCGCCGCCTCCCCGGTCAGTACGCCCGCGCGCGCTCGCAGCTGCGGTGCCCCGGTTTCGGACCCGAGAGTTGCCACCGCGTCCACCAGGTCGAGCGCCGCACGTACCGCACGCTCGGCGTCATCTTCGTGAGCGACGGGAGCACCCCACACCGCCATCACGGCATCGCCGATGAACTTCTCGACCACGCCTCCGTAGCGGGTTATCAGCGCCTTGCATGTCTCGAAGTAGGTCGTGAGCAGCTCGCGTACCTCCTCGGCATCCTGTTTCTCCGAGAGCGAGGTGAACCCCACCAGGTCCGCAAAGAGGACCGAGACCAGCCGCCGCTCTGCCGTAGCGGTCGGATCCGAGGCGACGTCCCGCGCAGGCGCCGCAGCGACGGCGGCTGCCTTCGCCCCTGCCTGGAGCGACGCGCCGCAGTTGAGGCAGAAGGCGTAGTCGGGCTCGGCGGCCGCACCGCAGGCGGGGCAGGCGCGGCTCAAACGCAGTCCGCAAAGCGGGCAAAACCTTGCGGCGGGCGGAATGCTGGCGCTGCATCCGGGGCAGGTCATCGGCGCTTGATCCATACTCGCAGCGCTACTCTACCGCGCTGCTTGGGACCCATCACCAGAGCGCGGGCAGATCACGGATGCAGGGACGAAGTGCCGTTGCAGGGCGTGCTATCGCGCCGTACGTCCTCTCAGTCGCGCCGCCGTATTTGTCCTCCGTCAGCGGGGAAAGAGCTCGTCCTGCTGGTAGGGGTTCCAGGCAAAGAACCACGACTCGGTCACCCTGCCGTCCTTCATATGCACGACGTGCGAGCCCAAATCCTCGTACTTGACGCCGCCGACCTCCAGGTGGGAGGTGACCAGCGCAATGGCGTGGTCGTCGTTGGCGACGATGTCGTGGATGTCCAGGTGGAACGTACCGCCTGACGCCTGGACAAGCTCCAAGAAGAACCCGAGCGTTTCGCAGCCCGCTACAGGGTCAGAATCGGGTGCACCTCAACGCTGCCGACGTGCGCCGCCGGATTCTTCGCCGCCCACGCGGCCGCGGCAGCGCGATCCTTGCAGTCCAACACGAAGTAGCCGTTGAGCCACGGTACGGCCGGGCTCATCGGCCCGTCCGTGGTCGTCGCCTCGCCGTCGCGGACGTTGACCGTGAACGCTGCTGACGAGGGCTGGCACGGATCGCCGTCAAGGAAGGCCCCCGCCGCCTTGAGCTCCTCGAGGTATGTCGCGAAGGCTTCGATCACGGCGTTCAGCTCGGGCGTCCCGGGTCGCGGTGCGACCGACTCGTCAACGTACTGCAGGAAGATGTACTTGGGCATGTCGCGTGCTCCTGGTAAGAGGTTGTTCAATGCTTAGACGACGATTGAGCAGCGGCAATTTCGACAGGGATGCGCGGAGGGAGCGCCGAGACCGGTCAGCCCCCGCTCCAGAGTCGTTGGATCGCGAAGTAGTGATGCGCGAGCTGGACGACCTGCTGGCCGGTGAGGTCATCGATGTCGGCGCGAACGTCGGCGATGACCTTCGCAGCGACGTCCTTGCGATGCTGCTCCGCATAGGCCACCCATTGGTGAGAGGCATTTGCCTTCCCGTTCCCGTGGCCCATCAATAGGATCGCTCGGGCTGGAGCGAGGGCCTCGCTGATCTCGCGCCAGTAGTCAGGGTTCCCGGCCTCATACGTCCCCTTGGGGTTGCCGGCCTTGTGGGCAATCTCGTGGGCATGACCCTGTACATCCACGTCCTCGACCCGCTCCGGGGACTCCGCGCCAGGTCTGCCGAGCACGTAGATCAGAGTCCGGTGGAAGTCGATGGTCGCAACGACATTTGCGCCGCGGATCGAATCCGCGTTGAAGGTGTGTCGAGTTGTCGAATCGGGCGTCTGATCTGCCACGGTTACGTTGCCTCCTTGTTGTCCAGCGGTTGGCGTTCGGCCCGGCATGCGGGAACGGGGCAACAGGCTGGGCCCTGGTGATGCTTCGCTGGGGTAGCGAGCATCCAGTCTGGCGGGCTGCCGGCAGGAGCGACTAGGTCGAGGCGCTGCGCGGCGTCAAGCGCGAGCGCGAGCCGGCCGCCGAGTCACGCTGGGAGTGCAACCGCAGCGTCACGATCATCGAGGAATGCCCACCACGCGTCGGCGGCGGACCGAGCGGCACCGATCAACCGGCCCTCCGATGCTCCGAGCTCGGCAACGGCCTCTATGCCCCAGCGGGCATGGTCCTGGTCCATGGTCGCGTGGATGTCCCAGAACCGGGTCCCTGCCGCGCTGATCTCGTAATGCCGTCGCAGGCCGTCTGCCTTCGAGGCCGCGATCGCCGGCGCTTGCATCTCGTAGGCCACGAGCGCAGCGAGCCCCTCGGCGGGACTCGACTCGATCAGGTCCCGGTATGTCGTCAATAGGCGGCTGGTTGCGTCGCTGGGGAGCGCATCGCCTGCTCCCACTGCATGCGCAAAATCCGCGAAAAGGGCTACGTGTGGCTCAGGGTTGGACACCTCGTCAGCGAGGTTCTGCTGAACCAACTCCACGGCTCGACCGGGCTCGAGGCGGGCGAGCAGCGCGCGGAGGATGCCGGGGAGCGATGCCTCGAAGTAGCGATACTGCGCTGCGTAGGCGCCAAGCTCGCCGGGCTGAAGAGACCCCGCCTCCCAGCGCCGGTAGAAGGGATGGTCGAGGAGTTGGCGGTCGACCAGCGCGGCCGACAGCCTGGCCTGGAGTTGATCAGGAGTCATGACAGCCCTCTGCTTCCGCCGCTTGATACGCGCACAGAATACGCCGTGCTCAAAGGAACGCTGCGCTTGTGTCACCCACAAGCGGCGAGACCGGGCGCGCCAATCAGGCCGATGGCTGCCACCTCGAGCCATATAAGGAGCGTCGTCCGTTCACACCGTCAGCAATTGACGCAGACACCGTTGTTCACGAATACGCCCAGATCAATGAAGCTGCCGTTGTTGACGAGAGTTCCGTCGTTCGTGAGGCTCCCGTCGTTGGTGAGGGTTCCACCGTTGACGAGTGAGCCACCTTGCTGAATTGTCGTGACCCCACTAGGGCCGATGGTGAGCGACCCATCATTCGTGGTGGTGCCGTTGAGGGTCAGGACCCCACCTCCTATCAGCGACCCGCCAGAACCTAGGTTCAATGTGGCCCCCGGAGACATCGTCAGGGCCCCCGGGTTGGCGGGGTCGCCGTTGAGTGTTAGAACGCCGCCGTTGACATTGACGGAGCCCGTTGGACCCAGAGTGAGAACTCCACCGCCGGAGATGGTGAGCGCTCCGGGGTTGGCGGGGTTGCCGTTGAGTGTCAGAACGCCGCCGTTGACAATGAGGGAACCGGTTGCATCGACGAGGAGGGTCGTCGCTGCGGGGATGGTCAAACCCTTCGGTGCGGTTGCCCCACCGGAGACTTCGCAGGTCCCCGTGCTCCGGTGCCAGACCGCGCCGATCTGGATACAAACGACACTGTTGAGGTTGGGGGACGTACCCAGGCCAGGGTAGGTGAGAACCGACACCCCGGGCGTGATGGGGTTCCCCACGACGATGGGGTGGTCCGGATTTCCGTTTTCAAAGAGGATCACGACCTCTTGCCCAACATTGGTTACGCCATAGAGGCCGGCCAGGGGCTGACCGCCGCTGCGGCCGGGGTCGACCAGCAGGTAACCGCCGGGGTCTTGCACTGCCGGCAGCACAACCCGCCCTCCTTTGTCGAGTCCAAAGGAGCCAGGAGCGACCGCAATGTTGGCTATCGCCGCCTGCAGTGCGGACAAAGCGACGTCACCGCTGGGGCAGGACGAGGACGCGGTCGTGGGACCCGGTAGGCTGGCGCCAAGCGAAAGGAGTTCGGTATCGAACAACGCGGTGCCCTGGGAGCAGTCAGCGGCGGTGAGCGGCAACCCGATGGCGATGCCCTGAGGCGAACTCGATGCCCCGGGGTCTCCGAACAAGTCGATACCCGGCGCGCACCCCTCTGGTCCAGGGCTCTTGAGAACGAAATATGGGGATGGAGTTGGCCCTGGCTGAACTGTCACATAGGTGCCGGCAGGACAATGACTTGGTCCTGGATCCTTGAGAACGACCTGGAACGGTCCGGCCAAAGCTGCCTGGGCGACCATGGGGGCGGCTACCGCCGCAAACGCCGCGGACAGCGCCAAGCACGCCGCCCAGAACACGGCAGGTCGCACCACATTTCGAAACATCGCCAGTGCCCTCCTTCAAGCGCAGCGTCTTTGGTCAGGAGACGGCTGCCAACCTGTACTCGGTGCTGCTTCAGACCCTCGTTCGAGGGCCATCAAACACCGCACATTTCAGTACCCGCGAATTACGACCCTCAGTCGCGCCTTGGTTCACGAGAACAGATCGTATGGACTTGCCTTAGCGTTGTCTTAAGGAATGGTGAGGGCGCCGAACGCGAGGTTGTCGCAAGGCGCCCGCGGTCTTAGGTTGCTCGGCAATAACCTCATTCCTCACGAACTTCCGGACGCGATACCGTCTGACATATACAAGGAGAGACCGCGCGGACTGGGTAGGCCAATCGCCTAAACGGCGAGAGCCCGAGGAGGGGCGTCAGGCGGGTTGGGGCTCGCCTACCTGCCGGTCGCGGGCTTTCGCGATGACCGCCTTGTTGTCGGGGTGGAAGGGTTCGACGAGGGCGCTCTCCAGGAGTGCGAGCAGGTCGCGAAGAACGACCCGGGCAGCTGGGCCTTCTGCACTAAAGGGACGCGAAATCCCTTATCCTATATGTGAAGTCCGGAGCGCGAGGGATTCGAACCCTCGATACCGCTTGACGCGGTATACCGCATTTCCAGGTCTCGGGAGCGCGGTGCAAAGCCGGGCACCGAAGGGCGCCGCGTATTCAGAATCCCTTCGCTGAGGGCACCACGATGCAGGCGAAGGCACCCGTGCTGGGACTCCGAATGTCACGTCTGTGCGGTCAGCCGTCTCGGAACAACCCGCGCCGCAGCGCCGCTGCCGTCAACTCGTCCTGAAAACGTGGTGCTGCGAGGGCAATGAGAGCGTGAGCGCGATGGGCCAAGTCCATTCCGTGGAGGTCGATGCGGCCGTGTTCGGTGGCAACCCAGTGCACGTGTGCACGGGAAGTTGTCACGCCAGCACCGTCCGCAAGCGTGGGGACGATGCGCGAGAGCTGGCCGCCGCGTGCAGTTGACAACAGGGCAATCACCGGTCGGCCGCCCCGTGACAGCGCCGCTCCCCGCATGAAATCCATCTGCCCACCCACGCCGCTGTACATGCGTGCGCCGATTGATTCCGCACAGACCTGCCCGGTCAGATCGATCTGCAGTGCTGAGTTGATCGCCACCATGTTGTCGAGACGCAGGATGGTCCGTGTGTCGTTGGTGTACTCGAAGGAGCGCATCTCCAGCATCGGGTTGTCGTCCGCGAAATCGTAGAGGCGTCGGCTGCCATTGAGGAACGCCACGACGAGCTTGCCTCGGTTGATGGTCTTGCGGCTGCCGGTGATCACACCCGCGCTAACCAACTCGAGCACGCCGTCCGACACCACCTCGCTATGCACTCCAAGCTCGCGACGGTCGCCGAGCAGTCCGAGGACGGCGTTGGGGATCGCGCCAATCCCAAGTTGAAGTGTCGCCCCGTCCTCAATCAGCTCTGCCACATTTCGACCGACGGCAAGATGCTCCGCAGTGATCACAGGCGCGGAGGCTTCGGGCAGCGGTTCGTCCACCTCGATCACAGCGTCGAAGTCGTTGAGGTGGATAAACGAATCGCCGTGCGTTCGCGGCATCCTTGGGTTGATCTGGGCGATGCGCAGTCGCGCCGCGCGCGGCAGCGAGCGTGCAGTCCACCGAGACACCCAGAGAGCAGTAGCCGTGCAGGTCAGGAGGCGAGACATGGAGGAGCGCCACATCTAGCGGCAGTCTGCCCGTGCTGAACAGGCGAGGCACGTCTGAGAGGAACACGGGCACGTACGTCGCCGCCCCGGTCGCCACCGCATCGCGCGTGGTCGAATCGACGAACAGAACGCAACGACGGATGTTCGGAGCCGCGGCCGAGGCCGCCCTGGCGACGTCACCATTGACGTGGAGATGGATCAGCTCCACGTCATGAAGTTCCGACCTGCGGTCCAGGAGGGCGCCGAGGAGCGCGCCTGGCACAGCGCTGCCGGCGTGGAGGTAGACACGGTCTCCGCTCTTGATCAGCCGGACGGCCTCTCGGGCCGACGTTGCCTGCTTGGGCGCCGTCACATGCTGATTCGTTTCGGCGGTGACGAGCATGCTCTCCTCACTGATGGGTCGGGGGCTTCCACCAATGCCCGTGCTGAGGCTCGCCCGACCGCCATAACAATCTCAGCAACACCCCGGAGATCGGCGACGGTTAGCGGGAGACCAGTCGAGCTCTTGCGAGGAGTCAGCGGGTGGCGCTGCGGCCCACAAGACGCTTGTCTTAGCGACGCGGCTTTCCTGCTCGATCTTTTGTGAGCTGGCGATTCGAACCCAAGAAGCGCAAGTGTTGGTGGAGCGCTGGAGACCAGAGCAAGCTTGGTTTGACAACCTAGCATCTGCTTGGTATACTTAGCGCAGCCTCTCAAGTAGGACCCCCAACGGGACCCGGAGGTGACGAGGAAACAGTCATGACCGACTACGCCGACAAGACCCGCACCGCCAATGCCGCAATCGCAGAAGGCCTCCAGCAGACAACGGAGATCAAGCTCGCGGCCACCGAGGTCCTCAAGGGCATCACCTCCGTCCTGGTTCCTCTGACCGTGTTCATGCTTCCCAACTCTGAGAAGCTCATCCCGGCCATCGACACCGTCGTGGATCGCAACTTCGACATCGTCACCAAGTTCGTCGAGTGGCAGTACGAGTTTGGGGTCGCCGTTCTCAATCAGCTGGGGTCCTTCGCGCCCACCTCCAACTGATTCCGGCAGGAGCGCGCAGCGCGACGCTGCGCGCTCCTGACCACAACCCTCGAGTTGAGCGTGATGAGCTTCCCGTACGCAGTTGGCCGCGTGTAATGGCCTCCACGCCACCGAGCAACGGCTCTGCCGGCGTCGCTGGCGTGACCGACGGCGCCGCACGCGGCGAGGGCCGAACTCTGGAAGCGACGCAACCGGCGGGACCTTCGGCGCCAGTCAAGTGACCAACGGCCATGGTCCGGCTAGGGCCACAAGCGTTCTACTGGGATCCGTCCAAGCCGGGACGAAGCCAACTGATTCGCGAGGAGTCGCCCCATGAAAGCTGCCGTCGTACACC
>JBAPWO010000240.1:0-2713 GCA_049283735.1 Candidatus Dormiibacterota bacterium
ATGGTGTAGTGCTCATTGCGGCTTTCCTTCTCCTTCTTCAGGCCTTCGAACTTGAAGCGCCCGTAGTCCATGAGACGGCACACCGGCGGTTGGGCCTGAGGTGCCACCTCGACCAGGTCGAGTTCACGTTGGGCGGCGAGCTCTCGCGCTCGTTCGATGGTCACGATTCCCAGCTGTTCGCCGGTGGTGTCGTCAAACAGCCGGACCGTGGGGATGCGAATCTGGTCGTTGACCCTGAGCTCTCGGAATGCGATCGGCGCGGCCTCCTTGTGGAAATAAAAAACTGGACAGCGGTTCCGCTATCCAGGGTTCGGGTGCTGGACCTTCAAGGCAAGCCCGGAAGGTGAGGGCCGTACCTGGCGGTCCTGCTTTGCGGCGCCCAACCATGGGCGTCGGCCGCTGAATATAACACGCGCGCGAAGCCCCCAAACCTGCCGCGAGGTCATCGTGATCTCCGGGCGTGCACCAGGGCCTCGACTGCCCCACGCCCACCGAGCACGGGCGATGGTATGGCGCCCATGACCTCCCAACCGGCTGCGACGATGCCTGCCGCGGCGCGCTCGGTCGCGGCCTCGACGATCAGCGGGTCGGATGGAGCCGTCGCCAGTCGCAGCTCGAACATCGGCTTGACGAGGCCGATCAGGTCCGCGCCCGATGCGATCGTGATGCGATCGAGCTGGACGACCGCGGCAGCCAGTGCGAGGTACGAGACGTCGATGGTCACCACCTCGATCGGATCGGGAACAAGGCGTCTGTCGAGGGCGGCCACGTTGGTCGCCTCGAGGTTCACGACGCGCGGATCCTGGCGGAGCGATCCGAGAAGCTGACCGAACCCCGCGTCGACGGCGTACACGCGTGACGCGCCCGCCTCGAGCAGGACCCGAGTAAAGCCACCGGCCGCTGCGCCGAGGTCGAGGCAAACCCTCCCGGTGACGCGTACGTCGAATCCCGAGAGCGCGGCGTGCAGCTTGGCCTCGCCGCGAAGTGGCGCGCGGGTCGTGAGGGTCGCCTCCGCGCTGCGGGGCCGGACCCGTCTCACTCGGGACGCCGCTCGCTCACCTCGGCGGCCAGACGATCGATGAGCGCACCGGTCGAGACATCCTCCTGCGCGTTGCGGCGCACGTCCCGGACACGAATCACGCCGTCACCTCGCTCAACGTCGCGCCTGCCGATGACCACCACGTAGGGAATGCGCTTGAGTTCCGCATCGCGCACGCGCGCCTGCATTCTCTCGCCATGACGTTCATCGATCGACGCGCGCAAGCCCCGGTCGCGCATCGCCGCGGCGAGACTCCTTATGTATGCCATCACCTCCTCACTGTCGTCCTGGACCGGGACGATCGCACACTGCACCGGGGCGAGCCAGAGCGGGAAATGGCCGGCGTAATGCTCGAGGAGAATCCCGAAGAAGCGTTCGATGGATCCGAACAGCGCGCGGTGGATCATGATCGGCTGCTGCTCGGCGCCGCTGTCGTCGACGAAGTGCAGGTCGAATCGGTGCGGGAACTGGAAGTCGACCTGAATCGTCGACATCTGCCACGTCCGTCCGATTGCGTCCCGCGCCTGCACCGAGATCTTGGGCCCGTAGAACGCGCCGCCACCCTCGTCGAGCACCAGCTCCAGATGGCGTCCCTCGGCGGCGAGGCGGAGCGCGCTGGTCGCGACGTCCCACTCCTCCACCGTGCCGACCGCCTTGTGCTCGGGTCGGGTCGAGAGCTCGAGATAGAAGTCGGTGAGCCCGAAATCGCGAAGCAGCCCCAGCGTGAAATCGAGCAGGGAGATGAGCTCGTCCATCATCTGCTCGCGCGAGCAGAAGATGTGTGCGTCGTCCATGGTGAGCCCGCGCACCCGGGTGAGCCCATGGATCACCCCCGACTTCTCGTAGCGGTAGACGCTGCCGAATTCGAAGAGGCGCAAGGGCAATTCGCGGTACGAGCGCATCCGGCTCCGGTAGATGAGGATGTGCATCGGGCAGTTCATCGGCTTGAGGTAGTACTTCGTACCCTCGTCGAGCTCCATCGGTGGGAACATCCCTTCGGCGAACCACTCGAGGTGTCCGGAGACCTTGAAGAGGTCCTCCTTGGTGATATGCGGGGTGTTCACGAAGGAGTAGCCGGCTTCCTCGTGGCGCTGGCGTGAGTAGTCCTCCATGAGCTTGCGCACGAGCCCGCCATTGGGATGGAACACCGGCAGCCCCGAGCCGATCTCCTCCGGGAACGAGAACAGGTCGAGCTCGGCGCCGAGCCGCCGGTGGTCACGTTTGCGGGCCTCCTCGAGACGGTGCATGTACGCGTCGAGCTCGTCCCTGGTGAACCACGCCGTGCCGTACACACGTTGCAGCTGCTCGTTGCGCGCGTCGCCGCGCCAGTACACGCCGGCGATGCGGAGCACATGCAGTGCCGCGAGCCACCCGGTATCCGGAACGTGCGGGCCCCGGCACAGATCGACGAAGTCACCGGTCCGGTAGATGCTGACCGTGGCGACATCGTCGGGCAGCCGGTTGACGATGTCCACCTTGAAGTCCTGGTGCATGGCGGTGAACATCTCGACCGCGTGCGCACGCGGCAACTCCTCCTGCACGAAGGGAATCTTCATGTCGGCGAGAACGTTCATGCGTGACTCGATCCGCTGGAGGTCGTCATCCACGAAGTGTTGTCCACCGGGGAGGCGGAAGTTGTAGAAGAAGCCGTCTTCGATCGCAGGTCCGACGTCG
>JBAPWO010000241.1:0-4273 GCA_049283735.1 Candidatus Dormiibacterota bacterium
CCTGATAGGCGGGCGGGCGCCGACCCAGTTCAGTGGTTTACCCTCGCGGGCTCCCCCTCCCCGCGGCACCGGGTGTATCGCGGTTCTGCTGGGTCGGTGCCACCGCCGACTTCTTTCTCCACTAAGAGAAATATCGGTTAGGCTGGGTGACGACTGTGGACGTTACGTACGCAACTCCCATTCGAGTGCTCATCGTCGATGATCACCCGTTGGTGAGACGAGGGCTCACTTCGCTCTTGAATGGGACGACCGACATCAAGGTGGTCGGCGCCGCTTCGGACGGCGAGGAAGCCGTTGCCTATGCCGTCGAGGAACACCCCGACATCGTCTTGATGGACATCTCGATGCCGGGCATGAACGGCTTCGAGGCATTGCGCAGGATGCTCAAGGCCGTGGCCGGGACCAAAGTCGTAATGCTGACGTCCTACTCCGAGCACGACATGGTGGTCGAGGCCATCGACAACGGCGCGGTCGGGTTTCTGCTCAAGGATACCGAGCCTCAGGAACTCCTCAACGGGATACGCTCGGCGGCGAAGGGAGACACGCCGCTCTCACCCAAGGCCGCCAAGGAGCTGCTCCGCGATCGCATCAAGCGCCGGCCGCTCGACGACCTGACTCAACGTGAGCTCGACGTGCTCACCCTCGTGGGCCGAGGAATGAGCAACAAGCAGATCGCATGGCGCCTCGGGATCAGCGAGAAGACGGTCAAGGCGCATCTCGGATCGGTATTCGATCGCCTCGGCGTCGAGGACCGTGTCCAGGCTGCGCTCTGGGCCCAGCGCCACGGAATTATCTAGCGAGTTCTCGACAAGGTCGGAATTATCCCGCGGCCGACGCGATCACGATCGCTCGCGTGAACGCCGCGACCGACTGCTCGAGGTCGGCGATGGTGTGGACCGACGAGCAGAAGGCGCTGGTGTTGAGGATGTCGACACCTTCGGCGCGCATCGCATTGGCAATCCGCGCCTGTGCCTTCGGGTCGCCCAGGAAGATGTGGAGAATGCTCGAGAGGCGTCGGATGGTTCCCGGGATGCCGGCCGACGCCAGCGCCGACGTCCATTCGCCCGCCAGGCTGATGGCGTACGACTCGGCGGTGCGCTGCGGAATGCCGTCGGCAACCAGCCGGAGCGTGATGATCCCGGCGGCGGCACTGAGCGGGTTGGCGTTGAAGGTGCCCGGGTGGGCGATCGTTGTCGCGAGCAACTCGAGCAGGTCGGCCCGTCCCGCGATGGCACCGGACGGGAGGCCGCCCGCCATCACCTTCCCGAGGACGCTGATATCGGGCGTGATCCCCAGCACCGACTGCATCCCCCCGGGGGACACCCGGAACCCGGTGACCACCTCGTCGAAGACGAGCACGCTGCCGGTCGCGGTGCAGGCGGCGCGAGCCGCGCTGATGAACGAGGGCTCAAGCGGAAGCTGGCCGTAGTGCGCGCCCGACGGTTCCATGATCACCGCCGCGACGTCTCCACGAGCGAGCATGGCCTCGAGGTCGGCCGGGTCGTCGCTGCGTACCACGGTCGTGAGAGCGCCCAGAGCCTCGGGCACGCCGACCGGCGTCCGGACTCGCCCATCCGCGTCTAGGTACGGGCTCACGGCGTCCGACCAGCCGTGAAAGTGCTCCTGGAGTTTGACGATGCGGTCGCGACCCGTCGCCGCTCTCGCCACCCGCAACGCGAGCATCACCGCCTCGGTCCCGGACGCCGTGAACCGAACCTTCTCGGACGACGGCACGAGCGAGGCGATCAGCTCGGCCCATTCGACCTCGAGGGGGTGGGCGGCGCCGTAATGAGTGCCTCGTGAAACCTGTTCCCGCACCGCCTCGACCACCGCCGGATGAGCGTGACCGAGGAGCAGCGCGCCGTGACCCATCGTGTAGTCGATCAGCTCGGTGCCGTCGATCAGCCACTTCCTCGAGCCGCTCGATCGAGCCACGTAGATGCGTGGATCGTAGGTTCGCGACGCATGGGTGGCGCCGCCCGGGAGGACTCGACGGGCTCGTTCAGCCAGATCGGCGTGAGCGCGCGCTTGCACTGCCTGGGTCACGGACACGCGGTCGAGGATACGCGGCGTGGAGGCGACGGTGAGAATCGAACTCACGATGAAGGTTTTGCAGACCTCTGCCTTACCACTTGGCTACGTCGCCGTCGTATTCGGAACCGCCGTTTTTGGGTCGAGGTACCCGATTGTCGTGCCTTTGGATGCAAATCGGCGAGAGGTGATCTTACCGGCCGGGGCAGCGCCGGTCAGGCCGCTGACGTGTGCGTGGCACCGTCGGCGCCGGGCTCAGGCGGCATGACGAACGCGACCTCGAGCGCATCGGCGAGCGCCCGCAGACGCGTGTAGAACCCCGCAGTGTGCGGCGAGCGGGGGAGGCGCAGGCCGGCGAAGTCATGGTGGTGCTCCCATTCGTGGAGCAGCGTGTTGAGGAACACCTTGGTGGTGATCACCTGCTGGCGCACCGCGGTCTTGTGATAGATGCGGATGCGAGCGCTCTTCACTGCTCCGTCGGCGAAGGTGCAGCGGTAGTAGCCGTAGGTCTTGCTCTGCAAACGCTGCCCGTTGTGCGAATGGACCTGGGCCCGGTCGGCGACGACGAGATCGCAAGGGGGGAGGCCCGCGAGTGCGTCGAGCTCGTCGATGAGCAGCTGACCGAGGCGTTTGCGCTCACGGGGGTCGTCCGTCGTGTCGATGATGCGCAGCGCAAGCCCGCGCGCCACCGGGCTCGGTTGTACGGGGAGCCCGGTGGCGCTCTGGCTGCGTCGGTAGGTGGCGTCTGGACGTCGACCGAACATCTGCTCCAGAAGTATACGGCCGCCCAGACTCGGAGCCGGGACGCTGCCGGCGGGCTTCAGAGCACCACGACCCATAGAATCCCGGTGCCGGGCTGGCGAAATGGCAGACGCGGCGGTCTTAAAAACCGCTGGGGGGAAACCCTCGTCCGGGTTCGATTCCCGGGCTCGGCACGTTGCCACCGATTGGTCCTCGCCATTGGGGCAGCGGAGCGATACCCCCTGCGCGTCGCGTCGGTCAACCCCACGCTCGCCCTCCTGAGTAAGCTGCGCGACCCTAGTGAGAAAACCCAATAGTGTCAAGTGGTCCAAATGACCGGCGAACAGAGCGCGCCCGAACGCTGGTATGACGCCAACAACATCGGCGGCCGAAACGCGTTCTTCCGTGACCTCAGAGAGATCTTTCGCAAGGACCATCCGCGCGAACCGTTTGGGGAAAACCGTCGTCGCCTGTGGCAGCTCATCGAGGAGCATGGAGGCAGCCTGGACGGCCGCCCAACCTGGCTGCGCATCGTCTCGGAGATGATCGATCAGGACACGGTTGAGGTTAGGCAGACGCAGGGGGACGGCGCCTACAAGCTCTTCAACCTCACAGCGGCTGAAACGCGCGAGCTGATAAGCACGCCCATTGGGTAGCGACGGCCACGGCTCCGCACCCCACAGAGGCACATCCCGCGCGCTATGCTCGGGCTTCGCGCTCCGGACCCGAGGGTCTGTGGGGTGGGTCCGTCGGGCTAATGGACCCCGCGGTGCTTGATCCACATCGCACCGCCGCGTCACGTCCCCCGATCAGCCGGGCTGTTGCTCGATCGATTCCTCGAAGGCGCTGACGGCGGCGACCGATGCCCGACAGGTTTGTGCATCATTCGCTCACGCATGGACAAGAGGACGAAATGGGTGATCGCCATATTGCTGGTGCTCGTGCTCGCGTTCCTTGTCATTGGCGCCGTCATTGCGATCGCGAGTCCACCCGACAACTGCTGCTGAGCGTTGATAGCGAACGATCAAGCCTCGCTCAGCGCGTTGCTGGCGAGCCAAGGATTCATCGCGGCGGAGGAGGAGTCGGAGGAACTTCTGGCCCACGCTGCCGGCGACGACGAATCTCTCGACTCGGCGATTCGGCGACGGCTCACGGGCGAGCCGCTCGCCTGGATCATCGGCCACGTGTCCTTCTGCGGCGTCGAGATCCGCGTCGATCCAGGGGTCTACGTACCCCGCTGGCTCAGCGAGCCGCTCGCGCGACGAGCCGTTGAACGCCTGCCAGAGAAAGGAAGAGCCATCGACCTCTGCACTGGGTCCGGCGCGATCGCCAAGGTCCTCAGCGCGCATCGCCCACGCGCACGCGTCGCGGCGTCCGATGTCGATCCACGCGCGGTTTCGTGCGCCGTCGCGAACGGCGTCGATGCGTACAGCGGCGACCTCTTCGCTCCGCTACCACGGGATCTCGAGGGCCGCGTCGACGTCGTCGTGGGCGTCGTTCC
>JBAPWO010000242.1:0-10646 GCA_049283735.1 Candidatus Dormiibacterota bacterium
GATCAGCACCTCGAACGCCGCGGGGTCCAGCAACGCCGCCACGGTGCTGGCTCGGAGGACTGGATCGACGACCAGAGGAGTGGGGTGGCGCCCGAGAAAGTCCGCGACCGCGACGATCACCTCAGCCGACAGCAGGGCGCCGGTCTTGGCCGCGTCGACTCCGATGTCCTGGTACACGGCCTGGAGTTGCGCGGTGATGACCCAGGCGGGCAGCGCGTACGTCGCCAGGACCGTCGTGGTGTTCTGCGCCGTGACCCCGACGATCGCGGTCATCCCATGGCAGCCGGCGGCGGCGAACGCCTTCAGGTCCGCCTGAATCCCCGCGCCACCACCGGAATCCGATGTGGCGATCGACAGGCAGCGTGGAGGTGTCACCCGCCCATCGTAGATGCAGCCGGCCTGTGCCTCAGCCCGTGGCCAGCCGAGCCGGTTCGGGGACTCTCGCGATCACCGGGGTCCGAGCCGTTTCGTCGAACACGACGAAGCGATCCTTGCCCTGACGTTTGGCGAGGTACATCGCCATGTCCGCGCGGCGCATCAGCTCTTCGGGATCGAGCACATCCGCGGCATCCTCCACGACCGCGACACCGACGCTGGCCCCGATGGTCACCATCGCATCGCCGATCGGGATCGGCCGCCGCAGCGTTTCGATGATCCGCGCGGCGACCACGGCCGCGTCGCTGAAGTGGCGCATGCCGTCGAGGAGCATGCCGAACTCATCGCCGCCGATGCGCGCTGCCATGTCGAGCTTGCGGACCTGCACGCGCAGGCGCGCGGCGACCGCGCTGAGCACGCGATCGCCCACGGCATGCCCGAAGGTGTCGTTGATCTCCTTGAAACCGTCGAGGTCGATGAACATCACGGCAATCGGACGCTGCGAGCTGGCCAGCTGCGCCAGCGAGGTGGCGACCGTCTCGATGAACAGCGACCGGTTCGCGATCTGCGTCAGCGGGTCGTAGAACGCCCTGCGTGCCAGCTCCGCCTTTTCGACCGACATCGCCTTGATCGCCTCGGCGAGCTGTCCGTTTTCGAGCGCCACGCTGATGAGTCCGGCAACGGTGCTGAGCAGGCTCTGCTCGTGGGCTCCGAGCGTGACGCCACGTCTCGGGTTGAGCAGCAGCAACATCCCCTGCGGGCCCTCGAGTCCGCGCAGCACGACCACGGTCCCGGCGCTCGCGGAGCGTTCCGCAAGCGCAAGGCCGAGCGACTGATCGCTCGTCACCGAGCCGCTGAGGATCGCCGTGGTGCGCAACTCGTTGAGCACCTCCTGCTCCGCGAAGGTCAGGTCGGATGTGGTGGCCCGCGCGTGCTCGTCATCTCCGGCGGAGTTGAAACGGACCGCCGGTCCGCGCACCTCGGGGATGACCACGAGCTCCGCTCGCTCGACGCCGAACATCTTGGTGATGCCGTTCAACAGCTCGCCGGCACGCTCGCCGACCTGACGTGTCGAGTGCAGGATCTCGGTGGTGCGGTAGAGGAACTCATTGCGATCGGCACGACGCTGGCTCTCGCCCGCGGCGATCTGTCCGGTGAGCACGAGCATCACCGGTGCCACCAGGGCGAATGCAAGCACGGGGCGTGTCGTCAGGATCATCAGCGCCACGATCCCGAGCGAAGCATTCGAAGTGGTCGCGATGACCTGGAAGAGGTACGCGCGTACCACCTCGCCGACATTGAGCCGGCCCTGGGCGATGGTGGTACCCGCGTTGAGGGCGATGGGGTAGACGAGCCAGCCGGCCACGATCATCGCCGCGGCGAACGCGACGATGCTGTGCACCGCGAGCGGGTCACCCGGAACCGGCCCCACCGCGTTGAAGACGAGCACGGCGACCCCGATGTAGACAACGTCGAGGGTCACGTTGGCGAAATCCTTGACCCAGCGGATGCGCCGCTGCCGCGTCCAGCTGGCGAGCAACACGCCCACGACGTAGCAGCCGAGCAGCTGATGGGGATCGATGAGAAACAGTCCCATCGCGACCGGGATCTCCGTCAGTGAGAGCGTGGACACCTCACGATGCACGTGCACCTGGACAAACAGCAGGCTGGTGACGTAGCAGGTGGCCAGCTCGGCCCACCACGGGATCGCGCCGATGATCGTCACGCGCTGTGCGTCGCGGAGAGGCAGCAGCCACAGCGCCGCGCCGACGAGGCCGAGACAGACCGAGAAGACGAAGAGCCGTTGGGGACCGTTGAGCCGGCCGATCCGGGCGCGTGCTCGTGTCATGAGAACCGGCGGACGCGCCACCATCTCACTCATGTCACGTCACGACGCGGCTGTCCCCTGAACACTGGCAATGACCTCCTGTCACATCGACGGTCAGCCCCCACGACCGGCAGCTCGATTGTGTCGCGACATCGCGCTCACTCTGTCCACGAGAGCGTCACAGCGTGGTAACGACCCCGGAACGGGACCGTCAGACCTGAATTGAGTTGGTCCGCGAGCTGTCCTGTGCCGCCACGTAGCCTCGTGACATGACCATTACAGACGACCGTTCCTCAACCCCGGCGCCGGCTGCCGCTCCGCCTTCCTATGTTCGCCGCCATCCGATTCTCGCCGCTTTCGGTGTGCTCTCCGGGCTCTCGTTGTTCTCGGCGCTCTGGCCCGTGAGCGCGATCGTGATCGCCGTCGGGGTGGCGGGCCACGCAACCGGGCTGGATCGTGCGGCCGTGCTCCTCGCGGAACGCGTCGTCGCTCGGATCAGCGCGCCGCCCCATCACGGCCATGCCGGGCCGGAGCCCACGGCACCGACGCCGGCGGCGCCGGGACCGTCCGCTCCTGCGCCCTCAGCGCCCGTCCCGTCAGCACCTCGACGCGAGGCTCATCCTCCCGCGGCCCCGGCAGCGCGATCCCGCCGAGATCCTCACGTCCATGCGCCCACGGTCCGTCGACCTGCCCGGACGCGCCATCCCAAGACCGAAGAGCGCCACGTGGGGTCGGGCATCGACGGCTGCGGGCTCTGATCCCCCCCGCGAGGTCAGCCGAGCCGGGCGCGAGCCTCGCGGAGCCGCTGCAGCGATCTGTCCTTGCCCAGAAACGCCATAGCCTCGATCACCGGCAGTCCGGCGGGCACACCGAGGATGGCGACGTAGAGGACGCGAAAGGCGTCGCGCGACTTCACGCCCGCACCGTCGGCCACGGCGCGAAGCCGCTCGAGCATCGCGTCGTGGTTCTCGAGACCTCCTTCGTCCACCGCGGCGATGCAGGCGTCGATCATCGCGACCGCTGTTGCCTGATCGACCTTCTTCGGCGGGAACTCGACGTCACGGTCGAGCGCGACCTCCCCGAGCAGCGGTGCGCAGAGGCGAGTCGCGTCCGCGAGGGTCACCATCCGCTCGCGAAGCATCGGTATCAGCGACCGGCGTGTCTCCTTGCTGGTGCCGGGCAGGTGATATTCGAGCGCCTCGACCAGCTCGTCGGTGGTCATGCGCCGGATGTGGATGCCGTTCAGATCGTCGAGCCGCTTCGGGTCGAACACAGCCGCCGCGGCGTTGACGCGCTCGAGCGTGAACCGCTCGCGCAGCTCGTCGAGGGTGAACACCTCCTGCTCGTCACCCGATGACCACCCGAGCAGCGCGATGGCATTGACGATGGCCGAGGGGAGATAGCCAAGCTCACCGTATTCGAGGACGTTGCGTGCGCCGCGTCGCTTGCTGAGCTTCTGATGGTCCGGGCCGAGCACCGCCGGAACGTGCGCGAAGCGCGGGGCATCCCACGCGAACGCCGCGTACAGCGCCAGGTGCTTGGGCGTCGAGGGGATCCACTCGTCGGAGCGGATCACGTCGCTGATCTCCATGTCGTGATCATCGACGACCACGGCGAGGTGATAGGTGGGGAAGCCGTCGGACTTGAGCAGGACCTGGTCATCGATGTCCGCGTTGGCGAAGCTCACCGGGCCACGAACGATGTCGTCCCATTCGGTGACGCCGTCGGGCATCCGCAGCCGGACCACCGCGGGCATGCCGGCGGCCCGCTCCACGGCAACCTCCGCCTGCCTCGCGAGACACCGCCGGTCGTAGCGCGTCGGCTCCGACCGGGCACGCTGCGCGTCGCGCATCGCGGCCAGGCGCGCGGGCGTGCACGTGCACCAGTAGGCGTTGCCGCCGGCGACGAGCCGGTCCGCATGCTCGCGGTAGGCGGCGATGCGCAGCGACTGGATGTACGGCCCATGCGGGCCACCGACTTCGGGGCCTTCATCCCAGTCGAGCCCGAGCCAGCTCAGGGTCTCGAGGATCAGCGCCTCGGTGCCGGGGATGTAGCGCTCCTGGTCGGTGTCCTCGATCCGGAGGATGAAGTCGCCGCCTGCATGCCGGGCGGCGAGCCACGCGAACAGGGCCGTGCGAACCGAGCCGAAATGCAGCGCGCCGGTGGGTGAGGGCGCAAAGCGGGTGCGGACCCGCGCATCGGGCACTAGGACGAGCTCAGCGCGGCGCGAACAGCACCAGAGTCAGGATCGTCCACGCCAGCAGCCCCACGATGAGCATCGGCGCGTCGAGGTTCGAGACCGCAACGGCCATCACCCGTGGAGCTCCTCCGCCACCTGACGACGTGGCGGCCTCACCAACACGGACCACCCCCGGTGGTTTGCCGACATCGGCCATTCCCCACGGCGGCGGCGGCGCGGGCGGCGTCCCGCGCGGCGTGATGTGGACCGCCTCGTCCTGTCTGCGCAGCTTGTCCTCATACAGGATGCCGGCAATCAGGAAGGTGCCAAGACCGCCGGTGGCCAGCCCCATCGCGATCAGGATGATCCCGAGCGCGGTGTTCAGATAATCGTTGTAGACATGGCCGCCGAGCAGGTCCAGGATCCCGCCGACGATCAGCGCGGCGGCCACCAGGCCGAAGCCCACAGTCTTGCCGACGATCTCTCGGACAGGCATGCCGCGAGTATACCGGCGCGCCGAGTTCGCTTCGCTGCCGGCGACGGCGTCCCCGCGCGAACCTAAGATTGGCGCTCGCGCCCGCATCGTCTAGCGGTCAGGACACCACCCTTTCAAGGTGGTAACCGGGGTTCGACTCCCCGTGCGGGTACGACCGGCCCCGCCATGGCGGTGCACACGGCGCAGGTTGCACCACCGCCGGGCTGTCCGACAATGCGCGGATGCGCATCGACACGCTCCTTCAGCGCGGCGACCCGCTCTTCTCGTTCGAGTTCTTCCCACCCGCGGATGACGACGGTGCCGAGCGGCTCTTCGCCGCGATCTCCGCGCTGCGCCCGCTCGAGCCCGCGTTCGTCTCAGTGACCCATGGTGCAGGCGGCAGCAGCCGGGATGATCGTACCGTTCGATTCGTCGAGCGGATCCGCGACGAGACGGGGCTGCTGCCCATGGCACACCTCACCTGCCGCGACTGCACGGTCGACGAGCTCCGTGACGATCTGCGCCGCTACGAACGCGCCGGCATCGAGAACGTGCTGGCACTGCGTGGCGACCCCCCGAACGGGCAGGGCGTGTTCACACCCCACCCCGCCGGCCTGCGCTTCGGGAGCGACCTGGTGCGACTCGCCGCCGACAGCACCTCGCTCTGCGTCGGCGCCGCGTGCTCGCCGGAGAAGCACCCTGAGTCGACCGAGCCCGAGGCCGACCTGCGTGCCGCCGTTGAGAAGGTGCGAGCCGGTGCCCGGTTCCTGATCACCCAGTTGATCTTCGACAACCGGGTGTACTTCGACTTCGTCGCCCGCCTCCGCGCCGAGGGCGTGACCGTACCGGTGATCCCGGGGATCATGCCGATCACCAACGTCGACCAGGTGGAGCGGTTCACGAGGAAGATCGGTGCCACCATCCCGTCGGCGTTGCGCGACTCGCTCGCCGACCGGCGTGATGATCCCGCTGCCGTGATCCAGCTCGGCGTCGCCTGGGCGACGCTGCAGTGCAGCGACCTGCTCCGCCGCGGCGCGCCGGGGGTGCACTTCATCACGCTCAACCGCTCCCCGGCGACGCGCGCCATACTCAGCGCGCTCCGGGTCGAGCGGCCGGGCGACGCAACGTCAGCGGCCGCGGCGCAAGCCATCCTGGACACAGGGCAGGCTACGTGCAAGCGCAACGACGGAACGTCCAGTTGAAGTTCCCGGATACATACGAGACAGGTCACACCGCGGATCAAGTCGCCTGGTGACGGGCAGACCTTCCAGTACGGCATCGCTGCTTGTTGGTCAGGCGACGTCGACCGGCGTCCGCGGGAAGACGTTCACGTCCACGAGCTCCATCTCGTTACGAGCCGGCTCCGGCGGCAGGGTTGCCCCGGCGGCGCTGAACGCTGCCTGCAGCACGGGGTGCACGCGCTCCTCGAGGAAGCGATCGCAGGCTTCCCGCGACTCCCAGATATCGATGTACCGCAAACCGCCGTCGATGCGGACCACGGCATGCACGACGCAGCCGGCAGCAGGCGCCGGCCCGATGCCCTTCATGATCCGTGCATAGACATCAGTCGTGATCGGCAGATCCTGTGTGAACGCATACATCGGTGGTTCCTCCCGGACGTGGTCTGATCCTAGTCAACCTAGGATTAATACAGCGATGCTAGGATAAACCTGTGGCATCTGTCAAGAGCCGCCGTCCATACCGGTCTCGGGTGCGCGCCGAGCAGGCAGCCCAGACGCGGCTGCGGATACTCGAAGCCTCGGGAGAGCTGTTCGCCGAGCGTGGATACGTCGCGACCACGATCGACGCCGTCGCCGCGCGTGCCGGCGTCGCCGTCGACACCATTTATGCCATCTTTGGCACGAAGAAAGGCCTGCTCTCCGCGCTCATCGATCTTCGGGTCACGGGCAGCACCGAGGGGTCTGACGTTCTCGCGGGCGAGGGTCCGCGCGCCCTGCGCACGATGTCGGACCGGCGCCAGATGCTCGCCGGCTTTGCCGCCGACATCGTCGCGCGTATCGAACGCGTCCGTACGATCGACGATGTGATGCAGAGCGCCGCGGTGATCGACCCGGATATCGCGGATCTGCGTGCGCGCATGCAGGAGAACCGGTTCAGCAAGCTTCGGACGTTCACCGAGTGGCTCGCGGCGAACGGCGCGCTCCGGCGGCACATGGATGTCGATGAAGCGGCGACGATCGTCTGGACGCTCACGAGCCCCGAGGTCAACCGGCTCCTGCGCGATGTCCGAGGCTGGTCGTCGCAGCGCTATCAACAATGGCTGACGACGACGCTGCCTCGAGTGCTGCTCCCCTAGTCACACTATCAGGGAGCGGGGTCAACGCGCCGAGGTCAGCTCCGAGTGTGGGCGCGCAATGGCGGCGAATCTGCCGCGCAGTGATACACGGCTTTGGTGCTCGGCTTCGGCGCTTCAGGCCGGCGCGGGTTGCGAATCGTGGCAGCGGCGAGCAGGCCGCCGGCCGCGCAGATCACCGAGGCGATGAAGGCGGCATGCTGAAAGCCGGTCTCGAACACCGGAGGGTGCAGGTAGCTGTCGCCGGTGATCCCGGCGACCGCGGGCAGCAGGGCCACCGCGAGCAGGCTTCCGGTGCGCGCCACGGTGTTGTTGACCGCCGACGCAAGTCCACTGCGTTCCGGAGGCGCCGATGACATGGCGGTGGCGGTCAGCGGTGCGACCGTGATCGCCAACCCGAAGCCGAACACCAGCACCGCGGGCAGCACTTCGAGGAGGTAATTCCCCCCGGCATCGATTCGCGCGAAGAGCGCCAGTCCAGCTGCGACCACGATCGGTCCCACCGACATCTGCAGGCGCGGGCCGATGCGCGCCGAGAGCCCGCCCGACCGCGACGAGAGGGCGAACAGCATGAAGGTGATGGGCAGCAGGGACGCGCCCGCTGCGGTCGGGCCGTAGTGCGAAACCTGCTGGAGCTCGATGGGCAGCAGGAAGAACATTCCCCCGAGCATCCCGTAGATCAACAGCGTCACTCCGTTGGTCGCGCTGAACTGGCGGGATTTGAAGATGTCGAGCGGCACAATCGGGGCGCGCACGCGCAACTCGACGATGACGAAGGCGACGGCCGCGACGACTCCGAGGAGGAGAGCTCCAAGAACCACGGACGACGCCCAGTTGCCGCTCGACCCTTGAATGAGCCCATAGGAGATCCCCACGAGCGCGACCACGGTGAGCGCGCTCCCGGCGAAGTCGATGTAACCGGTCGCGTTCGGATCGCGCGATTCAGGAACATGGCGCATCGCGATGAAGATCACGGCGGCGGCGATCGGCAAGTTGATCAGGAAGATCAACCGCCACGACACCGCCGTGATCAGAAACCCGCCGACGAACGGTCCCAGTGCGGTGGCCACGCCGCCGAGGCCGGACCAGGCGCCGATGGCGCGGCCGCGCTCGTGCTGGGCGAACGACGCCTCGAGGATGGCGAGGCTTCCCGGCGTGAGCAGCGCGCCGCCGACACCCTGCAGGGCGCGTGCTGCGATGAGCAGGCCGATGTTGGGTGCGGTCGCGCAGATCAATGATGCGATCGCGAACCACGTCACCCCGATGACGAAGATGCGCCGACGTCCGTAACGATCGGTCAGCGCGCCGGCGAGAAGGATGAGGCCGGCGACGGTGAGCAGGTATCCGGCAGACACCCACTGCAAGCCGGAGATCTGAGCGTGGAACTCCTTGCCGATCGCCGGCTGCGCGATCCCGACGACGGTGGCGTCGAGCTGCGCCATCGCGCTGCCGAGCACGGTCGCGGTGAGCACCCACCGTCCACGGGCCGTGGCCAGATGCAGGCCGTCGGAGACCGGGGGGGTGCCGGCTCCCGGTGAGGGTGCCGCTTCAGTCACCCCACTCGACGTCCCCGAAGTAGCCGGTGGGCTTGGGGTGGCGCTGGTACGCCGCGACGCCGGACCGACTGGCGGCGATCGTCGTTGTCGTGCCGTGACCGGGGAGCACGACGGTTTCTTCCGGCAATGGCAGCAGCCTGGCCGTGATGCTCGCCATGATCGTTTCCAGGTCGCCGCGCGCGCTCGTCCTGCCCGGGCCGCCGTCGAACAGCGTGTCGCCCGTGATCACGGCGCGCCCGATGCGCAGCGAGATGCTGCCCGGCGTGTGGCCGGGCGTGTGCACCACACCGATCCGCGCGCTGCCGACGGTGACCTCCGCGCCATCATCGAGGCGGCCGTCGATGCGCTCCTTGGGAATCCTGACCTCGCGGCTCCCGACCAGAACCGGCGCGCCGGTGGCGGCACGGACGGCGTCGTAGGTCATCCAGTGATCGGGGTGCCAGTGGGTCGCGATCACCGTCTGGACGCCGCCCTCGGCCGCGATTGCGGCCAGCAACGGTTCCTCGTCGAGCGGCATGTCGACGAGCACGGCTGCTCCGGCCGCCACGTCGCGGACCACGTACGCGTTGTTCCCGTACGGTCCCATCGGACCGATCTTGACGACGCGGACGCCGCCGTCTTCGAAGACGGTGATCTCAGCGCCGGCCACCGCCCACCGCCTTCGCGGGCCGCCTCCTCGCCGTGTCTCCTTTCGTGGCGGCCTCAGCCCGCAGCGCGGCTTTGAAGGCACGCTTCTGCGCCTGGTACCGCTCGCGCTCCGCGACCGTGCGGACGTCCGCCAGGGTGGGCCAGTCCGGCGCGATACTCTCCCATCCCGCGGGCCGAACGCCGAGGTGCTTCGCGACGACGCCGACCATGATCCGGGCCTTGGCGGCGCCGAAACCGGGCAGCGCGGCGAATCGCCGCTGCAACTCCTTCGCGTCCTGGGCCTCGGTCCAGATCCGCGCGGTGTCGCCGCCGTATTCGGATGCGATGACCTGGCAGAGCCCGTAGACGCGTTGCGCCATGCTCACCGGGAATCGGTGGAGCGCGGGCGGCGTCTGGAACGCCCTTTCGACCTCGGCGGGGTCCATGCGCGAGACCTCGACGGGATCGATGGTCCCCAACCGCTCCCGCATGCGCAGTGGACCCTGGAAGGCCCACTCGATCGGCACCTGCTGATCGAGGCAGAAGCCGATCAGAAGCGCAGCGGGGTTCTCGCTGATGAGTCGATCCGCGTCAGGATCGCCCGTCCATTCGAGCCGCAGGGTCGTCTGCACGGTCTCGGCCACGCGTGTACGGTAGCGCGCAGCACCCCGGTGCTGAGGAACAAGCTCGCGACTGCGTACACTCGGCGCATGTCGTGGCTCGGGCGTCTTTTCGGGTCGAGGCCACCGACTGCGCCGGCGAACAGCGTGGTCGTCGCGAGCGACCTCGTCCAGCCCCTGACCGCGAGTGGCGCCGACCTCTCGACCGCTGTCGACGCCGCGCTCCGCGCCTACCTCGACGCGCAGGCGAAGGCGCTGGCGGCGGGCGAGCCCGAGCGGATTCCCTTCTGGCTCCGGCGCGACGTCGAGCACGCCGGCGACCTGGAGGATGAGCTGCGCGATCGCGTGATCCAGCGTCGCGCCGCCGAGGAAGAGGCGCACTGATCAGCGCTCGCAGGGAACGCTGACGATGCGCGCCCTTATCTTCAAGGGTTCCGGTTTGGTCGAGATCGTCGACGTGCCGAAGCCGGGCATCCAGGAGCCGGGTGACGCGCTGGTCCGCGTCACCAAAACCGCGATCTGCGGGAGCGACCTCCACGTTGTGCACGGAAGGATTCCGGGGATGAGCCCGGGCAGCGTCCTGGGGCACGAGTTCGTCGGGGTGGTCGAGGCGGTCGACGGCGGTGTGCGCCGTTTTGCGGAAGGCGATCGGGTGGTCGGCTCGTTCACGAT
>JBAPWO010000243.1:0-22876 GCA_049283735.1 Candidatus Dormiibacterota bacterium
AGGTGATGCAGTGCGCGCTCATTCCGACCTACACCGAGACGTACGACGTCCTCCACGAGACCGTGGCGGCGCTCGCCGCGCAGAACTACCCGGCACATCTCCGCGTCTGCGCGATCATCACCCGCGAGACCGACGCCGGCGGCATCGAGAACGTAGCCAGGCTGCGCGCGGAGTTCGAGACCTCGTTCCGGTTGTTCCTGCACATCAAGGACCCGTTGCTCCCCGGAATCGTCGTGGGGAAGTCGGCCGCGATGGCCTACGGCGGGCCGGTGCTCAAGGCCGCGTGCGACGACCTGGGTCTCGATCCCTCCCGGACCATGGTGACCGACCTCGACTCCGACTTCCGGTTGCATCCACAGTACTTCGCCTACGTCACGCTGCAGTTCTGCATGGCCGAGGATCGACTGGTCTCGATCTGGCAACCGGTCCCCGTGTTCCTCAACAACATCTGGCGAGTGCCCACCGCCGTCCGCGTGATGGCGACGGCCGCGACCCAGTGGCAGATGTTCCTGCACCAGAATCCGCATCGACTGGTCATGTTCTCGTCGTATTCGATGTCGCTCGACCTGCTGGCCAGTGTCGGCTACTGGGACTCCGACGTGATCCCCGAGGATTCGCGGTTCTTCTGGAAGGCCTTCTTCCACACCGGAGGCAAGCTCAACACGAGACCCGCGTTCCTACCCGTGTACGGCGACGCACCGCGCGCACGCAGCTATACGGCAACCCACGCTTCGCAGTACAACCAGATCAAGCGGTGGGCATGGGGAGCAACCGATATCCCTTACGTCACCTCGCGAATGCTGATGTACCCGGAGATCCCGTGGCGGCTGCGCGCACGCCGGTACGCAAATCTCATCTTCAACCATCTGACCTGGGCAACGCTGCCGTTGCTCCTCTTCTTCGGGGGTGCGCTGCCGGCCTTCATCGACCTCGACTACAGTCTCTCGTCAACCTCGGCGTTGCTCGGCAGCCTCAGCGCGAGCATTCTCACGATTACGCTGCTCAACACCCTCCTCCTGGTGCAGGTCGACTATCGGATCTCTCCAAAGCCCAGGGAGTGGCCGTGGTGGCGCAGGCGCTGGGCAGAGTTGCAGCTGTTCACGTACCCGGTCGTGGGACTCGCGCTCAGCGTGATCCCGGCACTCGAGGCGCAGACCCGGCTGATGTTCGGCGCGTATCTCGAATATCACGTCACCGAAAAGGCGTAGCGCGCGGCGCGTTCAGCGCTCGAGCACCGACCGATAGATCTCATAGGTCAACTCCGCGGCCCGCGGCCAGGTGAAATTCACGACCCATGCAAGCCCGTCGGACCGCCGCCGCTCGCGCTCGGCAGGGTCGTCGAGCATGGCGTTGATCGCCGCCGCCATGGCGCCCGCATCGCCGTCGGGCACGATGCTCGCCGCGCCGCCGCTCACCTCCCGCAGCGACGAGTTGTCGAAGACCACCGCCGGCGTGCCGCAGGCCATCGCCTCGAGCGGCGGCAATCCGAACCCTTCGTATGCGGACGTGAAGACGAATATCTCAGCAGCGGTGTAAAGGGCGACGAGATCGTCGTTGCTGACGTGGCCGATCACGCGACCGTGTTCGGCGAGCCCGGCGCGCGCCAGCGCGTCGGTCACCACTCCGGTGAACGTCCCCTGATCGCCGGCGATGACGAGCGCAACATCGTGGTCGCGACGGACGCGACGGACCACGTCGGCGAGCACAGTGATGCGCTTGCGCGGGTCGAAGGTGCCGACCGCCAGGAGGAACGGCCGCTGCAGGCGGAATTTGTCGCGAAGGCGGTCCACGGCATCGGGGGAGGCGGGGCGGTACGCGGCTGAGATTCCTTCCGGGATCACGGTGATCCGCCCCGGGTCCGTTCTCGTGAAGCGGATGACGTCGTGGCGGGTTGAGTCGGAAACGGCGATCACCGCTTCAGCGCGGTGGAGGAGGCGCAGTCCGAGGATCCGTGCCCTGCGCACCCACGGGTAGTCGCGTGGCATCACGAACGGAATCAGGTCGTGGACCGTGACCACCACCGGGAGTCGCGTGCGCAACGGCTGTCCGAACTCGATCGCGTGGTACAGGTCGGCGTTCATGCCGCGAAGCGCGTTCGCCACCAGGAGCGTGTCGGCGATCGGCTGGAGCGTCGGGTGGACCACCGGGATGCGTCGTGCCGCGGGCCGGAGCGCGATCGTGACCTCGGCCGGCAGCTCCTGGTGCGCGGAGAGCAGCAGGCTGATCTGAGGCGGCTGCGCGAGCTCGCCGAACCCAGCGAGCAGGCCGCGTTCGTAGCTCCCAATCCCGCGCACCGAGGACCCTCCCTGGAGCGGCCTCCCATCCATGGCCACCCTCATCGCGCAGGGCTC
Source organism: Candidatus Dormiibacterota bacterium (assembly GCA_049283735.1). Classification (GTDB taxonomy): domain Bacteria; phylum Chloroflexota; class Dormibacteria; order Aeolococcales; family Aeolococcaceae; genus Palsa-851. Next base: position 2,352 of record JBAPWO010000243.1, read on the forward strand.
GCTGGGGAGGGCACGGTCACAGAGTCTGTCGGATAGACTGGCTCCGGTGACGATTCAAGAGCGGGACGTGATCGAACGGCTGCGCTCGCTGATCCGTGACGTGCCCGATTTCCCCCGCCCCGGCATCGTCTTCAAGGACATCACCTTGTTGCTCGGCGACCGCACTGCGTTCGCCGCCGCGGTGTCTGCCCTTGCCCATCCGTATCGCGATCGGGGCGTGGAAATCGTCGCGGGTATCGAATCGCGTGGATTCATCCTCGGAGGCGCTGTGGCCGACCGCCTCGGCGCAGGGTTCGCGCTGGTCCGCAAGGAGGGACGGCTTCCGTCGACGCGGATCTCGCAGTCCTACACGCTCGAGTACGGGGAGGCGGTGGTCGAGATACACGCCGACGCGATCCAGCCGGGCCAGCGCGTGCTGATCGTCGACGACCTGCTCGCCACCGGGGGCACCGCCGGCGCTGCCGCGGCGCTCGTGGACCGGCTCGGTGGAGATATCGTGGGATTCGCGTTCTTGATTGAGTTGAGCGCACTCGGGGGATCGGCCGCGCTCGGCGGGCGCCCGTACACGGCGCTGTTGCGAACGAATGCAGATGGAGGAATCGCGTGACCAACATGTTGAAAGTGGCGGAGTCCGATGTTGCCGACCCGACCCTGGCCGGCGAAGGGCAGCGCCTCATCGATTGGGCGGCGCGCGAGATGCCGGTGCTGCGCATCATCCGCGAACGATTCGCGCGTGAGCGGCCGCTCGAGGGTCTGCGTCTCGGCGCATGCCTGCATGTCACCAGTGAGACCGCAAACCTCGCCATCACCCTCAAGGCGGGCGGCGCCCACGTCAGCCTCTGCGCCAGCAATCCCCTGTCGACGCAGGATGCCGTGGCCGCGGCGCTGGCACGCCAGCATGGGATCCCGACGTTCGCCGTGAAAGGCGAGGACTCCGCGCGGTACTACGCGCACATCCAGTCGGTGCTCGACGCGCGGCCGCAGGTCACGATGGATGACGGCGCCGATCTCGTCGCGGAGCTGCACAAGGGTCGGCGCGAACTACTCGATGACGTGATCGCCGGCACCGAGGAGACGACCACGGGCGTGATCAGGCTGCGTGCCATGGCGCGCGACGGTGCGCTGCGCTTTCCGATCATCGCGGTCAACGAGGCGCTCACCAAGCACCTCTTCGACAACCGCTACGGCACCGGGCAGAGCACCATCGATGGGTTGATCAGGGCGACCAACGTCCTGCTCGCCGGCAAGACGTTTGTCGTCTGCGGCTACGGTTGGTGCGGTCGCGGTCTCGCCAGCCGTGCGACCGGACTCGGCGCGCATGTCATCGTCACCGAGGTGGATCCGACCCGCGCGCTCGAGGCGGTGATGGACGGCTATCGCGTGATGCCGCTTGCCGAGGCGGCGCCGAACGCCGACATCGTGATCACCGTGACCGGCGACATCAACGTGATCGACCGTGGCGCGATCGAGCGGTTCAAGGACGGCGCGATCATCGCCAACAGCGGGCATTTCAACGACGAGATCAACCTCGCCGCGATCGACGACCTGTCGGTCGAGGTCACCGCGCCGCGCACGTTCGTGCAATCGCACCGGCTGCGTGACGGGCGCACCATCCATGTGCTGGCCGAGGGCCGCCTGCTCAATCTTGCTGCGGCCGAAGGTCACCCCGCGGCGGTGATGGACATGAGCTTCGCCAACCAGGCGCTGTGCGCGGAGCACATCGCCAAGCACCACAAGGACCTGGCGATCGCCGTCCACGACGTGCCGATGGAGATCGACCGCGAGGTCGCGCGGCTCAAGCTGCAGGCGATGGGGGTGAGCATCGACACGCTCACCGATGAGCAGCAGAAATATCTCGCCTCCTGGGAATCGGGAACCACATAGCCATGGCCGCGAACATCCCGTACCGGCCCGAGCTCACCGTCCTCGGCAACGGCGTCAGCCTGCTCAACGCGCCCTCGAGCAGCCGGAACTCCGGCGTGTTCCTCATCGTTCGCGCCGGCTCCCGCGACGAATCGGCCGAAACCTCGGGGCTCGCGCACTACCTCGAGCACATGTTCTTCAAGGGCACCGAGCGCCGCCCCACGACCAAGATCATCTCGCGCGAGATCGATCGTCTCGGCGCCAACACCAACGCGTACACCGATACCGAGGAAGTCGCGTACTTCGCCGAAGGCCCGGCGACCGCGATGCTCGAGCTTGCGGATGTCATCTGCGACATGCTCAGCCGGCCCCTCTTCGCAGCCGAGGAGGTCGAGCGCGAGCGCAACGTCGTGCTCCAGGAGCTGTCGATGCGGCTCGCCGATCCCGACGGCTGGATCTGGGACCGTCTCGGAACCGTGGCCTTCGGCGGCGACCAACCGATGTCCTGGTCCGCTGCCGGATTTCCCGCGGTGATCGAGAAGGCGACGCGCGAGCAGCTCACCGAGTACCACCGGGCGTTCTATTCGCCGGAGTCGATGTGTCTCGTCATCGCGGGCGGCGCGACCATGAACCAGGATCAGGCGCTCAAGCTGCTCGCGGACATCCCGCGCGGCAAGCCGCGCCGCCGCACCAAGGCCAAGTGGGGCCTTGGCGATCGCTACACCGCCAACGTCCGCCCTGTGACCGCACAGGAGGAGCCGCAGGTGCACATGGTGTTCGCGGTGCCCGGCATCCCGGCGACCGACCCGCGACGCACTCAGCTTTCGGTCATGACCCACGTGCTCGGCGGTGGCATGTCGTCGCGGTTGTTCCAGACGGTTCGAGAGCGCAACGGTCTCGTCTACAGCATCTACGCCCACCACGCCGGTTTCGACGACACCGGGTTGTTCGCGATCGCCACCGCGACGCGCCCCAAGGACGCGCGCAAGGCCACCAGGCTCGCGTTCAAGGAGTTCCGCAAGATCGCCTCGAAGCGGGTCGCCGCCGACGAGCTCGCCGCCGCGAAGTCGGCGATGATCGGCAGGTTGCTGCGTTCCACCGAGACATCGATCGCGAGCGCGCGATTCTACGGCACTCGCTGGCGCGCCGGACTCGCGCTCGAGACCCCGGACGACCGTGCCGAGGCGATCATGAAGGTCACCGCCGCCGAGGTGCAGACGATCGCCGAGCAGATCGCCGATGGCATCGGCGAGGTGCGCATGGCGCTGGTCGGGCCCGCCGACCAGGGTGACGAACTGCTCTCCGCGATCGAGTCGACTGCGTCCGGCTGACGCGGCGCCGCTTTCAGCTCGTCAGCAGCGCCCGCTCGAGACTGGCGGCAACCCGCTCCAGGTCATGCGCGCTCAAGCCGGGGTGCACGGGGAGCGAGAGGCAGCGCACGGCCGAGTCGCGCGCGACCGGAGTGTCGTCCCGGTGCACGTTCGGATGGTTGCGGTAGGCGTCGTGGTCCCAGACGAGCGCGGGGTAGTACACGCCGGTATCGACGCCGTCTGACGACATCGCGGCAGCGACCCGGTCGCGATCGATCCCCGGCTCGAGCAGGACCGTGTACTGGTGCCAGACATGGCCGCGACCAGAGGGCACGAAGGGAGTCGTGACTGCCGGGTTGCTCTCCAGCAGCGACGTCAGCGCCGCGGCGTTGTGCCGTCGCGCTCCGACGATCTCGTCGAGGTGCTCCATCTGGGGAATGGCGATCGCGGCGGCCACATCGGTCATCCGCCAGTTCTGGCCGATCATGGCATAATCATACCGGGAGCGCATCCCCTGGTTGCGCAGCACCCTGAGTCGCTCGGCGAGCATCGAATCGTCGGTGGTGACGCAGCCGCCCTCGCCGCTGGTCACGTTCTTGGTGGCGTAGAAGGAGAAGCAGCCGAGGCCGAAACCGCCTGCGCGACGGCCGTCGATTTCGGCGGCGTGCGCTTGAGCGGCGTCCTCGACCACCGACAGCCCGTGCGACGCGGCGAGCGACATGAGCGGGCGCATGTCGGCCGGCAGCCCGAAGAGATGCACGGGCATGATCGCCGCCGTCGACGGCCCGATCAAGGCGCCGACCGACGCCGGATCGATCGTGAAGTCCTCGCGGATGTCGGCGAAACGAACCGACGCCCCACTGCGCAGGATCGCGTTGATGGTTGCCGCGAAGGTGAACGGCGACGTGATCACCTCCTGGCCCGGACCGATCTCGAGCACAGCCAGCGCCGCGTCAAGCGCGACCGTTCCGTTGCTCACCGCGATCGCGTGCGCCGTGCCGGCCATCGCCGTGCAGAGCGCTTCGAATCGCTCGACCATCGGCCCCTGGGCGAGGTGACCGCTGCGGAGCACCGAGAGGACCAGTTCCTCGACCTCCCGGCCCAGCTGGGGTGCGGAGATCCGGATCCGAGCCTCAGCCGGGGCATGGACGGCGGTCACGATGCCGCCACCTCGCCGGCATGGCGCCGCGGGCGCCGCTCCTCGGCGAGCCGACGGCGCAGGGCCACGAGGCCCACCGCCATCGACACCGAATCGCGGAGTGGGGACACAGTCGAATGCCCGGACGCCGTGTAGACCACCGGGACCTCCACCGGCATGACTCCCTCGTGCACGGCCCAGAGGTTGATCTCGGCGCCGATCAGGTAGTCGCCGGCGCGCAGGCGCGGCAACAATGCATGGGCGAGCGAGCGCTGGATGAGCACCGAGCCCTGGGTGTCGACGTCGAGCCCGATGAGGCCCGAGCGCAGCAGGCCGAATCCCGCCGACATGGCGCGCCTGACCACCGGCGTCTCGATCTGCGACTCGGGATGCGTCTTCGACCCCATGACCAGTGCGGGGCGCGGGCTGAGGCCGAGGTAGCCGTCGAGATCGGTGAAGCCGAAGGGCAGGTCGGCCGCGGTCAGGACCAGGGTGTGAGCTCGAGCCATGGCGATTCCCCGGCGCCACGCGAAGCCCATGCCCTTCGCCGAGGTGGTGACCCGAATCGCCACATCGCCGCTGTCGACCGACGCCGCCACCGAGAGGCAGAGCGGGCCGGATCCGTCGGTCGACCCGTTCTCCACGAGGATGATCTCCGACCCGGGAAGGTGGCCGAGGCGCGCGACCAGCAGGCGCACGGTCCTTCGAATGTTGGCGATCTGGTTGTGGACCGGGATGACGTAGGTGACGCTCGGTTCGCTCACGAGCACTCCTCGATCGCCGCCGCGACCTCGTGGGCCGGAAGAATCGAATTGCGTTCCGCGCAGGCGTCGGCGCGACCCGACACCAGGTCGAGGAAGTGCGCGAACTGGAGCGCGAGCGGCTCGCCGGCATGGCGGACGAAGGGGATGTCGATCACCGTCTCGGCGCGATACCCGGCGGCCTGCCCGGCGCCGACCCCTTGCTCGTGGGCTCGATGCCGGTAGACGGTCAGGTCCTGGCGGAGGAGGTCGATGTCGTAGAGCGCGGTCGAGGTGGCGACCAGCTGGGTTCGCACCTTGCGCTGGCTCGCCCGGCTGGCAGAGAGGGTCGCGATCGCCCCACTCTGGAATTGGAGCACGCAGTCGGCGACCTCCATGATCGAGTCGCGACCCGCCGCGGTGGTGGCGCCGCAGACGCGAGACGGCCTTGCCCCGCCCATGTAGGTGAGCGCGAGGTCGATCTCGTGGATCAGGAGGTCGAAGACCACACTCAGGGTGCTTCGTGGCGTCTCCGGCGAGTGGCGGAGGCCGACGATGTGGACCGGATCTTCGTCGAGGAGGCTCCGCATGGTGGCAACGACCGGGTTGAAGCGCTCCACGAAGCCGCACATCAGCGGCACGCCGCGGCGCTCCGCGCACGCGACCAGCGCCCGGCTGGTCTCGAGGTCGGGCGTCACCGGCTTCTCGACGAGGATCGGCTTTCCGAGCTCGAGCAACGCCCGGGCGGCGGTCGCGTGAAAGGCGGTCGGGGTCGCGATCACGGCGGCGTCGCACCCGGCGGCCGCGTCGAGATCCTCGGCAAAGGAGCAGCCAAGCTCCTCCGCAAGCGGTCGGACGCGCTCGGCATCAGTGTCGATGATCACCGTCAGGTCGGCGCCGTCGGACTCCGTGATGACGCGCGCGTGATTGGCGCCCATCGCCCCGGCTCCGACCAGCGCGATCCGGGCACGAGCACCCATGGGCGCAGTCTCAGCCTGGCGGGCCTCCCAAATCGGAAATTAGCAGGTCCGTTTCGATAGCGCCGCGCGCTCGCAACAGAGGGAGCAGCAGCACCGCCATGACCGCCGACGAAGCGAGCGCGCCGCAGAGCAGTCCCAGCTCGACCCGGAGGAACAGTGACGAGCCGACCGCGGTGACCACGAAGAACGCGATCGCCCCGCACGTCCACCCCAGGGCCACCCGCCGGTAGCCGGAGAGCGAGATCAGGACATAGCCGAAGATCTGGGTGAAGATGAACCCGATGCAGCTGGCGGACAGCAGCGCGAAGTCGAGGTTGCTCAATTCGAACCCGTGGCCGAAGAGGATCCGGGTCACGGTCGGACCCAGGATCGTGAAACCGGCGATGGCGACCGCGCCCAGACCGGCCATGAGGAGCAGCAGCCGGGTCAGCAGGGACTGGAACTCACGGTGGCGTCCGCCGGTGGCAAGCGTGGAGAGCTTGGGGAGCAGCGCCGACTGGACCGCCTGGAACAGGAAGATCGGAACGTAGGCGACGATCCGGCTCAACTGGAACCGGCCCGCCGCGGTCTGCTCGGCGGGCGTGGCGAGGAGCTGCACGGCCACCGCGCCGACGCTGAGCAGCACCTGGGTGAACACCGAGGCGATCAGGAGGAAACCGAGCGCGTGGGTGATCTCCCGCCATGGCGCGGGTGGGCCGGGACGCAGCAGTCCACGCCGGCCGGCGGTGGCCAGGGCGATGGCCGCGAACGAAGCGACGATGAGCGAGATGCCGTAGGGACCGGCGGTCTTGACCCCGACGACCGCGAGGATCGCGGCGAACACGACCCGGAGCGCTCCTTCGCCGCCGAGCAGGAGGCCGTAGGCGCCGAAGCGAGCGTTGCCCGCCAGGGCACCCCGGGCGAGGAACTCGCAGAGATACGCGGCGAACCCGCCCACGAGTCCGGCGAGCAACGCGGGGTCTCCTTTGAAGACGTGCTGGTCGATCGGGCCGGCCGCCGCCAGCGTGGCGATGATCAACACCACCGCCAGGACAGCGCCGAGCAATGCCGCGCGCATGAAGACCGGACGTCCGCCCTCGCCGCGCACCCGTCTGGCGGCGATCGCCCGCCCGGTCTCCTGCTCGAGCGGCAGGAAGAATCCCGGGCCGCAGACGAAGAGCAGCGCCCAGAACACCGAGAGGGGCGCGAAGCGGGCGGTCCCGAGCGCCCGCGCCGCGACCACGAGGAAGCCGTACTGCATCAGGCCCGCGAGCCCGAGCCCGACCGCCACCGGGATCGTGCCGGCGGGCAGCGGCAGCGTGCGCAGCCTGTTGAAGAGCTTCATGACCGAGCTGCTGGCGGGGGACGCCTCTACGGGTAGATGCCTCGCACTGCGGTCGCGTCGGCGACTCGCTTGACGGCGACCAGATAGGCGCCGAGCCGGAGCGACACGTGATGCCTGTCGGCCTGGTCGCACATCTGTCCGAACGCCTTCTGAAGGATCTTCTTGAGGCGGACGTTGATCTCGTCCTCCTCCCAGAACAGCGATTGCAGGTCCTGGACCCACTCGAAGTACGAGACCGTGACGCCGCCGGAGTTGGCGAGGATGTCGGGCACGACCGTGATCCCGCGGCGTTCGAGGATGCTGTCCGCGTCCGGCGTCGTCGGCCCGTTGGCGGCCTCGACGATGAGCCGCGCCTGGATTCTGCCCGCGTTGCGAGCCGTGATCTGATTCTCCATCGCAGCCGGAACGAGGACGTCGACGTCGAGCTCCAGCAGCTCGGTGTTGGTCACGGGCGTCGTTCCGTGGAACCCCTGGATGCTGCGATTCTTCTGGCGGTAGGCTTGGAGTGCGTGGATGTCGATGCCATCCTTCGAGTAGATACCGCCGGTGACGTCAGAAACTGCGCAGACCGTGAAGCCCGACTCGTGCATGAGCTGGCACGTCCAGGTGCCGACGTTGCCGAAGCCCTGCACCGCAACGGTTGCCTGCGATGGCTCCAGCCCGAGCAGCTTGCATGCCTCGATCGCAATGATGTTCACGCCGCGCCCGGTCGCGCTGGGACGGCCCTCGCTTCCCCCGATCTCGAGCGGCTTGCCGGTCACCGACGCGGGGACCGAGTAGCCGGCCTGCATGGATATCGTGTCCATGATCCAGGCCATGATCTCGGGGGTCGTGTTGACGTCCGGCGCAGGGATGTCCGACTCCGGTCCGACGAGCACGCTGATCTCGGCGGCGAACCTCCTGGTGAGACGCTCCAGTTCACGGTGGCTGAGCGTGGTCGGGTCGACAGCCACGCCTCCCTTGGCGCCGCCGTATGGAAGGTTGGTGAGCGCGCATTTCCAGGTCATCCACATCGCGAGCGCCTTGACCTCGTCGATGTCGGTCGCCGGATGGAACCGCAGGCCGCCCTTGGCAGGCCCGCGAGTCACGTTGTGCTGTACCCGGTATCCCTCGAACATGCGAACGCTGCCGTCGTCCATCTTCACCGGGAAGCGCACCACGAGCTCGCGTCGAACCTCACGCAGCACAGCGCGCAACCCCGATGAGAGATTGAGGATCTCGGCGGCGTTGTCGAACTGGCGCTGTGCGTTCAGCCAGGGAGAGTCCACCACCGCCGGTGCGGCAACCGTGCTCACGGTGACGAGCCTAACAGGCTCACCGGCGCTTGGACGCGGCAGTCGCTACCGCCACCTCTATACTGCCGCGAATGTCAGACAGCGCCGAGGTCACACCCAAAGCGGCGAGCGAGGCCCTCGCCAATGGCGCGGTGCTCATCGACGTGCGCGAGAAGTCCGAGTACGACGACGTGCGCATTCCCGGCTCGGTGCTGATTCCCCTCGGGGATCTGCCCGCCCGTCTGGCCGAGGTGCCCGCGGATCGTGACGTCTACGTGCACTGCCGGATGGGCGGGCGCAGCGCTCGCGCGGTCGACTACCTGCGTGCGTTCGGGCGGCCGAACGCGTACAACGTCACCGGCGGGCTCGACGCCTGGGAGGCCGCGCGCCTTCCTGTGGAGCACTGACCGCCGCGAGCGTCAGTGGACCGCAAAGGCAGTTGAGCCGACCAGCGCGCCCTTGTATGTGATCGTCACCGCGTAATCGCCGGGCGCGAAGACACCACCCGGGGCGGTCAGCGGGATGACGGTGTTCCCGGACTGACTGAGCACGTAGGCGTTCTCGATGATGGTCTGCGCCGGCTGTCCGACGGTCACCACCACCTGGACCGGCGCCTGCCCTGCTGCTCCCCCCGAGTTCACCTCGATGTCGACGACCGGCGTCTTGGCAGGGAACGACACCTGGGTGACCGGTACGGCGCCGCCCGCCGCGGGTGCCGTGGCCACCGGACGGACGCCGGTGAGCGAGATCGGCCCGAGGGAGTGGGTCGGGGCCTGGACAGCCGCGCCGCCGGTGAGCAGATGGACCGCGATCACCGCGATCAGGACGACGAAGCTCGATCCGATGACCGCGATCGGGAGTCGCGAACGATGGTGTTCAGGGGGAGGCGGAGGTGCGATCGGTCCGAAGGAGGAGCGCGGCGCGGCGACGCCTTCGACGATCAGCGGCACCGGCTCCATGGCCGCGGCGAGCGTCCACGCACGCCCGACCGATTCGAGCGGCGGGGGCGGCGGTGGGGGTGCTGTCGCCCGTGGGGCCTGGGGAGCCAGCTGCGACGCGACGTCGACGACATCGCCGATCGCGTTGGCGAGACGGCCGCGGAGCAGCGATCGCTGGTCAGGCATCGCGGCCCAACCTAACAGGGCCAAATCGAATTGGAACCCGGTGTGCGAAACCGTCACCCGAGGGATATCCACTCGTTCGAGCCGGTGTTAGCATGCGCCGGGGTGAGGAGCGCATCGGATACGGCCGACGACGAATCGACGCCGGACGGCAGCGAGGGAGCGGCTGTGCACGCGGGCACGGTGGCGAGCGACTACGCCGCCGACTACTACGGTCACTATGCCGCGGACGGCGTCAGCTACGAGCGAAACGCGTTCTGGCTCGACTTCTTCGCCAGGATCGCCGACCGCCTGATCGAGGACCTCCACCCGAAGACCGCGCTCGACGCCGGATCCGCCATCGGGCTGCTCGTCGAAGCCCTGCGCGATCGCGGTGTCGAGGCCGACGGTGTCGACTTCAGCGAGTTCGCGGTCAACCACTCGCGCGAGGACATCCGGCAATTCCTGAGGGTCGGATCCATCACCGAGCCGCTCGCCCGGCACTACGACCTCATCACCTGCTTCGAGGTCGTCGAGCACATGCCCTCTCAGGACGCGGATCGGGCCATCGCCAATCTCTGTGCCTTCACGGACGAGGTGATCCTCACCTCGACCCCGATGCACTACCGCGATCCCACCCATACCAACATCCATCCACAGGAGTACTGGACCGAGCGCTTCGCGCGTCAGGGCTTCATCCGCGACGTCGACTACGACGGCAGCTACATCGCGCCCTGGGCGGCGCGCTACCGGCGATCCACGGCCCCGATCCATCGCGTTGTCGCCGACTACGATCGCGCCTACTCACGAATGCTCCACGAGCTGCAGGAGCGCAATGCGCTGGTCGTCGACCAGATGCGCGAGCTCGCGGCGTTGCAGGCACGCGTGGACGCACTCGAGCACACGACGGCCTGGAGCGAGCGCCGGTCGGTTCGGCTGGCCATGCAGATGAACGGCGCGGTCGCCAAGGCCGCCCCGCCTGGAACCGCACGGCAGCGCTGGCTGCGCAACGCGATGCGGACGGTCGATCGGCTCACCAGGCACAAGCCGGCGTCCTGACCGGGTTCCCCCTCGGCCCAGCGCCACCACAACCGTAGGATCGTTCGGTGCCCGATCCCACCTCGTTGCCGGCGCTCGCTCCGATCGCCACGGTGGTGGTGCTGCTCGAGGTGGCGGCGGGCACGACCGCCGCGGCTTACGCGGTGGATGTGGTCGGCAAGGTTGGGCGCGGATTCGTCGGCACCACCTCGCTCATCTGCGCCGGGGTCATGGCCCTCGACGTGCTCATCGAGGCGCTGCTCCCTTCCGGCACCGCCCTGCTCGGAGCAGCACTGCCGCCGGGCGCGCAGGCATCGCTGTTTCACTGGTCGATCGCGTTCACGATCGTCCTGCTGGCCTACGCTTTTTTCTGCTCGGTGATGACCGACGTCGCGCGCAGGGTGGTGGGCGCGATCACCATCGGTTTCGGCGCGATGGCGATCGCCAAGGCCGCGGCTGCCTTCGGCCCCTCGCTCGGCGGGGTCGGCACCGCCGTCGTCGCGTTCGTCCCTGCGGCGCTGGTCTCGGGCAGCGCGCTTGCCGGGATGCTCCTCGGCCACTGGTACCTGGTCGCCCCCAATCTGTCATTCCGTCCTCTGCGCCGCGCCATCGACATCGTCTTCGCCGCCGTGGCCCTCCAGGCTGCGGTGATCGTGCTGGTGATCCTCACCGCGGGTTCGACGGTCCGGGGCGAGCTGCTCTGGTCGGGCGACGCCGTGCCCTTCTGGCTGCTCGTGGTCGGGTCCGGGATCGTGTTCACCACCGGCGTGGCGCTGCTGACGCGGCACTTCGCGCGGATCCGCGCCAACCAACCGGCGACCGCGATGCTCTACGTGCTGATCATCAGCGTCGTCATGGGGGTCGTCCCCGCGCACCTGCTCTTCTTCGTCACCGGCGCGCCGATCTGAAGCAGAGCGTGCTTACCCGGCCGTCTGGCGAACGGCACTCGTGGGCACGCCCTGCTCCACCTGCCAGCTGCCGTGCATCTCGAGCACGCCGACGTGGCCGCCCATGTTGTTGATGTGAAAGCTCGCCGCCGGAGCGGCATGGTCGTAGGAACGCGTCCCGGTGGCGTCCTCCAGCGCTACCTCGACGATGTACCCACCCGCCAGCAGCGGCAGCGAGTCGATGACGTAGCGGACGGAGATGGTCTGTCCGGGCGAGTGACTTGACACCGTGACGTGATCCAGGAAGGTATTGGTGCCGGCGAGGAGCAGTCCGTCCGCGCGGCGGATCGCCATCCCGCACACGACGTCACCGACGTCGCGATGGACGAGCAGCTGCATGTCGAGAGTCATCGGGGCGCCGGTATCGAAGCGACTGGCGTTCTGTCCGTCGCCATCAATGAGGCTCACCGAGACGAACTCGACCGCCCGTGAGCCCCACTGACTCGGATCACCGCGCGTGAGTTCCCCTTCGGTATCTCGCTCGGCGGCGAGCGCATGGTCGGCGACCATCCGGTGGTAGGCGGACGTGACCTCGACGGCTGGGCCGTCGGCGATGATCTCCCCGTGATTGAGCAGGATCACCCGGTCGCAGTACTCATCCAGGGAAACGAGATCGTGGCTCACCAGCACGATGGTCTTGCCTTCCCGCTTGTACCGGCTGAAGGTGTCGAAGCACTTCTCCTGGAAGCTCGCGTCGCCGACCGCGAGCACCTCGTCCATGACCAGCAGGTCGGTCTGCGCGAGGATGGCCACGCTGAACGCGAGGCGCACCTGCATGCCTGAGGAGAAGTTCTTGAGCTTCTGCTCGGCGAAGTCCTCCAGCTCGGCGAATGCGAACACCTCGTCCACCTTGTCTCGCAGTTGCGCGCGGGTGAGGCCGAGCATCGCACCGCCCAGGAAGACGTTCTCGCGCGCGGTGAGCTCGGGGTTGAAACCGACGCCGAGCTCGAGGAACGCGGAGAACTCGCCGTTGACACGCGCGTACCCGGAGTCAGCTTTGTAGATCCGGCAGAGGATTTTCAGCAGCGTGCTCTTGCCACATCCGTTGGGGCCCGCAATCCCGAGGAACTGACCCGGAGCGATGTCAAACGAGATATCCCGAAGTGCGATCAGGTCCCGATATCGCGACGAGCTGCTCCAGTGCGTGACACGATATTTCAGGGTGGAGCTCTTGTCGAGGGGGAGGCGGAAGCGCTTCCGGAGGTGGGAGACCTCGACGACCGGGTTCACAACGACTCCGCGAATCGAGGTGTGAGCCTGTTGAAGACCAGGAAGCCGACCACCAGGGCGGCGAGGCTCAGAGCGATAGGGATGATGATGAGTGGCCCTATGAGGGATCCCATCGACTGGTTGTACGCGCTCGGCTGAACCAACGCGTACCGAAGGTCCTGAATGATCTGCGCGACCGGATTCAAGCCGGCGAGGTCCAGCAGCCGTTTGGACTTGATGAGCGTGATCGGGAACACAACCGCCGATCCGTAGAACAGGACGAGCGACAGGATCTCCCAGATGTGTCCGAGGTCTCTGAAAAAGACGAAGAGTGCCGACAGCAACAGGGAGAGGCCGAGAACAAGGACGATGAGCTCGAGGTAGTACAGCGGCGCCAGCAGGCTCCTCAGTGTGAGATCGAGGTGACCGAGAGCGAGCGTGACCACCACCACCAGCGTCGTGTTGATCGCAAACGTCAGCAGTGCGCTGGTGTTTGCAGCGACGACGAGGATCCAGCGCGGGAAGTAGGCCTTGCGGATCAAGTCGCCGTTACCCGCCACGGCATTCATCGCCGTCGACGTCGCCTCAGTGAAGAAGGTCCACGCCACGATCGCGATGAGCAGCTGCACCGGGAAGTCGGGGTCGCTCTGGCCCACCCTCAGAAGCTGGCTGAAGACGAGGTACATGATCCCGAACAGCATCATCGGCTTGACGAGCGACCACACGTAGCCCAGCGCGGACCCCGTGTATTTGAGCTTGAACCCGGTGATCGACAGCTCCCGGACGAGGTTGACATTCCGCTGAAAGGAGCTTCGAGGACGCGGAATACCCTCGAGGATGCTGCTGTCGTGGGCGGCGACCGTCACTGGGGAGACACTCGTTGCAGAAATCCTCGTGGGTTGAAGGTCAGATGATACTTCTGCCTCCCTTCATCAACGACGAATTGATCGTTGCTGTTGAGGAAGGCTGACGCCGCCTCCATGGGCCCGGGACCGAAGTCAGGTCCCACCGGGTGATTGTTGATGTTGGTGTCCTCGACGATGAGATACGAACCAACGCTGACCATGCCGGCATACAGCGACAGCTCGCGCTCGACGTGCGCCGCGCGATGATCCGAGTCCAGGATCACGAGGACATTCCCGTCGACCGGGAGCCTGGCGCGCACCTGCGCGACCACATCCGGGTCGATCGACGAGCCCTCGAAGTAGGTGATGCGTGGATGCACCGGTCGGCCGGGCTTCGCGTCGATGTCGATGGTGACGATCTCGCCACTCCCGAGAAGATCGCAGATCGACGCGAGGAAGTACGCACTGCCGCCGTGCGCCGTGCCGCATTCGACGATCAAATGCGGGCGCAATTCCTGGAGGATCTCCTGGTAGATCCACAGGTCGAGCGGACACTTCCACGCCGGAACGCCCAACCAGCGTGTCTCGAGCCAGGTTCCGGGGTCGTTGTAGAACAGCCGGTGAAACTGATCGACGATTGCATCGCGGACGGCGGGATTGGGTTGCCCTTCCGATTCCCGCGGGGAGAGCCGCTCGAAGCTTTCGGCTACCAACGCCTCGAGGGCTGATCCCCCAGCCCCGTCATGGTGCATCACTCCCGCCTGCAACACCGGCCGCAGGGCGGCGACGACCTCGCGAGGCACGTCCTGCTGGGTCGCCTGCAGTCGCCGTCCCAATCTGCGCAGGTACCAACCCGCCATCGCGTCGGCCGATGGCTGAGTGAGGGCGGCGGCTGACTCCCTGGCCCTGGAGAGGACGCGGCGCGGGATCCCAGCTGGGACGGATTGATGGCTGTGGGCATCGCTCACGATGGGATCGTAGCCGTCCCGCTCGAGTTCGAGCACCTCGGGCGGCGGCGCGGCGCGCGCACCCCGCCTACCATCTGCTGTCGATGCATCTCGAGATGGCTGCGGCAAGATCGCCGCGTTCCGCCCGATGACGGCGCCGCGCGATGAGATCGACAGGCTCGGCGACGAGCTGCGGGCGGCGCGGCGCCACATCACCGAGCTGGAGGCGCAGCTCCAGGTGTTACGGGCCGAGCTCGCCGATGCCACCGGCAGCGCATCCGCCCGGATTGCGGTGGCCGTCGTCCGAAAAGTTCGCCGAGTGGTGCCCCCGGAGTCACGCCGCCAGCAGACTCTGCACAAGGCGGCGTCGAGGACGCTGACACTCGTCGACCGCGGTCCGTCGGCACTGGCCGGGCTGATCCGCCGCGACCGCGACCTTCGCAGGGCGATCGGCGTGGCCGACACGGCCGCCGCCCGTCGCCGCCAGTACCGTCGTTGGCTGGCGATGCATACCCCGAACGCCGCGGAACTCGCGACCATGCGCCGCGTTTCCGAAGCCGACGCCGACGCGCCGGTCATCAGCCTGATCATGCCGGTGCACAACCCCGAGCGCGGCTGGCTGGAAGCGGCGATCGAATCGGTGCTCGATCAGGTCTATCCGCACCTCGAACTCTGCATCGCCGACGATGCGTCGACAGAGCCTCACGTGCGCCCCGTGCTCGACTCCGCGGCGGCGGATCCTCGCGTTCGGATCGTGTATCGCGATCAGCAGGGTGGTATCGCGGCCGCGTCGAATTCGGCGATGGATCTGGCATCCGGCGAATTCGTGGCATTCATCGACAACGACGATGTGTTGCGGCCGCATGCGCTGTACTCGATGGCGGCCTACGTGCGCGAACATCCCGACGCCGACCTGGTGTACTCCGACGAGGACAAGTTGCTTCCCGACGGGAGCTTCGGCGCGCCGACCTTCAAGCCTGATTTCTCACCGGACCGTCTGCTCGCCGAGAACTACATCAATCACTTCACGATCGTGCGCCGGACCACCGCCAAGGCGGTCGGCGGCTTCCGCGAAGGCTTTGACGGCAGCCAGGATCACGACCTCATGCTTCGCGCCACTGAGGCGGCAGGGCACATCGGGCACGTTCCGGACGTGCTCTACGCGTGGCGGATGGTCCCGGGTTCGACGGCGGTCTCGGCAGGTTTCAAGCCGCTCGCCCAGGATGCGGGACGCCGCGCCGTCGCCGACGCGCTTCAGCGACGAGGGCTCGAGGGACACGTGGATCTCGGGCCAAGTCCCGGCCTCTACATCCCGCGCTATGCGATCACCGGCACGCCGTCGGTGGACGTGATCGTCGTCGCGCGGACCGATGGCGAAGATGCCGCCGCCTGTGTCGCGAGCATCGAGCAACGCTCCACGTATGCACACCGCCGATTGAAGCCCGTGGCCGCGGGCGGCAACACACCGGCGGCGATCAACAACGCGGTGCGGTCGATGAGCGGCGAGCACGTCGTGCTGGTCGACGCGTCGACGCGCGTGATCACCGGCGAGTGGCTCGAGACCATGCTCGAGTTGAGCCAGCGCACGGGCATCGGCGCCGTCGGCCTCCGCTTGCGCTACCCGGACGGCACGGTTGCCCACGAGGGCATGGTGTGTGGTCGCCTCGAGCTCGCGAGCAGCGTCGATCAGCACCTGCACGTAGTCAAGGAGATGAGCGCGGTTTCGGGCGCGTGCTTGATGACCAGACGCGACGTGTTCGACCAGGCGGGTGGTCTTGACGAGCGTTTCTTTCGCGCGCTCTGGGATGTCGACTTTTGTCTCCGCCTGCCTGCTCTCGGGCACCGCGTCCTCTGCACGCCGCTGGCCGAGATGACCTGGGGTGAGGCGGCCCGAGCCGGCGCGGACACGAGCGGTCAGGATCCACGGACGTTCGCGGAGCGATGGGGTGGCGTCGGCGAGATCGACGACCCATATCTCAACAAGAACGTGCTCTGGCCGGCCCCGCTGAGCCTCCGTCTCGACTGACTGAGAAGTTCGGCGTTTGGTCAGTCATATCGGTGCATCCGGCGTACACTCACGCGGCGAAGGGGACAGAGACCCCTGGGATGGAGGCGCTGCACGTGAAGGTTGGACGTCGGCTGGCTGGCTGGATTTTCTGCGCGAGCATCGTTGCGGCGCTCCCGGTGATCGGATCAACCGGCGTTGCCGCGAGTCCAGCCCCGTCAAACGCGCCCTCAAGCGTGTCTTCACACGCCAAGCCCTTCCTTGCGGAGACGCCTCAGGCGCGCGCCGCGTCCAGGTCCCACACGCTCAAGCGCGCCACGACCGCGTCCGTGACCCTGCACTCCATGGGTAAGGCCGGTGCTATCGGCGCCGGCGGGTCGACCGCACGCACCGCCCCGCTGGTCGCAGGATCAAGTGACAAGCTCAGCGGGTTCAGCGGGGCATCGCAAGTCAACGACGTCCTCTTTCACGGAGCCAAAGACCAGCTTGTTGCGCCTCCGGATCCGGACGTTGCGGTGGGGCCGAGCGACATCGTCGAGACGGTGAACTCTTCGATTTATGTGTACAACCGCGCCGGGGCGCTGATCCCTGGGGGTACCGCCGACCTCAACACATTCCTGAGCGTTGATAGTACTCACTCCTCCAGCGATCCACGAATCATCTACGACGCCCGCTCGCAGCGGTGGTGGCTCACCATCACCGAGGATCCCGTCCCCTTTGACTGCACCAACTTTGCCTCACCTGTTCTGATCGCGGTATCGGCATCGTCGAATCCGCTTCCCTTCAGCAGCTGGCGCGTCTACGCGCTGCCGTTCCAGTCGTCCTCAGCCCTGCTTGGTGATCAGCCTGGCCTCGGAGTCTCGAACGACACGCTCGCCGTTTCATTCGATGACTACGACTGCTCCGGCAATTTCCTTCAAAGCGAGATCGACATCCTGCAGAAGAGCGATCTGGAGCTGAATACCGGATTGAGGTCAGACGTAATCTTCCACGGCAACGAATTCGCACCGCAGCCCGTGCAGTCCCTCGGATCGACGAACGCGCAGTATGTGGTCACCAACGAATCCGACTGCGCCCCAACGGTGTGTACTACCCCTCAGATCGAGGTGGACGCCTTCACGGGAAACCCTGAAGCCAACAACGTCGTCGTGACTCCCGCATTTCCTGCCATGACGCCCACGCTGGTGGACCCCGCGCTGAATTTCGGCCTCCCTTCCGCTCAGCAGAGTGGGACGTCCCACACCCTCAATACCGATGACGATCGTTTTCTCAATGCGGTGTGGGGGAACGGAATGATCTGGACGGCGGGTGGCACCGAGTGCATGCCAACCGGCGATTCCACGCAGCGATCATGCCTGGACTACGTCGGAGTGACCGCGGACAGTGGCGGCACTGTCGGTCCCACGGTCACCCAGATCAACAACGTCGGCGTGAACGGCAGTTACCTGTACTACCCGGCGTTGAGCATGGATTCCTCTGGAAACGTGGTCACGGTGTTCAACGAGTCGTCGAGCTCGAGCTTCCCGGCGATCATGGATGCCACGATCGCTTCGGGTGGATCGACCCTCAGCACCTTCCAGACGTTGCATACGAGCTCTACCTTCTACGACCCCAACTCCTCAGGCGTGTGCCAACCGGTCGGCACGCCGACTGCCTGCCGGTGGGGCGACTACAACGGTGCTGCACTGGATCCGTCCAACCCGCAACACGTATGGGTCGTCGCCGAGGCGGAAGACGGCGCTACCACCACGTCCGGCTTTTGCTCAACTCAGAACGCGTGCTGGGGCAGTGACGTCGAACTGGTCACGCTAGCGCAACCGGTGATCACGTCGCTGAACGCCGCGTACGGACCGGTCGTCGGTGGTCAGACGGTGACCGTTGACGGAACCGACTTCGGTGTGGACACGACGGTCACCTTCAATGCGTCGCCGATCACCATCCACAATCTGACTCCCACGTCGTTCACGTTCGTGACTCCGCCGAGTGGTGGGACAGCGACGACGACCGCTCAGGTCCAGGCAACCGACCCCGCCGGGTCGAGCGTCGAGGACGCCGCCTCGCTGTACACCTATCTCGGGCTCTCCAACTACACGACCGTCCCGCCGTTCCGCATCCTCGACACGCGTACCGGAACCTGCGTCCAGTGCTCAAACAACCCGACCTTCGGGCCGGGTGTCACTGAGACACTGCACCTGGTCGGCGTGACCGGGCTGTCGGTGACAGACCCGATCCCCAGCAACGCCACCGCGGTGGTGCTGAACGTGACCGAGGTCGCGGGTACGGCGAGCAGCCTGCTCACCGTGTATCCGTCCGGCACCAGCTTGCGGCCGGTCGTCTCCAACCTGAACTTCCCACCGGGCAAGGTCATCTCCAACCTGGTCACGGTGACCCTCGGCACCGGGGGCGCTGTGAACATCTACAACGCGCTGGGCAGCGTGAATGTCCTGGCCGATGTCGAGGGATACTTCACGCCTCAGCTGCCGAGCGTCTTCCAGGGACTCTTCCACCCGATCACGCCGGTCCGGGTCTGCGACACGCGGAAATCCTGTGAGGGCCACGTCGCCGTTGGTCCTGGACGATCGATCGTGGTCAGGGTCGCCACGACGGGCGGGATCCCCAGTGATGGGACCGCCGGGGCTGCGGTGGTGAACCTCACCGGCGTGGCGGGGAGCGGCTCGACCTACCTCAGCCTCTTCCCGACCGACTCGAGCGGTGCCTGCCACCCGACTGGGACATCGACGATCAACCTCCTTCCCGGTGCCGTGGCGGCAAACCGGGTGATGGTCCAGCTCGGTCCGACGACCAGCGGTGGGCCGGATGTGGCGCTGTGCGTGTTCAACGCGGTCGGTTCGATCAATGTGATTGTCGATGCCAACGGCTGGTACGGGAGCGGGACCGCGACTGCGAGCCCCACCGGATACCAGTACCAGGCACTATCACCGATCCGGATCTGCGACACGCGCTTTGCCTCGACGTCCTGCAGCCCGGGTGCCATCGCAGCGGGCACCACGCTCCAGCGCCTCATCACCGTCTCCGGGCATGCCGGCGTGCCCACGTTCGGCGGCGCCACCACGGTGGTGGCGATGATCGCCAACCTGACCGGAGTCGCCCCAACGGCGGCGACATACCTGGCCCTCTACCCGGCGAACCTGTCCAGCCCGCCGGGGGTCTCCGACCTCAACCTTGGGGCCGGCGCGGTCGTGCCCAACCTGGCGGTCGTCAAAGTCGACACACTTCCCTCTGACGCGCACGACGGCGACGTATACCTGTACAACGGTGCCGGTAGCGCCAACGCGATCCTCGACTTGGAGGGCTGGTTCCAGTAGCTGTGGCATGGATGGCATTGCTCCCCGAGATGGAAGGGGTGCTGAACACCATGGCGTCGCGCCCTCCGGCCGAGCGGCTCGGCCGGATCGAGGGCGTCATGCTCAAGACATTCAGAAAATGGACCGACCAGCGTGGCTACTTCATCGAGCAGTTGAAACGGGGCGATCTCGATGACGATGGACGGCCGTTCCTTCCGGACCAGCAGTTCGCCCAGATGTCGAGGAGCCTTGCCTACGCTCGCGGCGGTAACCCGCCCGAGCTGATCAAGGCCTTCCACTGGCACAAGCGCCAGTGGGACTACTGGGATATCGTCCAGGGCGATGCGCGGGTCGTGCTCGTCGACCTGCGCCACGATTCGCCGACTGCCGGAAGGGTCCAGTCGGTGATGCTCGGTGAGAACGCGCCGCGGATGGTCGCCATCCCGCCGTTGGTGGCGCACGGGTATCAGTGCCTCTCGCAACGCGACGTGATCCTCAAC
>JBAPWO010000244.1:0-6855 GCA_049283735.1 Candidatus Dormiibacterota bacterium
GACAAGCGTGACGGCGACGCGTCACTGCTCGAGCGCATCGACAGGATGCTCGACCGCACCGTCGGCGACCTCCGCATTCACGACGGGACCGTGGTCGTGCATCTCCCGACCCTCGATCAACACCACCACCGCGAAGCGATCCGGCTGGTGGTGCACCACCCCGACATCGTGACCTTCCATTCCGACACCGCGACCAAGGCGGTGCGTCGCTTCGGTGAGTGGCTGCAGAGCCACGCATCGGCGGTCCGGCTCGTGAGTCACGGCAACCGCAAATACCGCCTCAACGTGACCACGACCGAGGGAGCCGCTCCCGAAATAGAAGCGTGAATCTCAGCCTGGCCGAGATCGCCGAGCTGCCGCTGGCCGCGGCCCTGGTCGACGCCGCCGGAGCGGTGATCGCGCGCACCCCGGAGTGGGATGGACCGGGGCCGGGCGCGGTCTCGTACCCGGTGCGCAGCGTGCGCCTGGTGGTTCGAACCCAGCCCGCGTCCGCACAGTGCGACGAGCTGCTGAACCGCCTGCTCGACTCGATCGACACTGCGGCCCTCGCGCTCAGCGGCGTCCAGGCACAGCGCGTGCGCATGCTCGGAGGGTCCCTGCGACTGGTCGCGGGTCGTGAGCCCGGCGGGTGGGG
The DNA here is from genome assembly GCA_049283735.1 of Candidatus Dormiibacterota bacterium. Classification (GTDB taxonomy): domain Bacteria; phylum Chloroflexota; class Dormibacteria; order Aeolococcales; family Aeolococcaceae; genus Palsa-851. The sequence goes on from JBAPWO010000244.1 coordinate 635, forward strand.
GACCACCGCTGACGTCATCGAACTGGCCCGAGCGGGGATCACCGCTCGCACCGGCCTTCGCGTCGATCCGAGCACCGGACCCGTCCGCCCGGTGCTCGGTCCCGAGGTCGCCGCGTTGGTGCTCGTCCAGTTCGCGGTCAACGCGGAGCGTCATGACGGGGCGACCGCGGTCCGGCTCGAGGTCGACCGCACCACTTTTCGTGTCGTCTGGGATCACGCCGGGCCGGCGCCTCGGATCGCGACGGCGCGCCGCAGGGCCGACCGAGAGCGGTGGGGCCTCGGCTTCGCGCGGATCGCGGCCGACGCGATCGGGGGCACGGTCTACCCGCCCCGCGCCACCGGTGACGGGGTCCTGGCCGCGACCCTCGAGCTCGGCGTTCGCCGCCTGGCGCTGCCGCTGGCGGCAGTGCGAGAGGGTCGGGTGTGCCGGGCCACGCGATCCTGGGATGAGGAGACCGGGCTGGCACCGGGCAGCGCGACCGGACCGGGGTCGAAGCTCGCGCCCATCCAGGCAGCTGCCTGCTCGATGCCGGGACGGATCGTGGCCGATGCCGGCTTCAGCGCGCGCGCCGGCCTCGGCTCACTCTGGGTGGCCGTGCCGCCGGACGACTCCGCGGTTCGGGCGCGCGAGGTGGTCACCGGCCTGACCCACGAGCGGGCGCTCTCCGAGCACATCGACGAGCCCGCTCGGTCGACCATCGGCGGTCTGGCGTTGCTGCTCGCGACCTTGCTCGGTGAACCGATGCCGCGGCTCCCGCTCGCCGCCTGGACGCGACGGATGCTCGAGTTGGGTCCGGCGTTTGGAATCGGCGGCGCGATTCCCGACTTCGACGGCGTCGGCGCGATCGACCCGCAGGTGGTCGCCCTGCTTGCGGCGTCGAGTGACGGATTCGAGGTCGACGGCGATCGCCTCTGGCTCCGGGTCCGCGAGCGGTGCCGCGAAGACGCGGCGGTACGGGTGCTGCTCAGGCCAGGTGAGAGTCGGATCCCGCTGGGCTGACCATCGGCGTGGCCGGGGACCGCAGCAGGAGCGAGGTTATCGCCGCGAGGAGGGGGTGCGCCGCGCGTTCGGGGGCGCTGGCGCCCGCCTCTTCGAGCGCCGCGTCCAGTCTCAGGAGGTCCGCCGCCAGCGCCCGCACCGCGGCGTGGATGATCGCCGCCGGATCGCCGGCATCCGCCGCCTCCCAGCCGTTGTCGGCAGTCGCAGGGGGGACCTCCGGCGCGTACTCAACGCCATCCCGCGCTCCGGTGAGGTACGCGGTCGCCCAGACGTCGTAGCCGAGTGCCTCCTGGTGGCGGATGCGCGCGGCGAGACGCCGTAACGGGTCGGGCTCGCCGCCGATCACCGCGGCCTGCTCAACGAGCCGGAATACGAGCAGCTTCTGATACCTGGCCACCCAGTATCGAGAGACACCGGCGGTGAGCAGCCGGGAGAGCCGTACCTGGGCAATGCTCACCCTGGTGAGCGCCGTACCGCCGCCATCGGGAACGAGCAGTTCGACATCGCGACCAACGTCCCAGACGCCACCGAGGAGGCGGACGATCGACGTCGGGCGCCAGACTTCCGCGGACCCGTCCCACCAGTCGACCGGGACATCACCGAACGACCGTTCACCCGTGCTCGTCAGGAGGGCCTGATGCAACTCCTCACGCGGGCGCGTCGCCAGGAGCGACCAGCCGTCGGGAAGTGCGTGTGTGGTCATCGAAGTTGGTGCTGGGATGTGGAGAGAACGCATGCTGTGAAGCGGCGCGATGCCGTGACCTGGCGTGCAGTATGCCCCGGATCCTCGGAAAACGGTGTACTGCAGCCGACATATGCGCGCCGCGGAGCGGCCCCTCGTTCTCTGGCGGCTGGCGACTTCGTGGGACGCAGAGGCTGGAGGCGGTGCCCACTACGGGCAGAGGTGGTGGTGACGCCGGCTCACCGCGAATCTCGCAGCGAGCGAACGCTGAGCGAGGGGCCGGCGGCGCCGCTGCCTCTGCCCACCGCGGGCGGCGCACGTGGCTAAGCAGGCGGAGGCGCCGTCGTCCACCACGCGTCAACGTCGCCGTGCCACGTTGTCGCGCGACGCAGCGCGCGGACGACTGTTTTGATGTTTCCGCGAACGTTGAAGTCGCCCACGACTTCGCAGTACCGAGGTTCGAGGAGCGTGACCAAGTCGGTGAGGACAATGTTCACGACGTCCTCGTGGTAGACATGCTGATCGCGGTACGCGTTGATGTAGAGCTTCAGGGATTTCAATTCCACGCAGCGCGGACCGGGCACATACCGGATGTGCAGGGTCGCGAAGTCCGGAAATCCGGAGATCGGGCAGAGGCACGTGAACTCGGGGATCGTGAACTGGATGGTGTAGTCGCGCTCCGGGGTGCGGTTGTCGAACGCCTCGAGTCTCGCCTCGCGGATCGCGCGCGTTCCGTACAGCTCCTCGCTCATTGCTCGGCCCCGCGCAGGCGTGCGCGCAGTGCCGCGAGCGGGATCGGCGCGAACTTGGTATCCCGGTCAAAGGTGTCCACCCCCTCGATGCGCTTGAGGGCGGTGACCAGCGCGTAGGTGATCGGCGTTGCGATGACTTCATACAGCACCTTCACGATCCACACATCCCGAATGATGATGATCAGCACCGACCAGGGCTGGATGCCGGCGAACGCCAGCGAGATGAACACCGCGCTGTCTACTCCCTGACCGACGAGCGTCGATCCGATGGTTCGCGTCCAGAGGAAGCGGCCGCGGGTCGCGACCTTCAATCGCGCCATGACGAACGCGTTGAGAAACTCCCCGAGCAGATATGCGCTCAGCGAGGCGAGCACGAGGCGCGGGCTCTCACCGAGCACGCGTGCGTACGCCGCCTGGTCGCTGTAGTGCGGATCAGCGGGAATGGCGATTGCGGCGGCGATGAACAGCACCACGATGATGTTCGCGAAGAAGCCGGTCCAAATCACCGTGCGCGCGACGCGGTATCCCCACACCTCGGTGAGCACGTCCCCGAAGAGATACGCGAGCGGGAAGATCACGATGGCCGCGGGCACCGAGAACGGCCCGACCGCCGCGATCTTGACCGCGAGGATGTTCGATGCCACGAGCGTCGCGACGAAGAGCGATGAGATCGTGAGCAGCAGCGGGCTCGGGGCGCGAGTCGGGTTCGGCGGTGTCATGCGGAGCCGCACAGCGTAGAAGATCTCGCGGTGAGCAGACGCGGCCTGGTGCTCTTCGTGGCGATGTGCGTGATCTGGGGTATCCCGTACCTGCTCATCAAGGTCTCGCTCGAGGGCCTCGGGCCGATCGACCTGGTGTTCGTCCGGTTCGCGCTGGGGGCGCTGCTGCTCGTCCCGATCGCGCTCACCCGTGTCAAGGTCCGTCCGATTCTCGGCCGGTGGGGATGGATCGTCGCCTACACCATCATCGAGATGGGGGTTCCGTGGGTGCTCCTGTCCGATGCGGAGTTGCGCATCTCGAGCTCGCTCTCGGGACTGCTGGTCTCGACGGTGCCGCTCATCGGGGTCGTGATCGGGCTGTTGACGCGGAGCGGGGAGCGCCACGGGTGGCGCCGGATCCTCGGTCTCGGTGTCGGGCTCGTCGGGGTCGGCGTGCTCGTCGGTTTCGATGTCTCCTCGTCCACCTTCGGTGCGATCGCCGAGGTCCTGGTGGTAGCGATCTGCTACGCCATCGGGCCGTACATCATCAACAGGAAGCTGAGCGATCTTCCCGCCCTCGGGGTGATCGCGAGCTCGCTCCTGCTTGCGGCAGTCGCCTACGCGCCGGCTGCGATCGTCCAGCTCCCGCATGCGTGGCCCTCAGGGCAGGTGATCGCCGCGGTGCTCACGCTCGGCGTGGTCTGCACCGCTCTCGCGTTCCTGCTCTTCTTCGCTCTCATCGGCGAGATCGGCCCCGTACGCGCGACCGTGATCACGTATGTGAACCCCGCGGTCGCGGTGACGCTCGGGGTATTGCTGCTGCACGAGCCGCTGACCGGCGGCATCGCCCTCGGATTCGCCCTCATCCTGTGCGGATCGGTGCTCGCCGCGCGGGCGGCGCCGTCACGGGCCTGACCCGGGGTCAGACCTCGACGGTCTCCGCAACCGGAGGTGAGGTGCTCGGCGCCGCGCGACCGATCGTGATCTGGCCATCCTTGGTGTCAACGTCGACGGTGTCGCCTTCGTTGAACCGTCCCTCGAGGATCGCCATCGCGATCGGGTCCTGCAGGCGGCGCTGGATCACTCGCTTCAGAGGACGTGCCCCGTAGGTCGGGTCGTATCCCTCGGCGGCGATGGCGTCGACGGCGCTCTCGCTGACGTGGAGGGTGAGCTTGCGGGCCGCGAGCCGGTCGCGAACGCCGCGCAGCTGGATTTCGACGATCTGCCGGAGCTGCGTGCGGTCGAGCCGGGAGAACAGGATCACATCGTCGACGCGGTTCAGGAACTCGGGGCGGAAGCTCGCGCGCAGCTCGTTGAGGACGCCTTCACGGACGCGTTCCCACACCGACGCGTCAGCGTCGGGCGGAACGTCGGCGATGAGGTGCGAGCCGATGTTGCTGGTCATGATCACCACGCAGTTGCGGAAGTCGACGGTGCGACCCTGGCCGTCGGTGAGCCGGCCGTCCTCGAGCAGCTGCAAGAGCACGTTGAACACGTCCGGGTGCGCCTTCTCGATCTCGTCGAGCAGCAGCACGCTGTACGGCCTGCGCCGCACCGCCTCGGTGAGCTGTCCGCCTTCCTCATACCCGATATAACCGGGAGGCGCACCGACGAGCCGCGAGACGGTGTGCTTCTCCATGTACTCGCTCATGTCGAGCCGGATCATCGAGTGCTCGTCGTCGAAGAGCAGTTCGGCGAGCGCGCGTGCCAGCTCGGTCTTCCCCACCCCGGTGGGACCGAGGAAGATGAACGAGCCGATCGGCCGGTTGGGGTCGGCGAGCCCGGCACGTCCGCGACGCACGGCGTTGGCGACGGCGCTGATCGCGTCATCCTGGCCCACCACGCGGCTGTGCAGGTCCTGCTCGATGCGGAGCAGCTTCTGCATCTCCCCTTCGAGCATCTTGCTGACCGGGACGCCGGACCATCTCGACACGACCGAGGCGACATCCTCCTCACCGACCTCTTCCTTGAGGAGCGGGTGATCACCCTGCATCTCGACGAGACGGGACTGCTCCTGCTCGAGCGCGCGCTGGAGCTCGTTGAGCTGTCCGTAGCGGAGTTCGGCGGCGCGACCGAAGTCACTCGTCTGCTCCGCGCGGTCGGCTTCGTGCCGGACCTGTTCCATCCGCTCCTTGATCTCGCGAATCGTGGACAGCGCGCCTTTCTCCTGCTCCCAGCGGGTGCGCAGCCCGCGACCTCGCTCCTGGAGGTCGGCGAGCTCGCGCTCGAGCCGCTCGAGGCGTTCCTGTGAAGCCTTGTCCGACTCCTTGCGCAGTGCCTGGCGCTCGATCTCGAGCTGACGGATCTCGCGCTCCACAACGTCGAGCTCGGTCGGCAGCGAATCGATCTCGATGCGCAACTTCGATGCCGCTTCATCGATCAGGTCGATGGCTTTGTCCGGGAGGAATCGGTCGGTGATGTAGCGATTGCTGAGCACTGCGGCCGCCACGATCGCCGCGTCGGTGATGCGCACACCGTGATGCACCTCGTATCGCTCTTTCAAGCCACGCAGGATGCTGATGGTGTCCTCGACCGACGGCTGGTCGACGACGATGGGCTGAAAACGCCGCTCGAGCGCCGCGTCCTTCTCGATGTGCTTGCGGTACTCGTCGAGCGTGGTTGCGCCGATGCAGCGCAGCTCGCCGCGCGCGAGCGCCGGCTTGAGCATGTTGCCGGCGTCCATCGCGCCTTCGGCGGCGCCGGCGCCGACCAGCGTGTGCAGCTCGTCGATGAAGAGGATCACGGCGCCGTCCGATGAGGTGACCTCGCGAAGCACCGCCTTGAGCCGGTCCTCGAACTCTCCCCGGTACTTGCTGCCGGCGACCATCGCGCCCAGGTCGAGTGCGATCACGCGCTTGTCCTTGAGGCCCTCGGGGACATCGCCGGATGCAATCCGCTGCGCGAGCCCCTCGGCGATGGCGGTCTTGCCCACTCCGGGCTCGCCGATGAGCACCGGGTTGTTCTTGGTCCGTCGCGAGAGCACCTGGATGACGCGGCGGATCTCGTCGTCGCGCCCGATCACCGGATCGAGCTTGCCGCGCCGAGCCGCCTCGGTCAGGTCGCGACCGTACTTCTCGAGCGCCTGGTAC
>JBAPWO010000245.1:0-2997 GCA_049283735.1 Candidatus Dormiibacterota bacterium
GGCACGAAGTCCGTCGAGAAACCCTGGCTCGGGAGGCACGCATCCCATGTTCCCGGCGACCGGCTCAACGATCACCGCGGCAATGTGATCGCCCTCGCGCTCGAAGAGCGCGGCCACCGCCTCGCGATCGTTGTACGGCAGCACGATCGTGCTCGCCACCGCCGCCGCCGGGACCCCGGGTGATCCGGGAATCCCCAGGGTCGCGATCCCCGATCCCGCCTCGGCGAGGAGCGCGTCGGCGTGGCCGTGGTACCCGCCGGCGAACTTCACGATCCGATCCCTGCCGGTCGCGGCGCGAGCGAGTCGCACCGCGGACATCGCCGCCTCGGTGCCCGAGGTGACGAAGCGGATCATCTCGACCGACTCCACCGCGTCGACGATCCTCTCGGCGAGCTCGACCTCGAGCTCCACGGTATGGCCGTAAGCGATTCCTCGCTCCAGCTGGGCGCGGATGGCCGCGACCACGCGCGGTGGCTGATGGCCGAGGATGTGCGGCCCGTACGCGAGCACATAGTCGATGAAGTCGTTGCCGTCGGCGTCGACGACGTGCGCCCCCTCGCCCCGGACGATGTGGGGTGGGACTCCGGGCACGGCTCGATAGGCCCGGACCGGACTGTCGACCCCGCCGGGAAGCACCCGCTCCGCACGCTCACGCAGCGCCCGGGCGTTGCCGTCCTGCATGGCCCTAGGTCTGCTCGCGCACGGTGATCGACTTCATCAGATCCCCCTGAGCGATCTTCAGGGCGATGTTCATTCCCGTCTCAACCTTGCCGAAGAGGTTGTACGACGGCGCGAGCTGCGTCGAGTCGTTGGCGATGCAGATGAAGAACTGAGAGCCGTTGGTGTTGGCGGCGCCGCTGTTCGCCATCGCCAGCGCACCTTCGACATACTGCTGATGCACGGGTTCGTCCTTGAACTGGAACCCGGGACCGCCGCCACCGCAGGTCGCGGACGGCGTCGCCGGCAGCGCCGGGACGTGGCCGATGCACTGAGGATCACCACCCTGGATCACGAACGCGGCCACGACCCGGTGGAACGGGATGCCGTCGTAGTAGTGGTTTCGCGCCAGGGTCACGAACACGTTGACGGTACTCGGGGCGAGATCCGGTTGCAGGCAGAGGACGATGCTGCCCTTGGCGGTCGCGATCGTCGCCTGATAGAGCTTGGTGGTATCGATGGTCACCGCGGGCGCAGCACTGTAGGTGTGCACGCTCGCGGGTGGATTGATGGGGTTGAGCACCGGGCCGAAGGTCGCGGTCGCGCAGTCCGCGAACGGGATCGTCGCGCCCGCTGTGGGCGCTGGGGTCGGGCTCGGCGTCGGGGTCGGCACCGGCGCGGTGGGTGTCGGGCTCGGCAGCGGCGCCAGCGGCGAGCTGGCTCCGTTCACGCCGATCGCGATCGCGACGATCGCGACCACCACCACGGCTCCGGATCCGAGCACGAGTGGAAGGCGGCGCCGGCCGCCGGACGGATCACTCATCGATTCACTCCTTGGTTTCCGCGAGCCAGCTCGCGGCGGCACGCGCGTGGTACGTGATGATCATGTCGGCACCGGCGCGGCGGATGCCGCCAAGTGCTTCGAGGACGGCTGCCCGCTCGTCGAACGCGCCGGCCGCGGCCGCATGGTGAAGCATCGCGAACTCGCCGCTGACGCAGTACGCGGCCAGCGGCAGGTCGGTCGCGTCGCGAACCCGCGCGACCACATCGAGGTATGTGAGCGCGGGCTTGACCATGACGATGTCCGCGCCTTCCTCGACGTCAAGGATTGCTTCGCGCACCGCCTCGCGCTGGTTGGCCGGGTCCATCTGGTACGAGCGCCGATCCCCGGATCGGGGCGTGCTTTCAGCGGCGTCGCGAAAGGGCCCGTAGAGCACGGTGGCGAACTTCGCGCTGTACGCGAGGATCGCGGTCTCGGTGAATCCCGACAGGTCGAGCGCCTCGCGGATCGCGGCGACCTGCCCGTCCATCATCCCGCTCGGAGCGATGATGTCGGCGCCGGCCGCCGCCTGGCTCACCGCAGTCCGCGCGTACAGCTCGAGGGTCGCGTCGTTGTCGACGTCGCCGTTGTCGAGCAGGAAGCCGCAGTGCCCATGATCCGTGTACTCACACAGGCAGCAATCGGCGATGAGGACGCAGGCGTCGCCGAAGCGATCGCGAAGCGCGCGGAGCGATTGCTGGATGACACCCTCCTCCGCGAACGCGCCCGACCCCTGCGCGTCCTTGGTCGCCGGAAGTCCGAAGAGGAGCACGCCGCCGAGACCGAGGCCGATCGTCTCCTCCACGGTCGCGCACAGGGAATCGATGCTCTCGTGACTCTGACCCGGCATGGATCCGATCGGTTGCGGCGATTCGAGGCCTTCCCGGATGAACGCCGGGTGAATCAGCTGCCCGGCACTCATTCGCGACTCGCGGGCGAGCCCGCGCAGCGCTGGGGTGCGGCGCAGACGGCGGGGTCGTTCGAGCGGGAATCCCATGTCGCCGTTCAGCGTAGCCGCTGCGGGGTAAGACACTCGGTCAGCGCGTTGACGAGCCCCTCGACCGAAGCGACCTCCGCGACCGCCTGGACGCTGAGCCCGGCTGCGCGCGCCTCGGCAGCGGTCTGCTCACCGATGCATGCGATCGCCGCGCCGGCAGGCAGCCCACCAGCGCCCATGGCCGCGACGAGGTTTCGGGCCGTGCTGCCGCTCGTCAGGGTGATCGCGTCGACACCCGCGGCGAATGCGGCGCGCAGGCGACCAGGAGCAGACGCGGGCATCACGCTTCGATAGATGTGCTGGACGGTTACGAATGCTCCCCCGGCGCGGAGCGAGTCGGCGAATCCGCCGCGCGCCCCCTCGGCCACCGGGAACCACACCGTCGCGCCGGCCACTCCTCGGCGAAGCATCGCCGCAGCGAGGCCGGCCGCGTCGTGGTCGCTCGCCACCAGGTCGGCGGCCACACCCTGCGCGTCCAGTGCCGCGGCGGTCGCGGGGCCGACCGCGGCGACGAGCACGCCGG
>JBAPWO010000246.1:0-22283 GCA_049283735.1 Candidatus Dormiibacterota bacterium
TTCCCAGACAACTCGCACCGCGCGTCACGCGCGGAGCCTCCTTCCGTTGCGCTGCACCGGCCTTCCCCAAGTGATCCCCTCGGACGCCGGTCGCCCCTTCAGTGTACGGGCAGCCGTCACTCATGGCAAGTTTGCGGTTATCACGGGCGAGCGCGCCGCAGCGAGCGGCGCCAACCTGCGATCTCATGGCCGGTGAGCATGTACATCGCGGCGGCGAGCACGGCGAGACCGAGGAGCCCGGCAAGGGGTGTGCGGATCAGCAGTTGAGTCCGGTCAAGCTTTCCGTCGAGATCGAACGCGATGGACGACGCGATCATGGCCGCAGCGCTGAGCACTGACGCGGCGGCGAGCTTGAGCGTGAAAGGGACAAGTCCTCGAGTTGGGCTGCCGTGGAGACGCGAGAGCCGGTACCACGCGTGCCCGACGTTGACGAACTGCGACAGCGAGTACGCCAGGGCGACGCCGATGATGGCCTGCCGGGTGCCGAATCCAAACGGGAGCATCAGGAGGGGCAGCAGCACCAGGTTGGCCACGACGCCGTAGATGGTGTTGCGCAGTGGCATGCGAGTGTCGAGCCGGGCAAAGAAGGGCGCGAGCAGCGCTCGCTGCACAGCAGACCCGACGAGACTGATCGAATAGATCGCGAGCACGGTGCCCAGCAGGGCAGCGCTCGCCTTGTTGAAGTTGCCCCGTTGAAAGACCGCCAGGACCGCCGGCTTTGCGAGGACCGCCATGAACGCCGTCAGGGGCAGGCTGATCGCCAGCATGATGCGCAGGCCGAGCCCGGTAAAACGGCGCACCTCGTCCTGATCGCCGCGATTGTGCGCGTCGGTGAGTCGTGGAATCAGCGCGACGCTGACCGAACGGAAGAACACGGTGCCTCCAACGGCTGAGACCAGCAGATAGCCGTAGTTGAGGATGGTGATCGAACCGGTCGGCAGGACCGACACCAGCACCTGCTCACCGAGGCGGGCAACCGGGTTGAGGCCGGCGCCCCCGAGGGGACGCACGCACAGCTTTGCGATGCCGCGCAGATGCTCATCGCGGACGTCAAGTGCCGGGCGGAACCTCAGGCCCTGACGCGCGGCCATCAGCGCCATGAAGACGGCTTGCGCGCCGGCCCCGGCCAGGAACGCGAAGGCGACCACGTGGATGTCGGGCTGCAGTCCGCCGACGAAAACCAGGATCAACGCGGCGGCCAGGCCGTTGAGCACCACGGTCATCAGCGCGGGTGCGACAAAGGCGTATCGGGCGTTCAGGTACGCGCGGAGCACCTCTGCCACTCCCACCAACGGGACCATCGCAAAGACGACCGGAACCATTGAGGCAGCCGTCGTGATTTCGGACTGCGAGATGCCGGGTGCGGTGAGATGTACCAGCGGGGCGGCGACGAGCCAGGACACCAGCACCAGCGCGGCACCGACCACAATCACGGTGCAGAGGACCATCGAGATGAGATGGTCGGTTGGACGCTCTCCACGTCGAGTGGCCGATGTCCTGAATGCGGGAACGAGTGCCTGGTTCGCGGCGACCATCACCACCGCGATGAGCCCGAGTGGTATTCGTGAAGCCACGAAAAACGCGTCGGTCTTGGCGCCGGCCCCGAAGCGGATCGCGATCGTGATATCGAGAACCAGCCCCGCAGCCACGCCCGCAGCTGCGGCGATTCCAGTCAGGCCCGACTGGCGCACCACGTTGCGGCTCGACTGGCGTTCCGAGCCGGGCACGGTCGCTTGTGCGTTCACCGCACCGGCTAGGCGGCCCGGCCGTCAGCCTGAAGACGCAGTGCGTCATCGAGGCGGTCCTGAAGCTGATCGCACAGCGCCCGAACGCGAGGCTCGATGTCGAGTTGACGCTGCCCATTCGGAGCGCGGGGTGCGATGTGCTCGACGAGCTCTGGCCGGAACGGAAAGCCGAGAAACCGGCAGATGGACTGCATCGCGCTGGATGGCGACGCCAGCACATGCTGGTAGGAGGTGAGCAGGATGTCATCCCGGCGATCGAGTCCCAGCTCGAAGTAGAGACCGTTGCGCGTCCACCAGAACAGGGCCGCCGCCGTTTCGGGAGTCATCGTCGCGTAGTCGAAGCTGCGCAAGTGCTCGAGCGTGGCGTCGGAGAGTCCCTGAGCCTGCCACATTCCGACCTGCCTGCCTGCGGCGATGTCACCGAGAACGAGCAGATTGTTGCGCCCGAATTTCGACACGGCGGACCGAGCGCGGCCGTCGACGTCGCGGTACGCCCAGATCGCGCGACCCGGACTTGGGGTTGCGATCGAGTCCAGAAGGTGGGTGACCCGATGAGAATCGCAAAGCGGCTTGAAGAGCACGAATTGATGCTTGCTCGCCGTCACAATACGTCGTATCGCCGCGTCGTCCCGGAGCATGTAGCGGTCGAACGCGGCGCGATCGTTCTCGTTGTGAATCTCGAACTCGGGCGCGGTGTCGAGGCCACGCGCGAGCATGTTCGTTCCCGACCGCTGCAGACCAACCAGGTAGACCGGGGTGGCGGAGCCCGCGATCTGCGGATGTGATCTCCGCCACCGCCACTTTGCTGACGCCACCTGCACCCGGGTCAAGGGGTTGAGTTGATCCTCCTCGACCACGCGGGCAAGGCCCTCGGTCCGAATCCAGCGAATGTGTCTGCGCACACGGCGTGCGGTCCGCGCGGCGGCGCCCTCTCCGAGCGCAGCCCGATCAAAGATCGTCTCGGACGCCGGCGTGGGCGTGATCTGCGAACGCAGCGTGTATCCGTAATGCAGGAGCAGGGGCAGGGTCAGTGCTCCGACCAGACGCTGATCGCGCCGCGGCATCGCGGTGCGCCACCGGTCGTCCGGGCGGAGGTGTATCGAGCCGTGACGAAGGCGGTCCGGATTCCCCGCAACGCTGTGGTTGATCGAGGTGACCGCATCGCCGCCGGCGCCCAATGGCAGGCTGGCGTCCTCCATTCCCACCATCGAGAGGATTCGGCGGAGCGACGCCTCTGGATGTCCGATGAAGTCCTCGTAGCGGACGCGCACGTAGCGATCGGGCGGGCCGCCGAAGAGCAGTCCGCCCGCCACATTCCACAGATCCCAGAGGACCGCGCTCTTGGCCGGTCCGATCTGCTCCATATGGGATCGGGACGCTCCATCGGTCAGAGGTTTGCGGCTCGACCACGAGTGTGCGGCACCTCGGGGATCCCTGATCAGGTGGACGACGCGAAGGTCGATGCCAGGGGTCGCCGCCAGCACGTTTGCGTATGCCGGGAGCTTTGACGAGTCGATGATGACCTGGCTTCCGGTCACGTGTGCCATGGCTGCGTAGACATCGCCGAGCGCAGCCCGGTCACGCACGCCCGAGAGCGATCGCGCCGGGTCGAGTTCGGGTCGCAGGCTGCCGGCCAGGATCGCGGGAAGGTTGCGAATCCTGCCGGTGCGCGCCAGCAGGGAGACGACGCCCTCGATGCGGTCGGGGTTGTCGAGATGGCCCGATTCCGCAAGCACCCGCTTCCATATCGGGCACTCGCGCACGGGCACGCCACAGCCGCAGAGACGGCGCTCGGCGAGACCGCGCTGCCACAGGTAGCGGACTTCCCCGGCCGCAAAGCAACCCTCGACCTCGCCGAGAAGACTGGCGAGCAGCGTGCTACCGCTCCGGCCGGTCCCGGCGATGTAGATGACTGACGTAGACATCGGTTTAGCGCGTCCCGCCGCCGCCAACATATGGCGGCATCACGCTACCGGCTCGGAACGGCCTGCTGAGGATCGGCCTCAGGATCGACCACTGCCGCACGGTCGGCATGGCCGTTCCCGTTGGCGTGCCCGTTGCCATTGGCGTGCGCGTTCCCGTTGGCATGGCCGTTGCCGTTGCCATTAGCGTGACCATTGCCGTTCCCGTTGCCGTTGGCGTGGCCGCTGCCAGTCCCATACGGCGTCGTGGTTGGCACAACGGCCGCCGCCGCGGGGCGGGCAAGAGTCGCTGCGGGGCTCGGGCGCCATGGGTCCCGAGGCGCCACCGGCGCCACGGCGGCCACCGCCGCCCCCGTATGCGCTGTAGATACGGGTTCTGCAACGGTCGTTGGTGTTGCGGCAACGCCAGTACGCGGTACCAGCTGCGGATCCCAGGTGAAGGCTCCCTGCGCGAGCTGGGGCTTGGCGACCGAGCTTCGGTTCGATCGCATCAACTCGAGGACGAGAATGAGGCCCAGCATCATCAGAAGGCCGAGAGCGAACGCGATCCCGACGAACTTGATGGTGTTCGAGAGCTTCGACAGGCGGCCGACGTTGTAGGTGCTGACCGTGGCCGGGTTCTCGTCGGTGGCGATGAGCGCCTGGGCGTCAACGACTTCCTGGGTGGCGTGATCGTTCGCGCTGATCGCGGCAGCCTTCGCGTTGGAAAGGTCCTGGAACTGGGCCACCTCATTGCCGTACTGGGTCACCAGCTTCTCATCGTTGCCGATGAGTACGAGAGCGCCGTTTTCAGCTCTCACATCGCCGGCTGCTTTGGCCCGTGCGTAGATTGCTTGTTCGATAAGGAGTTGCGACTGCGCGGTGTTGTACGCGCTCTGTGGTGATGTGGTCCCGTTCGTCGCGACCCAGTTGGTGATGTTGGTGTTCGCCAGGTTGAGCAGCGTCGTGGCGTTCTTTTGCGCCGCCAACGCATCCGCGAGGCGCGGCTGGGCGATCGCGTTCATCGCATCCACCGTGGCTTCGCGCACCGCCGCCACGAGGTTCTGACCATGCTTGCCCTGCAGGGTCACGTGAATGATGTTGCTTCCGGCTGTGATCGTGCTGGCGCTGAGGCCGGCGGCGAGATCACTGATCGGGATCTGGTATTTCTGGGAGACCGCCGTCAACACCGGCTGGGAGACAAGGACGTCCTTGAAACCGGCGACGTACTGGGTTGCGGCGCTGGTGGACGAGGCGTTCCCGCTGATGGCCGGCACCACGACAGTCGCGTCCGCCTCGTAGATCGAGGGCTGCAACTCCATGAAGCCCCCGGTGAGCAGTGCCGCGGCGATTGGCACGGCGATGACCAACCATAGAACGCGCCGGATTGCGCGTAGGTAGTCGCGAATCTCCATGACCTGTTCAGACCCCCTTCAAGACTTCAGACATCGACGCCGCGACCGCGGACGCCACGCACAAGCATACCGGCACCAGCGATGAGAAGAACAACGCCCAACGCGAGCCACCCACCGCCGGCGCCCGTCGAGGGTGTTGAGGTGGTGATCCCCAGAACGCCACCAACAGGGGTGGGGGTGCTTGTCGCGTCACCTACGCCACCAGTCGGTGTTGGGGTCGGCGTGGCACCACCCACGCCACCGGTCGGTGACGGCGTCGGCGTCGGAGCCGGAGTGCAGCCGAGGACGCGGATGAAGCCCGATGCGAGTGTGGCGCGATCGCGGCCGGGCACACCCTTCCACGGGGCCCAGACATCCAGCTGGAAGTAGCCACACGTGTCGAATGCGTAGGTCAACGAGATCGTCTGGCTGGCGTTCGGAGCCCAGGTCTCGCTGAAGGGCTGCGTACCGGGAATCAGCGCTTGTGTGGTCCCGGTCGGACCATTGAAGGTGATCCCGGGTTGCCCCGGCTGACCGTCGGCGACATTTGTTCCGTTGTACGTGAGGATGTGATGAGCAGAAAAGTTGAGCGCAACGGTATGTGCCTGGCTGGTGAGGTTCTTCGTGGCGACGTCGAAATTGATCGTCACCGGCCCACCCGAGATGTCGTACGACGCCGGACTGCTCATGAACCCCGTCGGAGCAGCGGCGGACACAATGCCTTCGAAGTCGGGGTTCCCGGCCGCCATCACCGCCTGCGACGTCAATAGAGCTGCGCCGATTGTCACCGTTCCGGCGAACCCGCACAGGCCACCCAATCGCTTCAACATGACTCCCTTCCTATCCATGATCCTCCCCTCTCTTCCTTGCTGCTCCCTCTCCGAGAGCGTCCTCAACCTCATGCATGAACATTATTCATCAATTCGAAAGAAGGGCAAGAATCAATTCGCCAGCAGGGCATTGATCGCAGCGACGTCGGCCTTGGCCTCGAAGAGCTTGCCCGAGGGCGAGCGCAAGGAGACAAGCGCGTTACGAACCGCAGTGACCGTCGCCTTGTTGGCTGGGAACCCGCTCGGGCTGAGGCTCATGACCGCCGCGACCGCTGACTCCACGGTCTGCCTTGCGGCGGCGATCGAAGCCGATAGATCGGCGAGTCTGGCGACCTCAAGGCCGTGATTCGGGTTGCTGCCGGCCACGCCCGCGACGGCGGACTGGAGCTGCTGATACCGAGCTGCGAGGTCGTTGAGCTCACGCAGCTCCCCGCCACCGGCGATGGCCAGGTGCGTCATGGGCAGGATCAGGCCGGCAACGCGAGTCGACGGACCGATGCTGGTGACATCGCTCCGGAGCACGTCGGGAAGCGAATCGTTCGCGATGCTCGAGCCGAGCCCAGCGAGCTGGGCGTTGACGCCGTAGAGCATGGACAGGAGCGTCGCCGAAAGGCTGCTGCCGGAAAGCGTGACGCTGTTCAGGAACGTGTCGGCCCGGACATCGGCGATCAGCGCGTTGACATAGCCCTGGCGCTTGGCGATCTCCTTTGCCCCGGTCGTCTGGAGGCTGGTGAAAGCCTCGGAGCGAATCAGGGCGGTGACGCTGGTCAGCGCATTGATCTCGACTTGGACGCCGGCGGGTGCACCGTCGCTCTGGACGGCGTTAGCCGCAGCCAGCTCAGTCTGGACCGCTTGGTCGATAGCGCTGTCGATGGTGTTGCCGGCCTGGGTGTAGGCGGGAGGCGCGCTCGCCGGGATCCCGACCACGGCATTGCCGGCGACAGCCGAACAGCCGGCCAGCAGGAACCCGACAGCGATAGCGGTCGCGCTCAGCGACGAGAATCTCGCCACAGGTCGTTCCATGTCCCAGCCACCCCCACGTGTTATCCCGGCGGAGGGTCCCCGACGGCTATGCGTCGCCCTTCCGAGATTGGATCTTTCCGAACGCATCATGACGTAGTGGGCCGTGTTTTGTCAAAAGGTTTGGAGTTCATCCGCGGCTTGCGGGAGTCTATGGGATGCACCGCTTGACCCGAGCCCTTAGGGTGCAACGGCCGCTGGCAGAATCACGTCAAGCGACCGGATAGCGTCATTTGATTTTCGCGGCTCGCAGCCGTACACTCAGCCGAAGGAACGGGTCCGGGGGCGCTGGCGGGCACCCGAGTCGCCGTTGGCGGCAGCGCTTCGTATCGACAAGGGGGAAACGGGTCGTGGAACTTGCGGAGGATGCACACCTAGGTTCAACGCTGTCGCCGGATACGAGTTGGGCTCCGCCGGCGGACATCGAATTGGTCGGGGAGGCGCAGAGCAGGCGGCTGGGTGCCGCCTCATCGGCTCCCGCAGAACGCAGCGCGCGACAGAGCAACTGGCCGGTGGTTCTCGCCATCGCCACCTTCGCGGTTGATGTGATAGCGGTCATCGCCGGGTACGACCTCGCGAAGACCGTTCTCGACACAAACGCGACCGCGACGACTCAGATCTTCCGTCCGATCGTCTTCGCGACCGTCGCGATCTGGCCCGTGGTCTTTGCAATCTACGGCCTGTATGACCTGCGCCGGCCGACACACGTTGCCGCCGAGCTTCGACGCCTCTTCAACGCGGTCGTCATGTCAGTGCTCCTCGTGGTGCTGGTGACCTTTGCGGCTCAAAGCGAGCCTCGCCGCTC
This sequence comes from Candidatus Dormiibacterota bacterium, assembly GCA_049283735.1. Lineage (GTDB taxonomy): Bacteria > Chloroflexota > Dormibacteria > Aeolococcales > Aeolococcaceae > Palsa-851. The sequence goes on from JBAPWO010000246.1 coordinate 7,696, forward strand.
TTTCATTCCGGTCCTCCTGGTGACCTGCTTACTGACAGTCACCGCCGGGCGGGTCGCCATCCGGCGGCTCACCCATGGCCTGAACAGCCACGCGATCACGAGCCAGGTGACGCTGATCGCCGGCACGAACGACGAGGCGCGAGCACTGGCTCGGACGCTGCAGCGACGCCCGTGGATGGGCTACCGCGTCTGTGGCTTCGTCGAAGTGACCGGGTCCGGCCTCGACGTCATGGACGGGATCCCTGTTCTGGGCACCGTGGAGGACATCAGTCAGATCACCGAGACGCACAAGATCGGTGCCGTGATCATCGCGGGGAGCGCGGTCGGCGGCTCCACGCTCCAACTCATCGATTCGGCTCTCTCCGCGGATGTGAGCGTTCGCGTTTCGCCCGGACTCCCCAACCTCGGTGCGGCGAGAGTCATTCTCGAGCCGCTCGACGGCATGGCGCTTTTCTCCCTTCGACGGCACCGGTTCTCGCGTCGTCAGCGAGTCCAGAAACGGTGCCTCGATCTCGTCGTCACCTCACTCGTGCTCGTGGTCGGCGCCCCGCTCATGCTCGGCATCGCCGTGGCGGTTCGACTGAGTAGCCCCGGTCCGATTCTGTTCCGGCAGAGTCGGGTTGGCGAGAAGGAACGTGGGTTCACGATGTTCAAGTTCCGGACCATGGTCAGAAACGCAGACTCCCAACGCGATGGACTCGCGGCAATGAACGAGGCCGATGGCTTGCTGTTCAAGATGCGCAAGGACCCGCGGGTGACCAAGGTGGGTCGCGTTCTCCGTCGCACCTCGCTGGACGAACTGCCGCAGCTGTTCAATGTTCTGCGCGGCGAGATGAGCCTCGTCGGCCCAAGGCCTGCTCTGCCCGAGGAGACCACGCGTTACGCCGAGTTGCAGCGGGGACGGCTGCGCGTCAAGCCGGGTGTGACCGGGCTCTGGCAGGTGAATGGCCGGCACGATCTCGCCTTCGAGGACTACGTTCGTTACGACCTCTTCTACGTTGAGAACTGGTCGCTGACCATGGACCTCTACATCCTCGCCAAGACGATCCCTGCGTTGCTCACGGCTCGCGGCTCGTACTGATTCGCGGCCCAGAGCAGGGATTCAGGCTGCTCGCTACTTGTGAGCACGCACTGAATCCGAGACTCACAGGACTCGTGTTCGGTTTTGCGATTCGTTACGATGATTGATCGCTAGCCGATGACATACCGGCCCCCGATCCACATCGACTCCCAGCCTCTCGAAGAGGCAGCGTACCCCGACCCGTCACCGCCGCTCGTGGCGAAGCGGACCGGCCCGCTCAAGATCGCCGGGTTCGCAGTCCTCTTTCTCGTTCTTGCGCTCGTTGGTGTCGCAGTCTTCCTGGGTATCACGATTGGCGTCACGATCCTCGTTGCTTTGCTCCTGCCAAAGACCGGCTTTCTCAACCTGATCGCCCCGGTGGTCGGAGTCGGTGTGGCCAGCCTGTGTTTCGGCGCCGCCTCGCGGTTCCGCAAGGGGATGTTCAAGAACCGCTACGGCCTGTTTCGTCGCCCGCCGCGCGATCTCGGAAAGCGCACCGCCGAGCGTTAGGCCACCCGCCCGGGAGGCAGCGGCGCGGCCCCGAAGGGCCGCGAGCCGCCGTCACCGGTAAACGGGGCCCTCAGACGGGCACTACGGTCCTCTTGAAGTTGGCATTCGTCACAAACGCGAACGAGCAGTAGATCGCTGCGATCGCGGTGAGGAGGCCGATGATGCCGGAGATCTGGTTCCATCCCGCGCTCGGCGCGCTCTTGGCCCAGAAGGCAATCGCCAGCGTGATGAAGGTGAGAGCGAGGAGGAAGAACACCAGCGACACCCCGCGTGAAGCCCCACCCAATGACGCGATGAACATGTAGGCGGTGAAGATGCCCCATCCAAGCGCATACATCCCGAGGATGGGCGTCGGATCCGGGGGCAGCTGGTGTGCAAACGTCGTCTCGATCAGCACGAAACTGATCCAGAACAAACCGTAACTTGTGAAGGCGGTTGCCCCAAAGGTGTTGCCGACTTTGAACTCCCACATGCCGGCCAGGATCTGTCCGACCCCACCGAACGCAATCGCCGTTGCCAGGACAACTGAGATCGAGCCGGCGGTCGGTCCCGGAGCCGCGCTGATGAATCCCGCGTTGATGACCGAGAGCAGCAGTGTCGTGAGTCCGAAGCCGATCAATCCCAGCGGGGCTGGGTTTGCGGCTGGTGCCACCGCCTGCGCAATCCCTGAGGAGGTGGGCGAAGCTGCGGTTGCCATAGGTTTGTAGCCCTCCAATGAGTCCGGAGCACGTACTCCGGCGCGTGTTCGAAATCGAACTGTCCCCCATCGCGACGGATCTACTGTTCTTTGGCTTCCTCCTCCGTGGCGCGGCGCTGGAGATCCGCGACGATGCTCGAGTCTGCGAGCGTCGTGGTATCGCCGAGCTTGCGGTTCTCGGCGATGTCGCGGAGCAGGCGGCGCATGATCTTTCCGCTTCGGGTTTTGGGCAGATCTGGCGTGAACGCGATCCATTTGGGCTTTGCGATCGGGCCGATCAACTTTGCGACGTGGTCGCGCAACTCGGCGATCAACTCGGTCGATTCCTCGAAGCCGGATCGCAACGTCACGAAAGCCGAGATTGCCTGTCCGGTTTCGGGATCGCTCTTGGCAACCACCGCGGCTTCGGCAACCGCCGGGTGATCGACCAGGGCGGACTCGACCTCGGCGGTGGAGATGCGGTGCCCGGCGACGTTCATGACGTCGTCGACGCGACCCATGAACCAGAAGTAGCCGTCTTCGTCGATGCGAGCGCCGTCGCCGGCGAAGTACTGCATGCCGAAGCGGTTCCAGTACGTCTCCTTGTATCGCTCGTCGTCGCCCCAGATCCCGCGCAGCATCCCCGGCCACGGCTTGGTCAGCGTGACGTAGCCGCCTCCGCCGAGAGCCACCGGGGTGCCCGCCTCGTCGACCACCGCCGCGCCGACGCCGGGGAGCGGTTTGGTCGCCGAGCCCGGTTTGAGTGTGGTGACGCCCGGGAGTGGCGCGATCATGATGCCGCCGGTCTCGGTCTGCCACCACGTGTCCACCACCGGGACGCGGTCGCCGCCGATGTGCTCGCGGTACCACATCCAGGCCTCGGGGTTGATCGGCTCACCGACCGTGCCGAGCAGGCGGAGGCTCGACAGGTCGTGCGCCCGCGGAAACTCGGGTCCCCACTTCATGAACGTGCGGATCGCGGTCGGCGCGCAGTAGAGAACCGTCACTCCGTACTTCTCGATGATCGACCACCAGCGGTCCTTGTTCGGGTAGTCCGGGGTGCCCTCGTACATGACCGAGGTGACGCCGTTGCCGAGCGGTGCGTAAACGATGTACGAGTGCCCGGTGACCCAGCCGACGTCGGCGGCGCACCAGTACACGGTGTCCGGCTGGATGTCGAAGACCAGGTCGTGCGTGAACATCGCGTAGAGCAGGTAGCCCGCTGTGGTGTGCTTGATGCCCTTCGGCTTCGCGGTGGTGCCCGAGGTGTAGAGCGTGAAGAGGAGATCCTCGGACTCCATGTGCTCCGGCTCGCAGGTGTCGGACTCGCCGTCGACGAGATCGTGGTACCAGTGGTCACGACCTTCGACCATGGGAACCTGATTGCCGGTGCGGCGGACGACGACCACGTTCTTGACGGTCGGCGCACCCTCGCAGGCCTCGTCGACGCTGCGCTTGAGGTGAACGAGGCCGCCACGGCGCCAGCCTTCATCGGCGGTGATGATCGCGACCGCGGCTGCGTCGTTCATGCGGTCACGCACCGCTTCGGCGCTGAACCCGCCGAAGACCACCGAGTGCGCCGCCCCGATCCGCGCGCAGGCCAGCATCGCCATCGGCAGCTCGGGAATCATCGGCATGTAGATGCCGACGCGGTCACCGCGCTTGATGCCGAGCTTCCGAAGTGCGTTGGCCAGCCGGCAGACCCCGGCAAGCAGCTCCGCATAGGTGATCGTCCGCGTATCGCCCTTCTCACCCTCGAAGTGATAGGCGACCTTCTCGCCGCGGCCTGCCTCGACGTGGCGATCCAGGCAGTTGTACGACACGTTCAGCTCGCCGCCCACGAACCACTTCGCGAACGGGAGGTTCCACTCGAGCACGGTCTCGAACGGCTTGTACCAGCTGACGTACTTCTTCGCCTGTTCCGCCCAGAAGCCTTCGGTGTCAGCCTCGGCGGCCTCGAACAGACTCTGGTCGGTGACCCTCGCCTTGGACAGGAATTCCGCGCTCGGAGCGAACGTGCGCCGCTCGTCGAGCAAGGTGTCGATGGTCTTGGCCCGCTCGCTCATCGCGACCTCCTGGAGGGCGTCTGACGAAATTGGTTGCCGCGCATTAATTGCACTAGTGCGGCAGCTTAGGCAAGCACTTCCCCTTCCTCGTCCCCGACCGGAGTGATCCGGCGTCATCGCACGCCCTGGTTGGCCGGCCGACCCAGCTACCGGGCACAGCCCGCACCCGCGGCCACTGGTCACAGCTCTCACAGCGGACTCTGAGCTTCCGCCCAGATCGCCGTGAGCCGTCCACGGCACCGTGATGGCCATGGCTTCGCGTCCGTTCTTCGACGAGCCGCCGCCGGCAGTGCCACCTGCTCTCCCTGCGCCGCCTCGGACCCGGAGCGGTGCCGGCGTCGGTGTGGCACCCATCCGGTGGGTGCGGCTGCTGGTGCGCGGCCGTGAGGACGATGCGGCCTGGGTTCGACCGTCGCTGATCGGGCTGCTCGGCATCGCCGCCCTCCTCTACCTCTGGGACCTCGGTGCGTCGGGCTGGGCGAACGCCTTCTACTCGGCCGCGGTCCAGGCCGGGTCGACGAGCTGGAAGGCGTTCTTCTTCGGGTCCTTCGACGCGTCGAACTTCATCAGCGTGGACAAGTCGCCGGCCGCGCTGTGGGTGATGGACCTCTCGGCGCGCGTCTTCGGTGTCGACGCCTGGAGCATCCTCGTCCCCCAGGCACTCGAGGGTGTGGCCACCGTCGGCTTCACCTATCTGATCGTCCGGCGGTGGTTCCCCCCCGCAGCGGCTCTGATCGCCGGCGCGACCGTTGCGCTCACGCCTGTGGCGGCGCTCATGTTCCGCTTCGACAATCCCGACGCCCTGCTCGTGCTCCTGCTCACCATCGCCACGTATGCGACGGTGCGCGCGATCGAGGCCGGCACGACCAGGTGGCTCGTGCTTGCGGCGACCCTGGTGGGCTTCGCCTTCCTGACCAAGATGCTGCAGGCGTTTCTCGTGGTCCCGGCATTCGGCCTCGTGTACCTGGTGGCCGCGCCGGTGTCGCTGCGACGGCGGATGACCCAGCTCGTTGTGGCGGCGGCGGTGATGGTCGCCGCGTCGGGGTGGTGGGTCGCCATCGTGCAGCTCACGCCCGCAGCCGACCGTCCGTACATCGGCGGATCGCAGAACAACAGCCTTCTCAACCTGATCTTCGGCTACAACGGGTTCGGCAGGTTGACCGGGAACGAGACGGGCAGCGTGGGGACCAGGGGTGCCGCCGGATCGATGTGGGGACCGACCGGCCTCGGCCGGCTCTTCAACGCGAGCTTCGGCGGCCAGGTCTCCTGGCTTCTTCCCGCGGCGCTCGTCCTGCTGGTGGCGGGACTCGGATTCACGCTGACGCGAACGCGCACGGATCGCACTCGCGCCGCATTCCTGCTCTGGGGCGGTTCGCTGGTTGTGACCGCGCTCGTCTTCAGCCTGGCGGCCGGGATCATCCATCCCTACTACACCGTGGCCCTGGCTCCTTCGATCGGGGCCCTGGTCGGAATGGGCAGCGTGCTGCTCTGGCGGCAGCGATCGCGACTGTGGGCGCGCCTCGTGCTCGCCGCCAGCGTGGGCGGCACCAGCGTGTGGTCGGCGCTGCTGCTCGAACGCAGCCCCGAGTTCGCCGCCGGGCTCGGCGCTGCGGTCGCGATGCTCGGCATCGGCGCGGCGATCGCGATCGTGGGCATGCCGCTCCTCCACCGTGCGGAGGTCGCAGCCGTGGTCGCCGTCGGGCTTGTGGCGGCGTTCGCCGGACCGACCGCTTATACCGTCGACACCGTGCTCACGCCTCACTCCGGCGCCATCCCGTCGGCCGGCCCGGCGGTCACGGCCGCAACCTCAGGCGGTGGTCCCGGCGGTTTCCCGGGCGGCTTCGGCGGCGGGGGCAGGCGGGGATTCCCCGGCGGCTTCGGAGGAGGTGGTTTCGGGGGCCGCGGATTCGGCATCCCGGGCGGTTTCGGCGGCGGTGGGCTCGGTCGAGGCGGCGGGTCGTTTCTCAACGCGGGCACGCCGGGAGCCGCGCTGGTCGCTGTGCTCGAGACCAACGCCGGCCAGTACACGTGGGTTGGTGCCACCATCGACGCTAACTCGGCGGCAGGCTACCAGCTCGCCACCGACCTACCGATCATGGCGATCGGCGGCTTCAACGGGACCGATCCGGCACCGACACTCGCTCAGTTCGAGCAGTACGTCGCGCAGGGTCGCATCCACTACTTTCTCGGATCGGGCAGCGGACCGCGAAGCGGCAGCGGTACATCGGGTGCGATCGCCCAGTGGGTCGAGCAACACTTCACGTCAACGACCGTCGACGGCGTTGCCGTCTACGACCTCACCCAGCCCGCGGGTTGATCCGCTACCGGCTCGACCAGGCGGCGGCCGACGTCGCGTCCAGGTCGACGCTGGCATCGGTGACGCGACGGGTCGCGCCTGGGTGAGCGCCGCCCGCATTGGCGATGTACCAGAGCCCGAAGGTTCCGTCCGGAGTCGCGGCATTCATATAGAGAAGGTTTTCACCGGTCGGTGACCATGACGGCGAGTTGCACAGACAGTTGGTGGCCAGCACGCGCGCCGGACCGAGCGCATTCCCCTCGAGGGTCGCGACCTCGAGATCCGCGGTCTGTCCCGCATGGCTGCAGATCATCGCCACGGTCACGCCGTCCGGCGCGACCGCCGGTGCGCCACAGTCCTGCTGTGGGGTGGTGAGACTTCGCATCGCGCTGGTCGGGCTGGTCTGCAGGCCGAGCACGGTCACCACCGTCCCCTTGCCGGTGTTCGCGTAGCTCGAATAGAGCATCCTCCCGTCGGGCAGCGGCACCGGCGCGATGTCACCGCCGGTGTAGAGGTCGGGCACCGACCAGCGGGTTCCGGCGCTGACTCCCGTGACACCGATGCTGAACGCCGCGCCGAGCGGTGCGGACCAGAGCGAGAAGTCCACCTCATAGCTCTGGTTGGGCGCCGGCTTGGGCGCGTCGGTTGCGAAATAGACGTTGCTGCCGTCGGGGCTGATCGCGGGCCAGAGAATCCAGTGGTCCAGTGACAGCGTCCCGTTGGTTGTCGACTGATCGTCGGACGTCATCCGGGTCAGGACCCGTCCCGAAGCCGCCACGTGATACAGGTCGGAGTACGCGTCGAACCTGCGGATGACCAGCAGCGAACCGTCCGCCAGGACGCGCGGTTGTATCCAGTCGCCACCCGACGGCAGCGCGAGCCGGCGGACGCTCGAACCGGAGATCGCATAGATCGAGCCCTGCTGGCTCACGTAGATCGTGCCTTGCAGCCGCACCTGCGGGCTGGTCGTGTTGATGAGCGCGGCGGCGGTCGTGTGTGTCTGCAGCATCGCCAGGGCCCGGTTCGCCGCCAGCCCGCTGGCGATCATCAGCACGATGAGGATGGATGCACGCCTCATCTCACGCCGCCGCCGGGAAGTATGCCGCGACCTCCGACCTGATCAACGACCAATTGGGCATCAGCGCATCCTGCCCGCCCACCCGGACGCTGCTCGTGTACGGAGGCAGCAACACCACCTGCGTGATCGACGAGAGCGGCACCGACCCCGCAATCGGGAGCAGCCCGCTCACCTGGCCGATGCCCATGTCGGTCTGGAAGTTCGACCCGAGCGACGTCGCCAGGTTCGGAATGTCCGCGAATGAGATGTTCTTTGTCTTGGCGCGCAGCGCGATCAGGATCTGTTGCTGACGCTGCGACCGCGCAAAGTCGCCGTACGCATCATCGTGGCGCGCGCGCACGTACTCGAGTGCGAGCGCGCCGCTCATGTGCTGCGCACCCGGAAGCACGAGGATTCGCTGGTAGTCGAAGGGATTGCCGCCCGAGAGATCTGCCGGGTAGTAGTCGTCCATGACCGGGTTGTTGGCGATGACGTTGACCCCGCCGAGGTCGTTCAGAACCGACACCAGCCCCTGCAGCCCGATCCACGCGTAGTAGTCGACGTGGACCTTGAAGTCGCGCTCCACAGTCTGGATCGCGCACTGGGCGCCGCCGTGCAGGAATGCCTGGTCGATCTTGCCGTTGCCGCCGGTACAGAGGCGGACCCAGAGATCACGCGGGATCGAGAGCATGGTCACGTGCCTGGTGGCCGGGTCGACCCGGGTGAGAATCATCGACTGGGTCAGGTAGTCGCCCTTGAACTTCGAATCGCTATCGGAGCCGAGGAGGAGGAGCGTGAACGGCGACTTCGACGAGAGGTTCTCGCTCGCCGCCACCGGTTTGAGCTGCGCGGTGCCGCCCAGCGAGGTGTTGACCTGACCGGTGTCGCGGAGCGCGACCTGGATCGCGGGCATGAAATACAGCGCAACGCCGGCGATGATCGAGACCACGAACCCGGCGGCGACGAAGGATCCCCTGGTCACGCGCCGCCGCCCCGACTTCAATGACGCGCGCCGCCGGCGTACGGAGCGGCGCCCTGAAAGATCGTACGAACGAGACAACCTCGAACCTCAGGTGAGACGTTGAGTGGAACGGCGAGTTCAAGGACGGGCTGCGACGGTGCGCATCGCGGCCGTCAGATGGTACCCCGAGGTCGGCTCTCGCGCCTGTACGCTCTCCGCGGAGATGAGCAAGGCACGCCTCGAGGCCTTCAGTGACGGCATCATGGCCGTGGCGATCACCCTGCTCGCGCTCGACCTCACCGTCCCCCAACCGGGACGGGTCGCGCTGTTGACCCAGCTCGGCGATCACTGGCCGCAGTTCGCCGCGTATGCGGTGAGCTTCTTCACCATCGGGATCATCTGGGTGAATCACCACGCACGGGTGAGCCAGATCGCGATGGTCGACAGGACGCTGCTGTTTCTCAACCTCCTGCTGCTGATGTTCGTCGTGCTGATCCCGTTCGCGACCGCGACGATGGCCACGTATCTCACCAGCGGCAGCGAGGACTCGCACATCGCGATGGCGGTTTACGCGGTTGTTCTCGAGGGCATGGCGCTGAGCTTCAGCGCCATGTTCGAGTGGTCGCTCGGCGAGGGCCGCACCCACGTCAGCGTTCCGATCGCTCAGCGCCGCAGCGCGCGAGTGCGCACCTCGATCGGAACCCTGGTGTACGCGATCGTCTTCGCCGTCGCCTTCATCAGCGCTCCCCTGTCGCTGGTGCTCGCCGGTGCCACCGCGATCTACTACATCTTCGCGCCGGTACCCCGGGTGACCGCGGGTGTGACGCCGGGTCCTTCGTGAACCCGATCCTCGCCTCCGGGGTCTCAGCGATGTCACAGATTCGGCTCAGGCCACACTGAGCATCGAGCGTCATGCTCTGGAGTGTCACCTAATCGAAAACCTCGGAGCCGGATGATGACCAACGAGATGCACGACTTCCTTCCCCCCGATCCGCCACCGCCCCCGGCCGATCCGGCCGGCGCCGCCTACGGTCCGTGGTCGTCCGACCCCCAGTGGGGGCCGCCCAGCTGGCCGCCGGCGCCACACCGCGGGCGGGGCAGCTCCGGATTTCGCCGCACCGCGCTCGCCGTCTTCGCGATCGCCTGTGTCGGCGCCGGCGGCGGCACCGCCTGGGCGCTGACCACCACGTCCGCCTCCAGCCCCTCGACGACGCTCCCGTCGGGGGGCTCGACCGGCACCGGCGCGGCTCCGAACAGCGGCGGCACCGTTCCCTCCACCGGCGGCGCGCTCTCGGCGGCGACCATCGCCAAGCTCGACTCGTCGATCGTGGACATCACCGCCGACACGGCTTCCCCCGGGGGCCAGGTCGCCGGCACCGGAATGATCATCACCTCGAACGGCGAGGTCCTGACCAACAACCACGTGATCGACGACACCGTGAACATCCGAGCCCAGATCGACGGGACCGGGCCCCAGTACCAGGTGAAGGTGATCGGCTACGACCTCAGTGACGACGTCGCGCTCGTCCAGCTCGTCGGGGCATCGAACCTCCCCACCATTTCGATCGGCAACTCGTCGGCGCTGTCGGTCGGCGACCCGATCACGGTGCTCGGCAACGCCCTGGGCCAGGGTGGGACGCCGAAGGAAACCACCGGCACGGTCGCGCAGACCAGCACCACGATCACGGCGAGCGACAACGGCGGTAACAACGAGACCCTCACCGGCATGATCCAGGTCAGCGCCAATATCCAGCCCGGTGATTCCGGTGGCCCCGAGGTCAACTCTGCGGGACAGGTCGTCGGCATGACCACTGCGGGCCAGACCTCGGGCCAGTTCAACTCCGGCTCGACGACCGGGTTCGCGATCCCGATCAACAAGGCCATGCAGATCGTTTCCGAGATCCGCGCCGGCGGCGGCGCCAACATCCACATCGGCCTCGCGGCGCTGCTCGGCGTGGCGGTCGCCGACAACCAGCCGGTCACCACGCCCGACTGCAGCACCTCCCGGGCCACGACCGGTGCGTGGGTGAGTGGCGTCACCGGGAACCCGGCCGCCAGCGCGGGTGTGACCGCCTGCGTGCGCATCACCAGCATCGGCGGCACCACCATCACGAATACGTCCAACCTGCACACCGCGATGGCGGCGTTCAGCGTCGGTCAGACCGTGACCCTCACCTGGGTGGACGCCTCTAACGTGAGCCACAGCGCGTCGGTCACCCTCGGGCAGGCCACCTTCCCGGACTGATCTCGCGGGGTGCGCAATGCGCCATCCCACCGGGCCGTAACACCCGCGATTCCTGCGCGTCATGACGCGTTTGCAGCGTCAGCGATATAACTCAGTGAGCCCCTGAGGGGGGCCGGCCCCGAGCCGGCGACAGGCTCGCGCGGGAGATCGCGATGCACAGGACACACGACGTGTGACCGCCAAGCAGCGCGCGGACGATGCCAGGGTCGACCCGGAGAACCGGCCCGCGGCGAGTGCCGGCAGGGTCGCGCCCATCTGGGTCCTGAATGTCGTGCTGACGATGGCGGTCGCCGTCGTCTACGTGCTGGCGGTCGCGCCCTTGTACCGGGCGGGCGCAACGACGCTCCTTCCGATCGCCCTGTTGGTGGTGGCGTTTGCCGCGGGCGAGTGGTGGCGGGTGTACATCCACTTCCGTCGCGAGTCTCAGTCGTTCTCGCTGAGCGAGATCCCGCTGGTGATCGGCGTGTTCGTGCTCGCGGGCAGTCCAGGGCAGTTGGTGCTCGCGCGGGTGCTCGGCGCCGCGATCGGGCTGGGCGTGCTCCGCCGCCAGGAGCCGATGAAGCTGATCTTCAATCTCGCGAGCTTCGCGCTCGAGACGGAGACGGTCACGCTGCTGGTCCATCACATCTCCGGGACCAGCCCCACCAGCCCGGCTGTGTGGCTGTGGCTGCTGCTCTTCATGTCGGTCGCGTCGCTGGTCGGATTCGCGTTGACAACCGTCGCCATCTCGCTCGCCGCGGGCTGGCAGTCACACCGTCAGTGGCTCCAGCCGATCGTGATCCTGTTGATCGGCGGATTCGCGAACTCCAGCCTCGGGTTGGTTGTCGTCGCACTGTACAACGCCGACTCCCGGACGCTGTGGCTGCTGCTCACCCCGCTCGCGGCGATCGGCGCCTCGTACGTTCTCTACACGCGCGAACATGAGAAGAACCAGCGTCTCAAGAACCTTTACGAGTCGAGCGACATGCTCCAACGCGCCAGCTCGGACGGCGCGGCGGTTCCCGAATTGCTCGACCATCTCTGCAAGGTCTTCCGGGCTGAGGTCGCCATGGTGTCGTTGCTACCGGCCGCAACGGGAACCAGTTCGTGGCGCACGATCAGTACGTCGCGCGGCGCCCGCGACAACGTCGACACCCCGCTGGACGTGGAGCACCTGGAGCGTCTGCTGCCGCTTCTCCATGAGACCGGTTCCGCGGCCGTCGACCCCGGGAGTCTGGTGGTTCAGCGTGGTCTCATCGTCACGCCTTCCACGTCGAACCGCGAGCTGCGTGAGTGGTTGAGCGAGCAGGGCTTCAGAGACGCGATGGCGACGCTTCTGCAGGGCGAGGGCATGCTGCTCGGGACGCTGATCGTCGCCAACCGGTTGAGTGATGGGAGCCCGTTCGACAACGACGATCTCCATCATTTCGATGCCTCGGCGGCGCAGATCACGGTTGCCGTCGAGACCACGCGCCTCGGCCACCGCCTCCGCCGGCAGGCATTTCACGACACCCTCACCGGCCTCGCCAACCGCGCGCTCTTCATGGACCGCCTCGAGCACGCGCTCACGCGCCGCGAGCGCCACGACGAGTCATTGGGGGTGCTGTTCGTCGACCTCGACGACTTCAAGGAGATCAACGACAGCCTCGGACACATGGCCGGCGACGAACTGCTCACCAAGGTGGCGGATCGCCTGAAGCTCGTGCTCCGCGCGTCCGACACGCCGGCTCGCTTCGGCGGCGACGAGTTCGCGATCCTCGTCGAGGAAACCGCGGACCCCGAGGACATCATGCGGGTCGCCGAGCGCGTGATGTCCGTGTTCACGCCGCGATTCGTTGTCGCCGGACGTGAGGTCACGATCACCGCCTCGGTGGGAGTCGCCGTGACCGCGTCTCGCGAGGTCACCGCCGAGGAGCTCGTGGGTCGCGCGGACGTCGCGATGTACCGCGGCAAGCTCAAGGGGAAGGCCACCTACGAGGTCTTCGAACCGGGCATGCAGGACGTCGTCGCGCGTCGCCTCGAGGTGCGCACCGACCTGGAGCGCGCCATCGATCGACACGAGCTCGTGGTCCTGTACCAGCCGATCGTGGACATCACCAACAGCACCCCTGTCGGCGTCGAAGCGCTGGTTCGCTGGAAGCATCCTCGCTGGGGCATGGTCGTGCCCTCGGAGTTCATCGGCATCGCCGAAGAGACCGGCATGATCCGCGAGCTCGGTCTGCATGTGCTCGAGGAGGCGTGCAGGCAGTTGCAGGCGTGGCAGGCCGAGATCGACGAGCCCGCGTTCACGGTGAGCGTGAACGTGTCCCGCCGGCAGTTGCGCGACCCCGCCTTCGTCAGCGATGTTTCGCGCATCCTCACCAAGGCGGGGCTCCCGCCGTCGCATCTCGCGCTCGAGATCACCGAGAGCTTCATGGTCGACGATCCTGAGAGCGCGCGCGTGTGCCTGCGTGAGTTGAAGGCGCTCGGTGTCCGCATCTCCATGGACGACTTCGGCACCGGGTACTCCTCGCTGGCATCGCTCCAGGACCTGCCGCTCGACATCCTCAAGATCGACAAGCTGTTCATCGACCATATCGCCGAGGATCCACGCCGGACGGCGTTCGCCCAGGCGATCATCCGGATGGGCAAGACGCTCGGGCTCGGTTTGATCGCCGAAGGCGTGGAGACCGCCGCCCAGGCCGAGCGGCTCCAGAGCCTCGGCTGCCGGCTCGCCCAGGGCTTCTACTTCTCGAGGCCGGTGCCCGCCGACGAGATCCTGCGGATGCTGCGCACGTCACATGCGATGCGCGTCGCCGGAGGCAGATGGCCCGAGGCCGAGCCGCCGGAGCGGCGCGCATGGCTTCGGGTGCTCGAGCAGACCGCCTAAAAGATCGCGTCGATGCGCTTGAGGACCTCGGGGGTGAGGCGATCGAGGGCCTCGAGCGCGCCGAGATTCTCGCGGACCTGCTCCACGCGACTCGCGCCGGTGATCACCGTCGAGACATGCGGGTTGGATGCGCACCACGCGATGGCGAGCTGCGCGAGGCTGACTCCCAGCTCGCCGGCAATCACGCCGAGCTCACGCACACGCCGGTTGGCATCGGCGTCGGTGACATCGGCCTGGAGCCATCCGTACCCGGGGAGCGCGGCGCGGCTTCCAGGCGGGATCCCATCCTTGTACTTGCCGGTGAGCAGGCCCGAGGCCAGCGGGCTCCAGGTTGTCAGGCCGAGACCGATCCGGTCGTAGAGGGGAGCGAACTCCTTCTCGACCTTGTCCCGCTCGAAGAGGTTGTACTGCGGCTGCTCCATCACCGGCTTGTGGAGGTGGTGGCGCTCGGCGATGTCCCACGCCTCGGTGATCGCTTCAGCGCTCCATTCGGACGTTCCCCAGTACAGCGCGCGACCGGAGGTGATGATCTCGTGCATCACGCGCACCGTCTCCTCGATCGGGGTGTCGGGATCGGCCCGGTGGCAGAAGATCAGGTCGAGGAAATCCAGGCCGAGGCGGCGCAGCGACCCGTCGACCGCATGGAGCAGGTATTTTCGGTTCAGCGTGTTCCTCGTGTTGACCGAGTCCTCGATGCCCCAGAAGAACTTGCTCGAGATGACAAAGGTGTGGCGCGGCCAGCCGAGCTCCGCGATCGCTTCGCCCATGATCGACTCCGATCGCCCCCCGGAGTACACCTCGGCGTTGTCGAAGAAGTTGACGCCGGCATCGTAGGCGGCGGCCAGGCAATCGCGCGCGCTTCCCCCGGC
>JBAPWO010000247.1:0-1654 GCA_049283735.1 Candidatus Dormiibacterota bacterium
GCGCGCAATGTAACTTTTCAGCGCTCCGAACAAGTTGCCGATGCGGTCACTTCGGCGGTGCAGGGTGTTTTACCCGACGCCGATGTGGTGGTTCGTTCGGTGGCGCGTCCAGCGCGCCGGGAAAATATTTTCGATCGCGTTCGTGCCGTCGCCACCCGCAACAATTTCAACGTGCACGACATAAGCGTCCAGGATCTGAGCGGGCGTTTGCACGTCGAACAGCACCTCGAACTTGATGAGCAACTGAGTTTGAAGGAGGCTCACGATCGGGTAACCCGGCTCGAAGCGGATATACGTCAGGACGTGCCGGAGATTTCTACCATCCTCACGCATATCGAAAGCGAACCGGCAACCATAGAGACGGGTGACGAAGTTGGGCGCGACGCTTTGCTCGAGAAGAAATTGAAAGCCGTGGCAGCGCATTTTCCTGAAGTTTTGGATGTGCATGACGTGGAAGTGAAACATGTGCGCGGCCGGCTTTACGTTTCCTGCCACTGCACATTCTCTGACGAGCTCCCGCTTGCACGCGTGCACGATATTTCGACCGACCTCGAGATTCATTTCAAACAGGAAGCGCCAGAGTTGTTTCGCGTGCTGATTCATCCCGAACCGCAAACCGATAATCGGCGATGAATGTTGACGGAGGTCACCGTCGAATTGTCAATTGACGATTTCCAATTGACGATTGGAGGCGGCGATGGAGAGTAAAGCCCAGGAGTTGCAAAAACGCAGTTTCAACTTTGCTGTTCGTATCGTCAGATTATTTCGCTCTCTGCCAAATTGTGCCGAAGCTCGAGTGGTTGGACAACAGCTCTTGCGGAGTGGTACTTCGGTGGCGGCGAACTATCGCGCCGCTTGCAAGGCAAGATCGCCGGCAGATTTTGTTTCTAAAATGGGCATCGTCGAAGAAGAATCTGATGAGACTGTATTTTGGCTAGAGTTCTTAGTCGAGACGGGAATAGTAAGGCCAGAGATGATGCTGGATATTACCGATGAAGCGAAGCAGCTAACCGCTATTTTTGCGGCCTCCCGGCTTACCGCCAAGAATAACAATCGGCAATCGCAAATTGGAAATCGGAAATCTAGGGGAGGTCGAAATGATTGAAGCAAAAGCGCTGTGGACCGACAATCTACGTTTCCTAGGCCAGTCCACCAGCAGTCACGGCATCGTGGTCGATGGCGGCAGTAAGACTGGCAACAGTCCCATGGAACTGGTTCTAATCGGCTTGTGTGGATGCACCGGGTACGATGTCGCCAGCATTCTGGGCAAGAAACGCGAGCCTTTCACCAGCCTTGAAGTACGCGCCGAAGCTGACCGAGCCGCCACTCCGCCAACTGTATATACCGAGATCCGGCTGGTTTATCGAGTGGGAGGAAAGGTCTCGCACAAAGCCGTAGAAGATGCGGTGCGCCTCTCCGAAGAAAAATATTGCTCGGTCGCCGCGATGCTCAATAAGTCGGCAAAGATTAGTTACGTAATCGAGTACATATAAAAACACGTGGGGACAGCCACTTCCGCGGTCCGGCCGGGCAAAGCTCGGCAGGGTTTTACACCATTAAGATCGGCAATCCGCAATTGCAAAGAAACCGTCGCCAACCACTTCGTGGATACCTCTACATCGCCAGCGCCGCATTGTTATGGGGCGTAGCCGCT
>JBAPWO010000248.1:0-17585 GCA_049283735.1 Candidatus Dormiibacterota bacterium
CCTGTCCACCGGCGCAGTTACTGGACTTCGGGACGGCCTCGGCGGTGCTCTTTGACGCGGGGCGACGATCCAATCGACGTCAACCGCGGGGATGCGCGAGGCCTCCCGTCTGCGAATGACTATACCCGATCCCGGCGCGGATGCAACGTGAGCGGTGTCAAGCCGCGCGTCCACTAGGATCACCTCATGGGCGACGCCTCTCCATCCGGAGTCGATCTGAGTGGGATGCACTCGGAGCTCGACAAGCTCAAGTCCCAGCTGTGCCGCTGCCAGCACCAGGGCACGTGCATGGCGTGCAAGGGATTCGAGGTGATCCGCCAGCAGGTGCAGGTGGTCGCCGCCGCCGCGTCACAGCCGGTGCTCATGCAGGTCGCGCAGGAGGTGCAGATGGAGCAGCTGATGAGCCAGCTCGGCGGCCTCCAGGAAAAGCTGTCCGAGGATCCACAGCTCCAGGAGTTGATGGCGCGCATGTTCGAGCGCGTGCAGGACGACATGGGCGGCCCCGAGCAGTTCCAGCAGATGCTCGGCGGCCTGTTCGGCGGGATGGGGGGCTTCGGCGGCTTGACGCCGGAGGGCACCGATGATCCTCCGGACGATCGTCCCATCCCACTCGACGACCGCACCACTCCCCCGAAGGACAAGCCGACCCCGCCCGACGACCGGCCCACGCCCTCGACGGAGTAGCCGAGCGGTGTCCACGACCCGGCTCCGCCGTTCGGTTCTTGCCGTTCCCGGCAGCAACCCTCGGATGATGGAGAAGGCCGCAGCGAGCGCGGCCGACGAGGTCTTCCTCGACCTCGAGGATGCCTGTGCCCCCCTGGAGAAACCCGCGGCGAGGGCCAAGGTGGTCGAGGCGCTGCGCACTCATGACTGGCACGGCAAGACGCGCGTGGTGCGCATCAACCAGGTGACCAGCGAGTTCGCATTCGACGACCTCCGCGAGGTGGTCACCGGCGCCGGCGACATCCTCGACTGCATCATGGTCCCCAAGGTGCGCAACGCCGGCGACGTCGCGTTCGTCGACCGAGCGTTGTTGCAGCTCGAGCAGGCTCTGGGATACGACGTCGGACGTATCGGCATCGAGGCGCAGATCGAGGACGCTGAAGGCCTGATGCGCGCTGACGAGATCGCGTTTTCGAGTGATCGCCTGGAAACGCTCACCTACGGTCCCGCGGACTTTTCGGCGTCGATGCAGTTGCCCTCTCTCTCGGTGCGCAACGATTACAACTACCCCGGCGATATTTTTCACTACGTGCTTTTCAAGCTCGCGGTTGCGGCGCGCGCCGCGGGCATCCAGGTCATTGATGGGCCGTACCTGGCGATCCACGACCTGGAGGGATAAAGGGCAGCCGCATCGCGCGCGGCGGCGCTCGGCTACGACGGGAAATGGGTGCTGCACCCGGTGCAGATCGAACCGGCCAACCAGACGTTCACGCCTTCACAGACGGACTTCGACAAGGCCGCGCGCATCCTCGAGGCTTACCGTCAGGCCACCGAGGTCGATCGCAAGGGAGCGGTCATGCTCGGCGACGAGATGATCGACGAGGCATCCCGGAAGATCGCGGCGCAGTTCTATGCGCGCGGCGTCGCGGCCGGGCTGACGCCGGCGCCGGCGCGGCGCGAGGAGTCAGCGGCAGGCTGACATGGGCGCCCTCGACGACGGACGCCTCATCGCCTTTGTGCCGACCACGGATCTTGCGCGCGCTCGTGCGTTCTACGCGGAGACACTCGGGTTGCGCGTGGCCGACGAGAGTCCTTTTGCGTGCGTCTTCGACGCCAACGGAACGATGCTGCGGCTGACGCCGGTGCGCAAGCTTTCGCGGGTGCGATACACGGTGCTCGGCTGGGGTGTCGACGACATCGCATCGACGGCCGGCAAGCTCGCCGCCGGCGGCGTCGCACTGGTGCGCTATCGGGGTATGGAGGTCGACGATGCGGGTATCTGGACCGCACCGGCGGGGGACCGAGTTGCCTGGTTCGAGGACCCGGACGGGAACCTGCTGTCGGTGACCCAGTTCTCGTCCTGACCCGGGGCGCGCCGTCCTTCCTCTCTGGGGCCGAGGCGGGCATGTGCGGTGGCGGCGTTGGGTGATAGGATGACTATCACATTGAGCTTCCGAGGGGTGCCTCATGTCCAGCCTCCTGTCGACGCCTCCGCCGGCTTCTTCGCCCTCGCGCCCGGCGAGTCCTCCGCCTTCCCCGCCGGAGGAGGTGGCCGGCAGGGACGATCTCTCGACCGTCCCCTGGCCGTGGCGGCTGTACGCGGGGGTCGTCGCCCACCTCGGGTTGCCGATGATCGCGGTCTGGATCGCCGTGACCGTCGCCGCGACGGCTTTCCTCCCCGATTTCGGCTCGGATTCCGGATTCGGATTGGTGCAGCTTGTCCCGAGCAACACGGCGGCGTCGCGCGCGCAGGCGACTGAACAGCGGCTCTTCGGGTCGTCGCTCGCGGACAGCCCGGCGCTGGTCGTCGAGCACAGTTCGAGCACGCTTCCGGCGAGCTCCCTCGTCAAGATCGGGCAGCAGGCGCGGGCCGTGGACAGCTCACGCCCGCCGGGGGCGTCGCCAGGCCGGCCAGACTTCGCGCTGCCCCTGGTCAACGTCCCCGGCCTGATCTCAGCCACGCCGCGCCCGGCCACCACCGCGGTGACGTTCCTCTTCTTCCCCTCGAGCGCCCAGTCCGGGGACGTCAATGCCGGCGCTCAGCGCTACGCGGACGCCGCTCCCCGGCCACCGGGGACATCGGTCGGGGTCACCGGACCGGTGCCCGCCCAGATCACCGAGGGAAGTCTCATCGAGAACGCCCTGCTCCTGCTGGAACTGGTGACGGTGGTGGTGATCGCCGTCCTGGTCGGCGGGATCTTCCGTTCGCCGATCGCGCCGGTGGTGCCGCTGGCTGGAGCCGCCGTCGCCTATTTCGTGACCCGTCACGTCCTCGGCTGGGGAGCGCACGCGCTGGGACTGCAGATTCCGTCGCAGCTGTCGCCGATCATGATCGTGCTGATCCTCGGGGTGGTCACCGACTACTCCGTCTTCACGTTGACAGGAATGCGCGCCAGGCTCGCGGAGGGCGAGCGGCGCACGAGAGCGTCGCGGAACACCTCGTCGCGGGTCGTTCCACTGGTGATCGCCGCGGCGCTCACGGTTGCCGCCGGGACGGTCGCGCTGATCGGCGCCGACCTGGACTTCTTCCACGCCGTCGGTCCGGGGATGGCGGTCGCCGTGATCATCGCCGGGCTCGTGTCGATCTCCTTCGTCCCGGGGCTCGTGGGAGTGCTCGGGCGGGTGGCGTTCTGGCCGAGCCTGCCGCGGAGGTCTGTGCAGCCCTCCGGCCGAAGCGTGGACGAGGGCAGAGGGCGGCGAGCGGTCGCCCGGCTGATCGGCCGGCGATGGGCGGCCGGCCCGGCTGCGCTGATCTGCGCAGCCGTGCTGGTGGCGGCGGCGAGCGGGCTTGCTCGAGTCCATCTCGGCACCAACGTGGTCAGCGGTCTGCCCACCAGCAGCGAGCCCCGCCGGGCTGCCCAGGCCGCATCGGCCGGCTTCGGCCCCGGGATCGTCGGTCCGACGACGCTGATCCTCCAGGCCCCGGGCATCGCCGCACAGAGCGCGTCGCTCGCTCGGATCGAGCGGGTGATCAGCCAAAGCCCCGGGGTGGACGCCGTGGTCGGGCCGAACCGGTTGCCGGTGAACGTGGGTGCCGCGCTCTTCTCGACGTCCAACCAGGATGCGGTCCGCCTCTTCGTCGTCTTCGCCGACGATCCCTTCGATGCCGCCGCGATCAGCGCCTTCACCTCCCTGGAGCACCGCGTTGCCGTGGCGCTTCCCGCGGCGGGATTGCGCGACGCGACCGTGTCGTGGTCAGGCGCCACTCCCACCTCGGCGGATGCGGTCGCCGCGACCAACACCGACATCTGGCGGGTTGCGCTGCTGGCAGCGCTGCTGATGAGCCTCGTCCTGATGCTCTACTTCCGGGCGGTCCTGGCGCCGCTGCTGCTGGTCGCATCGAGCGCTCTGGGCCTTGCCGCATCTCTCGGTGTATTCGTCGATGTTTTCCAGGGCCCGTTCGGCTATCCGGATGTCACGTTTTTCGTTCCGGTGACCGCAGGAGTGCTGCTGGTCTCGCTCGGCGCCGACTACAGCGTGTTCGTCATGGGCCGCATCTGGGAGGAGGCGCGCGCGCGCAGCATGGCCGGTGCCGTCGAGGCGGCGCTTCCGAGGGCGTCGCGGGCGATCTCGATCGCCGCTGTGACCCTGGCCGCGAGCTTCGCCGTCCTGGCGCTGGTTCCGGTCCAACCCTTCCGGGAGTTCGCCTTCATCATGGGCGTCGGTGTGGTGATCGACGCCTTTGTGGTGCGCTCGTTCCTGCTCCCCGCCCTGCTCGTCATGACCGGGCGGCGAGCGTTCTGGCCCCACCGGATCTTCCGTGGGCCGATAGCCCGGGGTCCGGCGCCTGCAGACCTGGGCTAGAGGGAGACGGCCGCTGTACGGCGGGGCTCGAGCGGATCCTGCCCGGTGGCCATGAACCTGGCGAGGCGATCCTCGGCGATATCGACCGCCCGCGGGTCGATGTCCGCGCCGATGAAATCACAGCCGCCGAGCAGAGCGGCGATCCCCGACGACCCGCTCCCGCAGAACGGATCGCACACCAGGAATCCGGGCGCGGCGCTGGCCTGCACCATGTGATCGAAGAGTCGCACGGGTTTCTGCGTGGGATACGTCGCGCGGTGGATGCGTGGGACGGCCCATACGTCGGGGAGGTCTCGACGCGACAGCTTTCTCCGCCCCTTGCTCGCGAAGACGATCTGCTCGTGACGGCGCCGGAAGTAGTGGCCCATCCCCAGGTGCATCTTGTCCCAGACCACGACGCCCTTGACATCGAAGAAATCGCGGACCAGTGCCCCCAATGAGAGCATGGAAAAGCTGTCGAACATGATGTAGATGTGGCGATCCTGACGGAGCACGCGCCGGCATTCGCCGAGAAATACCGCGTACGACTCGGGGTCGTCCGAGAACTCCTGGAACCAGCGGCCGTTGTCGGGCTTCCCATAGTGGCCGACGATCCGTCCGTGCCCGAACTTCATGTGCCGGTTCATCCCCGAGTACGCCGGGTCGGTAACGATCAGATCCACCGATCCGTCGGGCAGCCCCCGAAGGAAGTCGATGCAGTCCTGCGTGCGGATGGCAAAGCTGCCGAGCGCCGGAACGCGTGATGCCGCACTCACCGGCGTGGAATCGTTGCCGGCGGCGTGCGCGATCGCGCGAACGGCCGTTCGCTCATCGCCGCAACTCTAACAGTGCGACCGCCACGTCGACCGCCGATTACACTGCGGCCCGCATGGCACACGGCTTCGAACGGCAGGTGCGCGCCCGCGCGGAGTACCAACGTCGCAATCCCTCGTGGGTCGACAGCGTGAGCCGGTACCGGGCGATGATCGGGGCGGCCTCGGGGCAAGGTGCGCGAATCCTGGATCTCGGTTGTGGGCGAAATGGCCTGCATGGCGACGATCTCTCGTGTGTGCCCGGTGCGATGGTGTTCGGCCTGGATCCGGACCCGGAGGCCCTCGCCGGGAACCAGGTCGTCGCGCATCGCGTGGTGGGTTCCGGTGAGGAGCTGCCGTTCGGCAGTGGGACGTTCGAGGTTGTCGCCTCGGGGTGGGTTCTCGAGCACCTCGACCACCCGGGTCTCGTCTTCTCCGAAGTGCACCGGGTGCTCGTGGGCGGCGGGAGTTTCGTCTTCCTGACGCCGAACGCCTGGAACTACAACGCCTGGATGATCAGGGCGATCCCCGATCGATGGCATGCCGGCCTCACGCGGCGGCTCTATGGGCGCGGCGACGGGGATGCCTACCCGGTCCGCTATCGGGCCAACAGCGGCGCCCGTCTGCACCGACTCCTCAACGCCGCCGGCTTCGAACACACGGACCTGACCTACAACGCCGACCCGTCCTACATCGCGTTCAATCGACCGCTGCTCGAGGCGTCGTTTGGGATCGAGCGCGTCCTCGCGGTATCGCGACTGCATGGCGCGCAGGTGCACATCCTCGGCGTCGCTCGAGCCTGACGCCCGACCGCGGCGACTAGACTCACCGCGTGTCCATCGACATGACCACCGAGCAGCGCGAGATCGTCGGCATGGTTCGCGACTTCGTGGAGCGAGAGATCATCCCGGTCGCGCACGACCTCGACCACGACGACATCTACCCGGAGAAGATCGTGGCGCAGATGAAGCAGCTCGGATTCTTCGGCTTCGCCATCCCCGAGCAGTACGGGGGCACCGGTCTCGATTACGCGACCTACGCGATGGTGTGCGAGGAGATCGCGCGGGGGTGGATGTCGATCACGGGAATCATCAACACGCATTTCATCGTCAGCTTCCTGATCGACAATTTCGGAACGGATGAGCAGAAGCAGCGCTTCCTGCCGCGCATGGCCACCGGCGAATTCCACGGCGGATTCTCGATGAGCGAGCCGAACTGCGGGTCAGACGTCCAGGCGATCCAGACCCGAGCGATCCGGGACAACGGCGAGTACGTGATCAACGGCACCAAGATGTGGGCGACCAACGGCGAGCATTCGACTGTTGTGGCAACGCTTGTCAAGACCGATCCCGACGCCACACCCGCGCACCGCGGCATGTCGTGCATCCTCGCCGAGAAGCAGTATCCCGGGTTCACGTCATCGCGACGCATCGAGAAGCTCGGCTACAAGGGCGTCGAAACGACCGAGCTCGTCTTCGAGAACAACCGTCAACCCGCTGCCAACCTGCTCGGCGAGGTGGAGGGTCAGGGGTTCAAGCAGATGATGGCGGCGATCGAGGTGGGTCGCGTCAACGTCGCCGCGCGTGGCGTCGGCGTCGCGCAGCGGGCATTCGAGCTGTCGATCGCATACGCGCAACAGCGACACGCGTTCGGGGTGCCGATCGCGGAGCACGAGGCCATCCAGTTCAAGCTCGCCGACATGGCGACCAAGATCCAGGCGGCGCGGTTGCTCACGAACTTCGCCGCGCGCAAAAAGGACGCAGGCGAGCGAGCCGACGTCGAGTGCGGCATGGCCAAGCTTTTCGCCAGCGAGACGTGCTTCGAAGTCGTCAGCGAGGCGCTCCGCGTCCATGGGGGCTACGGTTTCTCGAAGGAGTACGACGTCGAGCGGCTCTACCGCGACGCGCCGCTCCTGATCATCGGCGAGGGCACCAACGAGATTCAGCGTTTGATCATCGCCAGGGGTTTGCTGGAGCGCCATCGCATCACCGGGTGAGCACCCGCAGCCCGGGCACCCCGGCGAGCCTGCGGCGCATGACCTCGATCGCCTCCGGCTGATCGTCGACGAGCAGAAACCTCCGGCCCATCTCGGCGGCGGCGGCGCCGGTGGTGCCGCTCCCCGCGCACCAGTCAACCACCAGGTCACCCGGCCGCGACGAAGCCGCGACGATCCGGCGGAGGATCCCCAGCGGCTTCTGAGTCGGATAACCGGTCCTTTCACGCGATGACGTGGGCACGATCGTGTGCCACCACACGTCGGTCGGCAGCTTTCCCCGCGCGGCGCGCTCCGGCGTCTGAAGGCGCGGTGCCATGTACGGCTCGCGCGCGACCTCCGACGCGTCGAAGTGATACCCGCGCGGATCCTTCACGTACACGAGGATCACGTCGTGTTTCGCCGGCCACCTGCGTGCAGTCCGGGCGCCGTAGTCGTACGCCCACACCACCTCGTTGAGAAACGAGTCACGTCCGAAGATCTCATCGAGGAGCACCTTGCAGTAGTGCGATTCGCGCGGATCGATGTGGAAGTACAGGCTCCCCTGCGACGCGAGGATCCGCCTCGTCTCCTCGAGGCGGGGGCGAAGCCATCCGAGGTAATCGTCGAAGCGGTCGTCGTACCGCGCCCCGGGTCGACGCTCGACCCGATAGTGGCGTCCGGCAAACCCGAGACGCGTCGCGGTCGCATCCGCGGTGGTGGTGGTTCTCAGGCCGGTGCGCGCGCCGCCGGTGTTGAACGGCGGATCGACGTAGACGAGCCCGGCGCATCCCTCAGGCAACGAGCGGAGCACCTCGAGTGCCTCGCCGTGGACGATCGTGGCGGTGGCGCTCGACGCATCGGGGCGGAGTCGCTTCGAAGCCACGTACAGTAGGTTGCACCATGGACACACGCGCGATACCCGCCGGGGTCTGAGCGGATGCAGTTCGGCCGCTACTACGAGGAGTTCGACGTCGGGGCCACGTACAAGCACTGGCCGGGCAAGACCATCACCGAGGCAGACGATCATCTCTTCTGCATGCTCACCATGAACCAGCATCCGCTCCATTCCGACGCGCACTACGCCGAGACGAAAACGGAGTTCAAGCGCAACGTGGTGGTCGGCAACCTCGTCTACAGTCTCGCGCTCGGGATGAGCGTCGCCGACATCAGCGGCAAGGCGATCGCCAACCTCGAGGTCGAGTCGCTCAAGCACGAGAACCCAACTTTTCACGGTGACACGATCTACGCGGAGACCACAGTGCTCGACAAGCGCGAGTCGTCGAGCAAACCCGACCGCGGGATCATCACCGTCGAGACGCGCGCCTTCAATCAACGCGGCGAGCGCGTGTGCATCTTCAAGCGCCGGGTCATGGTGCCCAAGCGCGAGGCTGGCGAGCTGCAGCCGGCGGATATCCCGGCCGGCGGGAGTTGACATGGGCGCGGGGAGCGCTGAGCTCGCCGCTCGGTACAGCGTGCGGCCACTGCTGCCCGGGCCTGCGGACGCGCTGCGCGACGCCGTGCTCCGGCTTGGCCTGACCCCGGACAAGCTCGCCGTGCTCGCCGAGCGCGGCGCGGTGGAGGCGCTCGCGCTCCGCGGTCTGAGCCTGGATCAGATTCGAGTCCTCGAGCGGTTGGTCGCGTCGGGCGGCGGCGAGGTCCTGAGCAATGCCGGCGGCGATCGCGCCGTGCTGCTGATGCCGCTCATCACCGCAGGCTCACTGCCCGCGCAACTCGCCGCCTGGAGCGTTCGGGCCGGCGAGGTCGGCGCCGCGATCGGGTCGGTGCTGATGGCACGGGGAGCACCCCCGCCACCGCTCGAGGTTGCGGGACACCGCCTCGAGTTCGGCAAGCGAACCCTCGTGATGGGGATCCTCAACGTCACCCCCGACTCGTTCGCCGGCGACGGGGTCGGTGACGACCTGGTCGCGGCGGTGACCCGAGCGGAGGCGCTCGCCGAAGTGGGCGCAGACGTCGTCGACATCGGCGGTGAGAGCACGAGGCCGTCCCTGAACCGGGAGGAGATTTCGACGGAGGTCGAGATGGCTCGCGTGGTGCCGGTGATCCGCGAGCTGGCAGGGCGGCTCCCGATCCCGATCAGCATCGACACGCGCAAGGCGGCGGTCGCCGCCGCGGCACTGGACGCCGGAGCGGTGATCGTCAATGACGTCTGGGGGCTGCGCGGCGATCCGGACATGGCCGCGGTCATCGCCGCGCACCGGGGAACGGGGGTGATCGTCATGCACAACCAGCACGGGACCGAATACGGCGATCTCCTCGAGGATGTGTGCCTCGGTTTGCGCGAGAGCCTTGCGGTCGCCGAGACGGCCGGTATCGCCCCATCCCAGGTGATCATCGACCCCGGGTTCGGCTTTGCCAAAACGCCGGCGCACAACCTCGAACTGGTACGCCGCCTCGGGGAGCTGCTGGGCATGGGCCGTGCGGTGCTGGTCGGTCCATCGCGAAAGTCGACCACCGGGCTGCTCATCGGTGAGACCGATCAAGCGCACCGGCTCGAGCCGAGCCTCGCGCTCGCGGTGCTCTCGGTGCAGGCGGGAGCCCACATGGTTCGCGTCCACGACGTGGCAGAGACGGTGCGCGCGCTTCGCGCCGCCGACGCCGTGGTGCGAGGGACCCCCGCGGCGCTCCTCGGCCTGCCGATCCCCGGCCCGACCGGATGACGGCCGGCCCGCCGGTCACCGACGCGGCCTGGGTCGGACTGGGGAGCAACCTCGGTCACCGCGGGCGCAACCTTGGCCGCCTGCGCGCTGCACTGACTGAGAACAGGGTGGAAATCGTTGCCCTGTCACCCGAGATCCTGACCCGACCGGTCGGTGTCACCGCCCAGGGCGACTTCCACAACCAGGTGGTCCGGCTCCAGAGCCCGGCTCCGTGGCCGCCGCGTCGGTGGCTGGAGCACTGCAAGGCCGCGGAGGTGGCCGCGGGCCGGCGGACCACCTATCGGTGGGGGCCGCGCATCGCTGACGCCGACATCCTGATGCTCGGCGAGCACGGCGAGATCGACGTCGAGGAACCGGGCTTGACCGTTCCCCACCCCGAGCTGGCGAACCGACCGTTCGAGCGTGAGCTGCTCGCGGCGGCCGGCTTCAGCGGATCCTGAGTCGCGCCCAGCTCAGATGGGCAGGCGGTCGGCCAGCTGAGGGACCAGCTTCAGCGCGCTGTCGATCTGCTTCGCGACGGTCGCGAGGTCCGGTTGCTTCTCGAAGTCGAGGAACCAGGAATGCTCGGCGGTGAACTTCTCGACGAGGGTCGTGGTTCCGAGCACTGCGATCCCCACGTGCACGCTCGGCTTGTCATCCTCGGAAAACGCCTTGCCCAGCAAGGACTGAACGGTTTCGACCCAGCCCCCCACCTCACCGAGATCATGCAGCTCGTAGCCACCGTCGCCGAGCACGAACTCAGCCTCGAGGTCGACGAAGGCCTGCGGGGTGATCTGCTGGTGCGGGCAGTCCTGGGCCTCGTCATCGTCGTGGTAGAGCTCGCAGTCGGCACCGGGGCCGTAGGCGGAGATGAAGGTCAGCAGCGCGTCCCAGGTGTAGCTCACGTGAACGTGATAGCGAGGTGGCGGATCGCCGGTCAGGCGGACGGTACACTCGAAGCGGCGTTCGCCGAGGCCCGGCTCGAGGTGGTGGCGGACGTCCTCGATGCTCAGTCCCGCCGCGTCGACCGCCTCGAGCAGGTCCGAGGCAAACTCCTCGTAGGACGGGAAGGTCGGACGATCAGCTCCTGCCGGCTCCGACCCCGCCTGGCCGGCGCCGGGATGTTCGGTCATGGATCAGCGCCCCGGGCGCAGGTGGCGCACCGCAAGCCGGAGGATGTTGGCGCCGAGGGTGACGACGAAGAACAGCACGATGGCGATCACCAGGGGAAGCTCCACGTTGGGGGTCGAATACGTGTACGTCGCCAGAATCGCGGCAGCGAAGAGCCCCACGGCGATGACCGAGAGCGCGCCGACGGTGATCGCCGAGATGGGATCGGTCTGCCGGCCCTGGACGACGGGCTCGCCGGGATCGAGCATGGGAGGAGTTCGCACCATGCCGAGTGTACTTTGCGGCCACCTCACACCCGCGAGGAGCGTCAGCGCCGGACCCCCGCAAAGCGATAGCCGATGCCCGGGACGGCCAGGATGTGGCGTGGTTGGGCTGGATCGGGCTCGATCTTGCGCCGGAGGTTGCGGACGTGGACGTCGATCACCCTCGTCTCGATCGGGTGCTCATACCCCCAGACTGCGCTGAGAATCCGCTCCCGCGAGAGCACCTTCCCGGCGTTCGACGCCAGGTACGACAGCAGATCGAACTCGGTGTGCGTGAGCACGATGTCCCGATCCGAGCGGGTCACGCGACGCTCGGCGGTGTCGATGACGAGGTCTCGAAAGACCAGGCGGCCGTCCGCCGGCTTGTCGTCGCCGCGCAGCTCCCGGGCCCGGCGCAGATGGGCGGCGATCCGGGCGAGCAGCTCCCGGGCTCGGAACGGCTTGGCGATGTAGTCGTCGGCGCCGATCTCGAGCCCGAGGACGACGTCGATCTCGTCGTGCTTGGCGCTGAGGATGATCACCGGCATCCGGTGTCCCGCGCGGCGGATCTCCCGGCAGACGTCGAACCCCGACTGATCCGGGAGCACGACATCGAGCACCACGACATCCGGGTGGAAGACCTCGAGGCGGGAGAGCGCCTCCCCGGCGCGTTCCGCCTCCTGGACGGTGTAGCCCTCGCTCTCGCAGGTGAGGCGGACAGCCTTGCGGACGAGCGCGTCGTCATCGACCACGAGCACCCGCACCTGCTGTCCATCCACACCAATTCCTCGAAGTGAGTCCGCGTCATTCTGGAGTATCCAACCTCGGTCGGAACGGTGAAGGGTTGCTACTATACGGGCCGACTCCAATTCGGACCGCCTCCTTCGAGACGGTCTCCCTACGCAAACCGGAGACGCGCACCCGTGCAGACCCAGGGTTCCCTTCGTGACGGTGGGCTCGCAACGCTGCTCCAATCGATGCAGGCAGAGCGAGCAACCGGCACCCTGACCATCGACAACGGTGGCGACAGCTGCTCGCTGTACTTCCTGTTCGGACACCTGTTCCACGCCAACGGACCGGGCGGACAGGGCGAGGAGGTCGTCATCGACGCCCTCGGCTGGAGCGACGGTTCCTACCAGTTCGATCCGCGCGCCAAGCTCCCCGCGGAGGAGACGATCAAGGCCTCCCCTGCAGAGTTGATCGCCGCTGCCGACAGCCGCCAGGCTCCGGCGGCCGCTGCGTCGTCCGGCGCCTCCACCTGGCCCGAGCCAGCGCCTGCGTATTCGCCCCTCGACGCCTACTCCGCGGTCCCGGCGGCCCTCCCCGAGCCGATCGAGGAGCCGGCCTATGCGGTTGCGGGGAGCACGCCGGCGTCAGAGTCGGCTGCCGACACCTACGCCCCGGCAGCGGCCGAGCCGGAGCATGCCCCGATGTCCGAATTCCAGCCGATCCCTGCACCCGAGCCTCTCTCGTACCCGTCCGCTTCCGAGCCGGTCTCGTATCAGCCGGCGCCGGCCGCACCGGCCCCGATCGCGCCCGCGGCATCGCCGGATCGACCGGCTCCCGCCGGGTCCGCCTCCGGCGACGCGGCCGTACGCGTCTACCCCCTCCCCTCGGGCCGCGCCCACTACGAGGGGTTGAAAAGCGCGTTCGTCGACTTCCCGCGTCTGCTCCGTACGCTGAGGTCGGATCGCCACACCGGCTACGTGAATCTCAGTGGCACCGGCTACAGCGGCGTCATTCTCCTCAACGACGGGCAGGCGCTCCAGGCCCTGAGCAGCAACGGCAGCGCCGTCCAGGGTGAGTCGGCGTTCCTGCAGATTCGCAGGCACATGGACGCCGGGGATGGGGTCATCGATGTCATCGAGCTCGACAGCGAGACCGTGACCGCCCTGGCCCAGCTGTTCACGTCGCCATACCTCTACAGCGGATTGCTCGGTCGCTTCGTCAACCTCGAAGCCCTGCTCGAATACCTCGCCGAGGAGCACGTCAGCGGGTCGGTCGTGGTGCAGACCCCGACCGAGGCGGGGATCATCCTGCTTCGCGATGGCGACATCCTCGGCACCTACACGGAATCCCAGCGATCCCTCGACAAGGCGACGACCGCGGTGGCCGCTCTGGCCACCGATCGGCAGTCGGTCATTGAAGTCAAGGGTGGTGACGGCGCCATCGCTGCCATCGACGTCGACGCCGCGCTCAACCGCGCGTACTAGCCCAGCCGGACGCGCTCGTATCGCATCCGGCGCGCGCCGGACCGCACTCCTTGCGCTGGCCGGGCTGATGTCCGCCTCGCTTTCCGGGTGTTTCAGCAGCCCCCCTCAGATCATTCAACTGGCGCCTGGCCGCGGAGCGGTTGGCGTGGCCGCCGACGCGCCGGTGACGGTGGAGTTCGACCGACCGGTGGTCACCGCATCGGTCAAGGGGCGGTTCACGGTGAATCGATCGATTCCGGCGTGCCCCCTCGAGGCCGCGTTCAACGCGAGTCCGCTCGCGCCGTGCCGGATCGTCTGGCTCTCCGGGAACACCGGGTTCACCCTGCTCCATCCCGGGGCGATCTTCGCGCCGAGCACCTCCTATACGTTCACCCTTGCGGGCGGCATCAGCGACCCGAGCGGGGTGGTGAACTCGGTCGACCATAACTGGACGATCACCACCGGACCAGCGCCGGTGATTCGCGCCCTCCAACCTGCGGACGGCTCGAGCGCTGTGCCCGTCGATGCGGCGATCTCGGTGAGCTTCTCGACCCCCATGGCGGCGAACGCAACGCAGGCGGCGATCACGCTGGACCCGGCGGTGCCGGGAACGCGGGTGGTTCGCAACCGTCTCGACCCGAGCCGCTTCGTGGTGCTGCCCGGAACCACGCTGCAGGCGGGGATCACCTACAAACTCACCGTGGCCGCGACCGCCACCGACGTCAACCATCAACCGCTCGTGGCAGGGGCCATATCGATGTTCACCACGGCCGGCATGTCGCCCGGGCCGCACGTGGTCGTGCTCGCCGCCGACCCCGGAGAGAGTGCGACCACCGTGCTCGTCGCGCCGATGGCGCCGGCGGCGGCGGGCGAGCCGATCGCGACCGAGGCGCTGCTCGTCGCGCCGCGGTGCCCACGCCGATCGGGGTGCGGCATCGCGGCCTCGGGCGCACCGCTCTACACATACGCGGCGGCTGCTTTGTCGCCCGGGGGAGGCTGGCTCGCGGTGGTCGAACTCGACGCCACCGTCAACGCCCCACATCCGGTGCTCCTGGTGCTCGATCCGGCAACGGGCACGGTGGTCACCAGTTTCGCCGGCTCGTCGCTGCCGTCCTGGTCGCCTGACGGATCGACACTGGCGTTCTCCAGAGCAGGAAGGGTGTCGTTCTTCAATCCGACCACCGGCTCGCTCACGAGCCTCCCCGCCGGAGATCCGCTGGTTGCGCCGGCGGTCTGGGGCCCACTCGGCGAGCGACTCGTCCTCGATGTCGCGGGCACGTCGGACATCGAACACCTCGAGCTCGCGGACTCGATCGTGCTGGCTCGTTACCCGATTCCCGGCGTGACCGGCGCCTCGAGCGACCCGGCGATCTCGCCGGACGGCTCGCAGCTCGCCTGCCTTCGCTCCGCACGCGGTGCGCAGGGCACGTGGATCGTCGGCATCGGCGCATCGTCCACGCCCCCGCGATCACTCGACCCCTCACTGCAGCCGGTGGGTTTCACGGCGACCGGGACGCTCCTCGGGATCAACCGGCCACAGAACGGCATTCCCACCCTCGTGCTCGTCAGTGTTGCGGGTGATGAACAGATCCCGATCGCCTCGGGTCCAGGGGTCGGGTCGCTCGGCACCGTGGTGGTCGGTCCCAGCGGACGGCAGCTTGTCTACCTCAACGCCGACCGGAACGGCATCGTCCAGGCGTATGTCGAGAACGCCGACGGGACCAACACCCAGGTCATCACCGACTTTGCGCCGCAGACGCTGGTCGCGGCATCGGTGGCGGTGAGCGGATGAGCAAGCTGCTCTTTCTCATCGCCGATACCGGCGGTGGCCACCGCGCCGCCGCAACCGCGGTGGAACGCCAGATGGCGGTGACGTCTCCGGGCGAGTTCGAGATCACCATCCTCGACCCGTTCACCAGCGCAAAGCCACGCGTGATCGGCGGCACCGCGGGACTCTACGGCCCCATCACCAGGCATGCGCGCTGGCTGTGGGGCGCGCTCTACCACTCGACCAACAACCGCTCGGCCGTCGCCTTGCTCGAGAGCACGGTGCTGCGATCCGTGACCGGCGCCGTCACCGGTGCTGTGGAGGAGCTCGATCCCGACTGCGTCGTCTCCTTCCACCCGTTGCTGAATCACGTCAGCGTGCGCGCGGTGCGCAACCGGCCGCGGCGGACCCCCGTGGTCACGGTCATCACCGACCTGGTCGACATCCACATCGCGTGGGCTTGCCCGGACGTGGACGCGGTGGTGGTCCCGTCCCCGGGCGGGCTCGATCACTGCCGTCGTGCGGGCATCCCGGCGTCGCGCTGCCACGACTTCGGGCTCGCCGTCGACCGCCGGTTCACGGAGCTCCCCGGCGACCCGGCGGGCATCGCCGCGATCCGCGGGCGGCTTGGCCTGCGACCTGATGCTTTCGTGGTGCTCGTCTGCGGCGGCGCGGACGGATCCGGCGGCCTCGTCAAGCACGCGCGGGCGCTCGCGTCAGCATCGCTCGACGTGGACGTCGTCGTGATCTGCGGACGCAACCAGCGCGCGCAGTCGGCCCTCACGGGGCTGCACACGCGGACCGGACGGCCGGTCCGGGTGCTCGGGTACGTGGACAACATGGCGGAGTGGATGCGCGCGAGCGACGTGGTGGTCTCCAAGGCCGGCCCGGGAACCATCGCGGAGGCGCTCTGCTGCGGGCTGCCGCTCCTGCTCGTCTGGTATCTCCCCGGGCAGGAGCGCGGTAACGTGGAGTGGGTGGTGGACATCGGTGCGGGACGCTACGTTCCGCACGACGGTCAACTCATCGACGCCGTCGCCGAACTTGCGGCGCCAGGATCGCAAGCGCTCGCGAGCATGCGCGCCGCCGTCAAGGCTGTGGCTCGGCCGGATGCGACCCGCCGGATCGCCGAGTTGATCGCCGCCATGGCGGAACGCGCCGCATGAGCGTCGACGCGCCGACGGTCGACGCGCCGGCGGAGGGCGCCGGCACGCAAGCCCCGCGCTGCGCCATCGCCCGCCTGCGCCTGCACTGCTTTCGAAACTACGCCGAGGCGACGGTGCGCTTCGGTCCGGGGCTCAATGTCATTCATGGCCAAAACGCGCAGGGGAAGACCAACCTGCTCGAGGCGATCGCCACCCTGGCCCTGACACGGTCTCCCCGAACCACGAGCAGCGCCGACCTTCTGCTCTGGAGCGAGAATGCGGCGCTCGCCGAGGCCGACGTCACGCGTCCCCCGGCGGACGTGACCCTCTCGGTCCGATTTCAGCGGGACGCGTCGACGGGACGCGTGTCGCGGGTCACCGCCGTCGACGCCAAGCCGCGTCCCGCCCGGGCCGTGCTCGGGGTCTGCCCGGTGGTGCTCTTCTGGCCGGAGGACCTCGCCCTCGTCCGCGGCGGCCCGGACGGACGACGGCGCTTTCTCGACGTCATCCTCGCGCAGACCGACGCGCAGGCGGTCGCGCACATGTCGCGGTACCGCCACGTGCTCGAGCAGCGAAATGCGCTGCTCCATCAGCTTCGCCTCGGCGGCGGCGCGCGCGACTCGGTGAACGGATTCACCAGCGAGCTCGCGCACCACGGCGCGTGGCTGGCGCTGGCTCGCACGCGCCTCGTCGATGCGCTGGCGCCCCTGGCAGCCGTGGCGCTGCACGATCTCAGCGGTCAGCGCGAGCGCATCTCGCTCCGATACGCACCGGCGCACGCGGAGTCGATTCCCGACAGCATCGAGGCGGCTGAGCACGCCCTGCTCGAAACACTGCGCGACCGCGCCGCGGAGGAGGTGGCCCGAGGAATCACCCTGGCAGGCCCGCACCGCGACGACATCGCGTTCGACCTCGACGGTCGCGCCGCGCGCGGGACCGCGTCGCAGGGTCAGCAGCGGAGCATCGTGCTCGCCTGCAAGCTTGCCGAGGTCCGCTACCTGCAGGACACCGCGGGCGTCGCCCCGGTCATCCTTCTCGACGACGTGCTCAGCGAACTCGATCCAGAACGCCGCGGGCGCCTGCTCGCGCTGCTCGCTGCGGAGAGCCGGCACCAGGTGCTGGTGACGACGACGGAACCCCTCAACGAGATCGCCGATTTCATGGACGTCCGCCACTTCACCGTGCGCGGTGGTGTCGTCACCGAGGATGAGCGCCGA
>JBAPWO010000249.1:0-2402 GCA_049283735.1 Candidatus Dormiibacterota bacterium
CCCCTATCCTGATCAAGACCTATGGCGAGTTTTGGAATCCCGAACTCGTAAATTGGGACAATTCGTGGAGGCTCTTAGGGAAGCGTCGCGCGGATTTTAGAGGGCCTGACGTCGACGTATATGAGGAACGAGGCGTCTATGTCCTTTACAAAGATTATCAGGCCGTCTATGTGGGCAAGGCTGACAAACAGTCGATAGGGTACCGCCTGCAACTGCACAGGCAGTCGTGGCGGAAGGGGCCGCGTTGGGATATGTTCTCTTGGTTTGGCATCTGCGGTCTCCGAGCCAACGACAAGTTGCGGAGTCGAAGCGGTGCGTTTCATCCCAAGACCGCAGAGCTAATAGCCACGCTTGAAGCCTTGCTGATTGTGGCGATTGATCCCCGCTTGAACTCACGTAGGGAGAAGTTCAAGAATGCTGTCCGACTATTCCAGTCGAACACTGACGCGACCCCCGAAGTGAAAGACCAACTGGGTTCGATTGCTGACAAACTCGACCAATTACTCTCGCTTCAAAAGAAGGAGTAGCGTGAGCTTCGCTCGTCGAGACCTGTGGCGCTTCTTCATAATCTGTCATATTATGAAGCTATGCCCATGACCTCCCTGAACATCTCCCTCCCCGAAGCGCTCAAGGAGTATGTAGAAGGGCAAGTTGCTACGGGCGACTGGGGTACGCCAAGCGAGTATGTCCGCGAACTGATTCGCCAGGACAAGGAACGCCGCCTTGTAAATCTCGAACAAGCGCTCGTTGCTGCCGCCAAGGGACCGAAAATCGAGATCCCCCTGGCCGAAATTCGCCGAAAGGGCCTGATCTCCGCGCTCCGCGCGCGCGCACGCAGCCGATGAGAAGGCGTCCGCTTGTCTTCAGCGACGCGTCGATTGCCGACATACTAGAACAAGCTGAGTGGTACGCCTCTTAGTCGGGACAACCACTGGCTCAACGCTGGCAGAAAGCTGTCACGACAGCAATTTCGCATCTACTGGCCCGACCCGCCACTGGCGCGCCTGCAAATTTCGATCGACAGAACTTGGCAACGTAAGACGCGCGACAATATCAGGTTTTACCAAGCATCTGCTCTTTTATCGGTTCGACGACGACGAAGTGTTCGTTCTCCGCGTTGTGTATGGCGCCCGCGATTTAGAGCGGCTCTTTTCTTAGCCCGCCCTTGGCCCGAGTATGATTAGCTATCAGCGCCGCTATGCCCCTAACCCACACCACCGACCCCATCGTCGACCCCGAACGCCTCTTCGAGGGCTTCGAGAACCTGATGCCTTTCCGCGTCCAGGATATTCTCCTCGTCTCTAGCCTCTACGACTCGTTCATCCTGCGCGAGGACGGCCGCCTAAACGAACTGCTGATCGGGCAATCTCTCGAACTCAATCTCTCGCAGGTTCCCGGCATCACCCACGTTGCGCGGGGTGCGCAGGCGCTCGATCTGGCCAAATCCCAACGGCGTTTCAATCTGATCGTAACTAACCTCGAAGTGGAGGACATGGATGCGGCCGAACTCGCACGCGAAGTCAAAGCCGCGGGCCTCGATGTGCCGGTGGTTGTGCTCGCCTACGACTATCGCGAGGTTAAGAAGTTCATCGCGCGCAACCCGGTCACTGAGATTGAACGAATTTTTCTATGGCAAGGCAACGCACGCATTCTGATTTCAATCGTCAAGTACATTGAAGACAAGCGGAACGTTGATCATGACACTCGCGCCATCGGCGTGCCTGTCATTTTGGTTGTGGAAGACAACATTCGTTATTACTCTTCGTTTCTTCCCACGATTTATACCGAGCTGATTACGCAATCGCGGCGGTTGCTCAGCGAAGGATTGAATGTGGCGCACAAACTCGTTCGCATGCGGGCGCGGCCCAAAATTCTGTTGGCGTCGAATTACGAAGATGCGGCGCGCCAGGTTATGCGGTATCGCGAGTTTTTGCTAGGCGTAGTTTCGGATGTGGAGTTTCCGCGTGATGGCGAATTGAGTCCCGACTCCGGATTCGAATTAGCCCGCATGGTTCGCGCAGAAGTGCCCGATGTTCCTATCGTCCTCCAAACTAGTCGGACCGAATTCAGGGCGCGCGCGCATGCGGAGGGATATTCCTTTCTGCGCAAACGCTCGCCGACGCTGTTGCGGGATTTGCGACGTTTCCTCACGGAGCAGTTCGGGTTCGGTGATTTCGCGTTTCGTCTGCCGGATGGCAGCGAGGTGGCGCGCGCGAGTAATTTGAACGAACTGGAAGCGCGGCTGCACGAAGTTCCGGCGGAGAGCATCGCGTATCACAGCGAGAGGAATCATTTTTCGCGCTGGCTGCGGGCAAGAACTGAGTTCGCTCTGGCGCAAAAGCTCAGGCCGCGAAAAGTCTCCGACTTCACCACTCTCGAACACCTGCGGCACGATCTAATCG
>JBAPWO010000250.1:0-14896 GCA_049283735.1 Candidatus Dormiibacterota bacterium
GTGCCAAGAGCGCGGCGCTTGTCGGACTTCTGATCGCGGCGGTGGTCGTGGCGGTCGGCGTGCTCGCCTGGGTGCTCGTCTATGTCGCCATCCAGGGCGCCGGTGCGCTGAACCTCGGCTTCCTCACCCAGACGCCTCCAGGCAACCCAGCCGCCGCCGGCGGTGGGTTCTTCAACGGAATCGTCGGCAGTCTCATCATCGTCGGAATCGCGGCGGCGATCGCGATCCCACTCGGGATCGGCGCGGCGATCTACCTCGTCGAGTACGGGCGGGGACGCCTCTCCGCCACGATTCGTTTCTTCAATGACGTGTTGATCGGAATTCCGACCATCGTCACCGGTGCCTTCATCTATGCGATCTGGGTGACGCGGTTCGGCTTTTCCGGTTTCGCCGGATCGCTGGCGCTGGCGATCGTCATGCTCCCGCTGGTGACGAGAACGACTGAGGAGATGCTGCGCCTGGTGCCGAACGAGCTCCGCGAAGGTAGCCTGGCGCTCGGGGCCACCCGGAGTCAGACGGTGATGCGGGTCTGCATCCCGACCGCACTGCCCGGAATCATCACCGGAGCCATGCTCGCCGTCGCCCGCGCCATGGGGGAGACCGCCCCGCTGCTCCTGACCGCCCTCGGCAATGACCTGTTCACGGAGTACAACCCGGCACGACGCATGTCGACGCTCTCCCTGCAGATCTTCGACAACGCGGTCACCGGGTTCCAGGAAGGTCAGTCACGGGCCTGGGCGGGTGCGCTCACACTCATCGCGATCGTGCTGATCTTCACCTTCGTCGCTCGCTTCTTCGGCCGCCGGGTCCGTACGTCGAATGCCTGACGTGGCCACCGAACCGGCCCCCGCACGTGCGAAGGTGCACGACATGCTGACCACGCCGGACACAGCGGTCGAGGGGTTGTCGATCGAGCAGCTCAACGCCTGGTTTGGCAAGCATCACGTGGTGGCCGACGTGAGCCTCGTGGCCCCGGCCCATCAAGTCACCGCGCTCATCGGTCCCTCTGGGTGCGGCAAGAGCACGCTCTTGCGCTGCGTCAATCGCATGCACGAGATCGTGCCCGGTGCACGAGTCGGCGGACGGGTGATGTTCGGTGGTCAGAATGTCTACGATCCGGACATCGACCCGGGCTCGGTGCGCAGCGAGATCGGGATGGTGTTCCAGCGCCCGAACCCGTTTCCGACCATGTCGATCTTCGAGAACACGATCATCGGCGTGCGCCTCGCCAAGACCGCGGGGAGTCGAAAGCTGGACGACATCGCCGAGAGCGCTCTGCGCCGCGCGGAGCTGTGGGACGAGGTCAAGGACCGCCTCAACAAACCGGCGGTCAGCCTCTCCGGTGGTCAGCAACAGCGGCTGTGCATCGCGCGCGCTGTCGCCGTGGATCCCGCTCTCCTCCTCATGGATGAGCCGTGCTCTGCGCTCGACCCGATCGCAACCTTCAAGATCGAAGAGCTCATCCGCGAGATCGCCGATCAATACACCGTGATCATCGTGACCCACAACATGCAGCAGGCGACTCGGGTATCGCAGTTCACCGGCTTCATGACCATCGAGCACGCAGGCGAGCCTGGGCGATTGATTGAATTCGGTACGACGGATCAGATTTTTGGGTCGCCGGCCCAGCCGGCGACCGAGGCCTATGTGAGTGGTAGGGTGGGGTGAGATGGCGAGTGAGTTGAGCATCCTGGGTCGGTTGCAGGAGGCCGACCCCGGCCGTGGACGTCCAGCGCGACCCGGCATCGCGCAGGTGGAGAATCCCGCCATCAGCACGCGAAATGTCAACGCGCGCTATGGGGCGTTCCTTGCGCTTCGCGACGTCTCGATCTCCGCACCGCGCGGTGAGATCACCGCGATCATCGGTCCTTCCGGATGCGGCAAGTCGACGTTGCTGCGCAGCCTCAACCGGATCAACGATCTGATCCCTTCGTTCACCCTCGAGGGTGAGGTCATGGTCGACGATCAGGACGTCTACGCGCCCGAGGTGGACGTCGCGAGCCTGCGCCGCCGCGTGGGCATGCTCTTCCAGCGCCCGGCGCCTTTTCCGATGAGCATCTACGACAACGTCGTCTACAGCCTGCGTCTCGACGGACGCCAGGCCAGGGCGACGTTGGACGATGCGGTGGAGCGCTGCCTGCAACAGACTGGTCTGTGGGACGAGGTCAAGGACCGCCTCAAAGCATCGGCCACAGGACTCTCTGGGGGACAGCAGCAGCGTCTGTGTCTGGCGCGCACGCTGGCCGCGGGGAGCGACGTCATCCTCATGGATGAGCCATGCGCGGCGCTCGATCCCATCTCAACGCTGCGGATCGAGGAGCTGATGCGCGAGCTGCGCGAGACGGTAACGATCGTCATCGTGACCCACAACCTGCAACAGGCGGCGCGAGTGAGCGATTACACCGCATTCATGCTGATGGGCGAAGGACGCGCCGGCGAACTTGTCGAGCTCGGCAGGACCGATGACGTCTTCAAGGACCCGGTGGACAAGCGCACCGAGGACTACATCACGGGGAGATTCGGGTGAGCCAGCCGACTGTCACCCACCGCCCGGTCCTGCAGGCAGAGCTGGACGCGATCCGCGGGGCGATCGTCGCGCTCACCAAGCAGGTTGAGGTCGCCATCGAACGTGCCATCTGGGGACTGCGTGAGCGCAACCCCGACATCTGCACGTCGGTCATCGAGGGCGATGCCGCGATCAACGAGCAGCACCGCAAGATCCGCGACGCCTGCTTTCACGTGATCCTCACCCAGGCTCCGGTGGCGCGCGACCTCCGCGACATTCGCGGCTTCGATCACATCGCCTCGGAACTGGAGCGGATGGCAGACCATTGCGTGTCGATCGCCCGCATCGGGAGGTCGATCACCGAGCTGCCGGACGTGCCGTCGTCGGAGCCGCTTGGAGTGCTCGCCGAGCAGGCCGAGACACAGGTGCGCGACATTCTTGCGGCATTCGAGGCGCACGACACGCTCGCCGCGCGGGACATCGCTCGCCGCGACAGCATGGTCGACATGAAATATCGCCAGATCTTCTCCACGTATGTCGATCAGATGACCGCCGACGGGAGCCTCGCGCCTCGAGCGACCGGCCTGGTGTTCGTGGCGCACTACCTGGAGCGGATCGGTGATCGGGTGACGAATATCGCCGAGGAATTGATCTTCGCGGAGACCGGCGGGATCGAAGAGCTCGGGTAGGCCGCCCGCCGGGCGCGGACCCACGTTTGGGTCGCATATGTCCGGATCCTGCGCGGATTTGCGGGGTAGGATGGGGGCGCCGTGGAGTTCCGCCGATGAGCAGCCTCTTCCGGCGCCGACGCCCGGAACCGCTACCGCCGCCCCTGGAGCCCGGGCGCGCCCCCGCCGGCATCGGCGTCGCCTGCAGCGTGCCCGAGTGCCCGAACGGCAACGCGCTGAGTTGCGAGTACCGCGATCGTCGCGGCCGGATGTGCCCGCTCGCCTTCTGCGCCGACCACGGGGCCGTGATCGGGGGCGTCCCGTTCTGCCGCCGCCACGCGAGCACCGTGCAGGCGATCGGGGCACTGGCGACCGACCCCAACGGTCGGCCCGACATCAACGACCGCACCCCGTCGCTGGTCAACTGGATCTCGCGCGAGCTCGACGGGCACATCCGATCGCAGCTGCAGGCCGCGGCGCGCGAGGGGGAGTCCGTCGTCGCCGATGATGCGGTTCACCTCACCCGTGACAGCAACCGGAGCCTTCGCTGGGAGCGAAGCTGGCGGCTTGTCGAAAGCACCGGCCTGGTGCTCAGGATCAGCATCAACGTGTCCGAGGAGAACGATGCGCTGGTGCGCATCAACGTCGGGAGCGACATGGTCGCCGACGGGATTCCGCCCTGGATCGCGCGCCGCCGGATGGGTGAGGACGTGGACGTTGCCATCGACATCGCGCAGCGGCAGCTTTTCTACCAGTACCTCCAGGAGAGCATCGCCAAGGCGGTGGCGGAGTTCCGCGGCGGCGATCGTCCGTACGCTCGGTAGGGGGACAGCGCCGACCGCTACCCTGTCGCCTGCGGCAGACGGGCTGCGACCAGGGCCACAGGAGAGTCGATGAGCGCCGAGATATACCTTGACAACACGGGTCGGGACGACATCCTCGGGGGCGGCGCGAGGAGGATCCCGATCACCACCCCCAGGGGGGAGTTTCACGTCTGGACCAAGCGCTTCGGCAACAACCCGAGCGCCAAGTTGCTGCTCCTCCACGGCGGGCCGGCATGCACCCATGAGTACTTCGAGGCGTGTGACAGCTACCTCCCGGCGGCCGGCATCGAGTACTACTACTACGACCAGCTCGGCTCGACGTACAGCGACCAGCCTGACGACCCCGATCTCTGGCAGCTCGACCGGTTCGTCGACGAGGTCGAGCAGGTGCGCGTCGCGCTCGGCCTGGACGAACGGAACTTCTTCCTGCTGGGCCACTCGTGGGGCGGGATCCTCGCCACCGAGTACGCGCTGAAGTACCAGCAGCACCTGAAGGGTCTCGTGATCTCCAACATGATGATGAGCATTCCGGCGTACAACGAGTACGCGCGCACGGTGCTGATGCCGACCATGGATCAGGACGTGCTCGCGGAGATCAAGCGGCTCGAGGCAGCTGGTGAGACGGAGACACCTCGGTACATGGAGCTGCTCAACGACCACTACCTCCAGCACGTGCTCCGTATGCCCTTCGAGGACTGGCCGGATCCGGTCAACCGCGCGTTCGCCCATGTCAACCGATCGATCTACGTGCCGATGCAGGGGCCAAGCGAGCTTGGCGCGAGCGGGATCCTGGCGAACTGGGACAGAACTGATGCGCTCGAGAGCATCAACGTGCCGGCGCTGGTGATCGGCGCAACCTACGACACCATGGATCCGGCGCACATGGAGATGGTGGCGGGACGGATGCCCCACGGTCGTTTCCTCCTCTGCCGGAACGGCAGCCACATGGCCATGTACGACGACCAGGTGACGTACTTCCGCGGACTGATCGACTTCATCACCGACATCGATCACTGGAGCACCGTCCAGCACCGACGGTGACGTCGAGCCGGCCGGCCGGCCCGCGCTGACGGTCGGCGGCGACCCTCGAGCCCTATCCTGTGCCGGTGCGGGCTCCCCAGGATCACCTCGGTGACGTTGCGCCGGGGCAACAGCGCTCGCCCTGGCGGATCTGCGCGGAGGCGTTGCTTCTCGCCCTCGCACCGGTGGCGGCCTTCTTCGGGCTGCGGCTGACGTTGATGGCGCCACCGGATCTGAACGACCCGGCGATGCACACAACTTTCATCATCGACCCGCACGACATCTACCTCCGCTACGCTGCGGCATTCCAACCGACCGAACGGCTGCGCGAGGGAGCGCGAGTCGGGTTTCTGGTGCCCGGTCGCATCGCCTACCTCCTCTTTGGCGGCGTGCCGGGGTTTGTCGTGTTCCGCTACGTCCTCGCTCTGATCGCGGTGGTGCCGACCTACCTCCTGCTGCGCCGGCTGTACAGCCGTGTGGCCGGAGTGATCGGGGTCATCGTCATCCTCAGCTGCCCGGTCGTCATCCTCGCCTGGGGCACCGACTTTCCCGACTCGGCCGCGGTCTCGTACCTGATCGGCGGTCTCGCCTGCCTCGCGATGCCGTCGGCCCGGCACCGTACCGGATGGCTGATCGGTGCGGCAGTCCTGTTCACGCTAGCGGTCTGGGCACTGGCCACATCGGCGGCGTTGATCCTTGCGACGCTCATGGCGTACTGGCTCGTCCGGCGCAAACGCGACCGGCCGAGGCTGTGGCGAGACCTATCGGTCATGGCCGGCGTCGCGGTGGCGGTCACCGGTCTGCTCGTGATCGGCTCAGCCGTGCTGATCGGCCCGTGGGACTACATCCTCACCACGATCCAGTCGCTGATCTACCTCGCGCAACCTGCGCAGACGATCGTGAACCATTCGCGGAGTCCGCTCTGGGCCCCGTACATCACCTACCTGCTCGTTCCCCCCGCGGTGGGGATGGCGTGCTACGCCGCCTTCGGCGGCCGGCTCAATGACCTTCTTGCCGGCGATCGGCTGAAGCGCATCGGTCGGCGCCTGGCTTCGATTCCGACCCCGCAGCTGCTGGTCAGCGTGACCTGCGCCTTTCAGATCGTGATCTACGCGATCCTGCAATTCATCGGCAGCACCCAGGTTCTCGAGGTGCACTACTTCTCATCGCTGTTGTGGGCCTCGGTGTTGCTGACCCTGGCGATCACCATTGCAGAGCTTGGTGCGCCGATCCTCGAGCACGCGCGCTACCGGTGGCTGATCCCGGTGGTGCTCGTCGCGATCCCTCTGGTGTTCGAGCTTTCTCCCAGCGTGCCGCAGTTCGGCTGGATGCCCGTCGGACTCGTGATCGTGGTGGCGATCGTGCTGCTCGCGTGGGTCGCGAAGCGGGAGGCCGCGTCGCACGACATCGTGCGATCAAGGTTCATGGTCGGCACCGCGCTCACCGCGATTGTCGCCGGACTGCTCGTCCTGACAGTCACGCCGACACAGCACAAACACGAACGCGGCACCGTCGTCGACACCTTTCCCGATTACGCCTACACGCTGGGTGGCAACGACCCAGCATGGGGCAACGACTCCACGTGGGTCAACCTCTATGCCGTCACCACCGAGATGCCCACATTCGTCGGTCGGGCGACGTACTCCGGCGAGCAGCTGCTGATGTGGTGGAACGGCGATCAGCTGAAGGAGCTGCGCGAACCCATCGGCATCTTCCACGCGTTCTTCGACTCGATCCCGAGCGCGCTCGGTGACCTCACCCCGCTCGACACATACTTCTTCGGACAGCGCCACCCCGCGCAGATACTCGTGATGAGCCTGACCGGCCAGGGATTTGCGGCGTCGCTCAGTGCGCTGAAGCCATTCCAGCCGCAGCTTGTTCGCACCGGGGTCCTGCGGTCCGGGTCGGTCGCGCTCCACCTCTGGCTGATCGACCTGCACAAATATTTGCGAACGCCCTAGGCGGATCCGGAACCCTGGCCGCGGGGAGCGATCCCATCCGGTGACGATCTCGTTGCGAGAGGGGCGATCTGTGCTATCCAATGGGATCGTCGCCTATCGTGGTTGACGATGGAAGCGGTCCGCCGTGCCTCCGGCTGAATTGAACCAGGATCCGTGGTGACATCGAGTCCGCGCAGGGTGAACGTCGCTGCCGCGCCGGCACGGCGTCGGACCTGGATCGCGTGCTTCCCACTTGGGGCGCTGCTGGCCGGCATGCTCGCTTTCGGCGGGCCGGTCACGAGGGCCTCCGCAGCTGGCACCTCGGAATGGACCGCCTACGTCGCCAACTTGGCATCGAACACGGTAACGCCGATCGACATCGCAACCGGCGCGACAGGAGCATCGATCGCAGTGGGCAGCGAACCCGAGGCGATCGCCATCACGCCGAACGGGAAGACGGCTTATGTCGTGAATCAGCGTTCGGACAATGTGACACCGATCAATACACAGACCAACATCGCGGGGAGTCCGATATCAGTGGGGTCCCTTCCGCAAGGAATCGCCATCGCCCCCGACGGCAAGACGGCCTACGTGACCAACGGGTTCTCGAACACGGTCACTCCCATCAATATCGCCACGAATACCACCCAACCGTGGATTCCAGTCGGGCAGGATCCCGAAGGCATCGCCATCACACCCGATGGACGCACCGCATACGTGGCGAATCCGGGCGCCCACAGCGTGAGCCCGATTGACCTGGCGACCGGGAGCGTAGGCACGGCCATTACGGTTGGAGGCTCCCCGCAGAACCTTGCAATCACCCCCGACGGTGCCACCTTGTACGTGGCCGACGGATCCGGGGACGCTGTGACGCCGGTCGAAACGGCTACGAACGTCGCGGGAACGCCGATCGCGCTCGGCGCGAACATGAACGCGGACGATGTTGCAGTTTCACCGAATGGCGCGACGGCGTATGTGACCGTCGGGGGTGGGAGTGTTATTCCGATCCACGTTGCAACCAACACTGCAGGCGCTTCAATTCCGGTCTCAGATGGGGTGGCGGCTGGGATCTCGTTGACGCCGGACGGCAAGACGGCGTACGTCACCAGTCTCAACAACATCGTCACCCCGATCGACACGGCCTCGAACACAGCCGGGACGCCCATCACTGTGGGGAATGAATCCGCCGGTGTCGCGATCACACCCGACCAGGCGCCGGCGGCGAATCTCTCCGTCTTGGGTTCCGCGCTGGGCACCGCAACGAGCTTTGATGCATCGAGGTCGACGGTGGCGTACGGCAGTATCGCCTCATACGCCTGGAATTTCGGAGACGGCGCCACGGCTATGACGACGACTCCCACGACCACGCACACCTACCCGGCCGTCGGGCTCTATACGGCAACGGTCACGGAAACGAGTACGGCCGGAACGTCGACGACCACCGTGTACACCGGCCAGACGATGAGTCAGAACGGCGGACCGTCGGCGCGGACGTCACAGGTAGTCACGATCATCGCGCCCGGGGCGTATACGGCCGTGAGTCCCTTCCGCGTCTGCGATACGCGTGCGCTCCTGCCGACGAATCAATGCACAGGGCACACGCTCGGATCTGATACCTCGCTCCATGTGCAGGTGACTGGAAAGACAGGTCCGATAGGCCAGTCTGTCCCGGCAGATGCGCTGGCGGTGGCGT
Organism: Candidatus Dormiibacterota bacterium; assembly: GCA_049283735.1. Classification (GTDB taxonomy): domain Bacteria; phylum Chloroflexota; class Dormibacteria; order Aeolococcales; family Aeolococcaceae; genus Palsa-851. The sequence continues at coordinate 8,652 of JBAPWO010000250.1, forward strand.
TGAACGTGACCGCCCTCAGTGAGAGCACGACAAACAGCTTCATCAGCGTCTTCCCGGCCGGCGAAGCCCTCCCCAAGGTCTCGAACATCAGCCTGGATGCGGGCGCGACCCAGGCAAATCTCGTGGTTGTTCGCCTCGCCGCGGGTGGTGACGTCAGCGTGTTCAACGCCGTCGGGCGAGCCGATGTCGTCGTTGATGTCGAGGGTTATTTCGCGCCCCCCGGCGCCACGCCCGTGGCGGGCGAGTATCACACGATGCCACCACTCCGGATCTGCGACACTCGCGCCGGCAAGGGGACGGAGTGTGCGGGCAGCTTCGACAATCCCTTGCCTGCGAACACCTGGCGTGACGTGGTGCTCTCCGGTCGTCCCTCCGGCGCGGCGAACAACACGCCGTCGATCCCCACGCAGAGTGCTGCAGCGGCGGTGTTCAACCTCACCGCGGTGAACGGCACGCAGGCGACCTACGTCACGGTTGCATCGCCGAACCTGACGACCGATGCCTGCCCTACGAAGCCGCCCGCGGCCTCCAACCTGAATCCGCCGGCTGGCTCGGCGCTGCCCAACCGGGTCATCTCGGCGCTCGGACCCCACCAGGACGTATGCGTGTACAACGCGGTCGGCAGCGTCGATATCATCATCGATATCAACGGCTGGTTCGGGGATGGCACGGAGGGAACAACCGTCCCACGCGGCGCGCTCTTCTACTCGATACCCCCGGCTCGGATCTGTGACACGCGCCCCACCAGGAATGGATCGATAGCGAACTGTCAGAATCAGTTGATTGGACCCAAAAGCCTGTTGGGGATCCAGGTGGCGGGCAAGAGCCTCGTGCCCGACTCGGGAGGGCCGAACCCGCCGATCGCGGTTGTGGCCAACCTCACCGCAGTGGCGGGAACTGCGACGACGTTCTTCACGCTCTTTCCAGCCGACGCGACGCTACCACTCGCGTCCGATCTCAACGCTCGCGCCGGGGACGTGGTGGCGAACCTTGCCTTCGTGACGATCGCAACGAGCCAACTGGGCACCGGCGAGGTGACCCTCTACAACGCCGCCGGTTCGATCAACGCGATACTCGACGTCGCGGGCTGGTTCCAGTAGCCACCGAGTAGCCCGCAGGCCTAGCCTCAGGCGCGGATCGCGCTGGCGATCGAGAACCTATTGAGACGGTGGAGCCAACGGTGGCGGTAACGGCGGTGGAGCAGGCGGCGATGCTGCCGGTGGCAGCGGCAGCGAGGCGTGAGCGCTCACGGGCGCGGGTCGCCGGGGCGCAAGAAACGTCATGGTGAGCACGTAGGCGAATCCCGCGTCGCACAGCAGGGAAACGACGCTGGCGGCGACCGCCGTCGCCGGCTCCGCGCCGAGTCGGGACGCCGCAGCGAGCGCCCCGATCACGACGACCACCAACACGATTACCCGGGCAACCCCGTATTTGATGAGCCAGACGACCACCGCGTAGAACACGATGGCGAAGAACGCGACGATCGCAAGGAATGGGCGAATGTTGAGCGTCTGGTCGACGATCTGGCCAGTGTTGGCGTCCTGCACCGGGACGCTGATGGTCGGGATCAGCAGCCCGACGGCAAAGATGCCCAGTACCGAGAGCGCGCCATAGGCGAGCGCGATCCAGCGCGCGATCGAGATCCAGTCGGTTCCCACCACCAGTGGTGCGAGCGAGACCGTGGGTGCATTGGTGGCGACGGCCGTGGGAGCCGTGCCGTCCCGAGCCTGGTCGACACGGCGGCCGTCGGCCAGAATGAGCGGCGACCCGCACCGTTTGCAGGTCGTCGAGCTCTTGAGCTCCGTCCACCTCCAGCAGGCGGGGCAGCAGACAGCAACGGGCGCGGTGGCGGCCATCGCTCATTCTCTGCAGCGATCGACAGGATGCTCAGCGCCGTTCGCGGACGGTGCCACGGCCGTGACCGGTCCGCGTCAGCCCGTCAGCGGGCTCGGACAGCCCACCCCACCGGCGCAACATCCACCGGTGGCGGCTCAGGCGCAGCGACGGCATCACTGGGTGGCGGTGCCGCCGCAACCTCGTCGGCTCGACGACCGTCCGGGAGGATGAGCGGCGTGCCGCAGCGCTTGCATGCCATCGCCGTCCCCAACTCCGACCATTTCCAGCACGTCGGGCAACAGACCTGCATGACCACCGCTCATTCTCAGCAGTCACCGGCGGCGAGCCGGGCATCGTCCGAGGACGGTGCCGGGACCGTGACCGGTTCAGCGCAGTCCGAGATATCAGCATCAGAGGTGGTCGTAACTGCCCCTCCGATCGCTGCGTTTCTCGCATTGATGACACGAACGGCCCGGATGACGCGTCTTCTCGCCGGTGGCGCTGGAAGCGTCCTGCTGCTCGCGGCGTGCTCGTCTGCGCCTGGAACGCCTTCACGGAGCCCGAGCCCATCGCCGTCTGCAGTGGTCACGACGACGCCGAGCCCGCTCCCATCACCATCGCCGACCGCGTTGCCATCGCCGACGCCGTTGCCGGCGCAGGCGTCAGTCCCCGCCGGCTTCGAGCCGAACTCGGTTACCTTCGCCTCGCTCGAGATGGGATGGGTTCTCGGAAGTGCCCCTTGCGGGAGCGGCACCTGTCTCGCGCTCGTTCGAACCGTTAACGCGGGGCGGACGTGGTCTGCAGTGCAGGCGCCTCCGACTCTTTTTTCACCCCCGAGCGCGCAGGACCAGGGTGTGAGTCAGGTGCGTTTCGCCGACGCACACGACGGATGGGCGTTTGGACCCCAACTCTGGTCGACGCATGACGGTGGCGCCCACTGGCGCGAGAGCAGCCTTACGGGGGTCTGGAGCCTGGAGACGTCAGGCCGCCAGGTGCACGCCGTCGCATTCGAGCAGTCGACGGACGACTTCGCGATTGAATCGAGCGTGACGACCAGCGACGTGTGGGTTAGGACCGGCTCACTTCAGCTCGGTGCCGGACCCGTCCCCGTATCCGACCTGGTGCTCCAGGGAACCACCGGCTGGGTCGTCGAGAACGACAGAGCGGTTGTCGGTGGCGCTCGTCTCGTCTCCGGCCACTGGGTGGCGTGGCACGCACCTTGCGCCACCAATGGCGGCGCCGCGGTGATTGGTGCGTCGACAGTGTCGTCGCTTGTTGCGGTGTGCGAGCAGGGGATCTGGGGACCGTCCGGTTACACCGGACCGCCCGCAGTGCGTGCCTACTTCTCCGGCAACGGTGGCGCCACCTTCTATGGCGGTGGGACCGTCCCGGGCCAGGCCGACGCATCTGGCAACGTCGTGGCCAGCCCCGCCCCGGGCGTGGCCGTGACCGACATCCTTACGAACACGAATCGCGCTCTCGTCGAAACCTTTAGCAACGGAGCCTCCTGGCGAGTCGTGGCGAGTGTTTCACCAATGGCCATGTTCACGTACCTCGGCTTCACGAGCTCATCACAGGGCGTGGTGATCGAGTCGAACGGCACGGCGTCAGCGCTGCTCATGACCTTTGACAGCGGGCGAATCTGGTCGCCGGTGAGGTTTTAACGGCCCAACCTCAGACGAATCGTGCAAATCGTGAACCCACGATCGTCATAAGCTGCGCGGGGGACGGATCACAAACCAAGGAGGACTCATGGTCGATACCGCGCGCTCCGCAGACGGAACGAAGATCGCGTACGAACGCACGGGTGACGGTCCCGTCCTGATCCTCGCCGGCGGTGCGCTGAACAACCGGCACTCAGCCGACGCGTTGGTCCCACTCCTTGCGGAGAAGTTCTCCGTCGTCGCCTTCGACCGTCGTGGTCGTGGTGACAGCACCGACACGCCGCCGTACGCCCCGGCGCGCGAGGTGGAGGACCTCAAGGCGCTGATCGATGCCGTCGGTGGTTCGGCGATGGTCTTCGGCCACTCCTCCGGGGCTGTGCTCTCGCTGGAGGCCGCGGCCGACGGCGCCGCAATCACCCGCCTGGCCGTAAACGAGCCGCCCTACCTCACCGGCAACGCGGAGACGGGAAACGCCACGCTGCGGGAGATAGAGGCTGCCCTGGACGCAGGCGACCGGGGCATGGCGGTGGAGATCTTCATCCGCGGCACCGGCGTCCCGTTCAACCCGGCGATGAAGACGCAACCCTGGTTCGCCGGCCTGGAAGCGGTGGCCCATACCCTTCCTTACGATCTCGCCCTGGTTGGGGACAGCAGCGTCCCCGTCGACCGGCTGGCGAAGATCACCTCCCCCACGCTCGGCCTCTACGGCGGCGCCAGCCCCGCGTGGGCTGCAGCATCAATCGTCGCGGTCATCGGCGCCATCCCGGGTGCGGCCCAGAAGGTGCTCGAGGGCCAGACGCACGCGGCCGACCCTGCGGTGCTGGCGCCGGTGCTTATCGACTACTTCGGCAGTCCAGCACGGGACGCTTCCGGCCCCGGTGTCCGAACCGTAGTGCCATGAGTCAGTCCGTCATCGACGATACCGCCGAGGAACAATTCGCCGTGTCAATCGACGGGACCACGGCACGGCTCGAGTACAAGCTACACGGCGATCGGTTGCACCTCTTGCACACAGAAGTCCCTGAAGCGTTTCGCGGCCAAGGCGTCGGCGGCCGACTGCTCGAAGCGGCGCTTGCCAAAGCCCGGGCAGACCACCTCACGATCGTGCCCTGGTGCCCCTACGCACGCAGCTGGCTGAAGGAGCACCCCGACCAAATCAGCGACGTCACCTTGGACTTCAAAGCCAGACCGTCCAAGAAGTAGGGATGCGAGCATGGCTGACACGTGCACGCAAACTACGCTCGGTACCTGAGAAGGCCGGCAGGAGCTTGTTCACTTTGCGTTCGCGTGGCGGAGGGAGAGGGATTCGACGTCCGCACAGCCGTTCCGTCCGCCGGAAACCGGATGCGGCCGCGGAATACGGTGTCAGATAGGGTGTCAATCGGCTCGAGGTAGATGAGCCTCGCGTGAGCTTCGATTGCCTACCCCGACGCGTCGGCTCGACGATCGAAGTCGTCGGCCGCCATTCGGAGTTTCTCGGCCATCGCAGCATCACCCTCACCCGCGGCGCGATCTGCGCCTCGACGGAATCGAGCCGCCTCAGATCGCAGCTCGTCCGAGTCGAGAGGCACCGTCGTGCCGTCCGCAGCGCGCCCTGCTGGCGTGTACCCACTCCAGTAGGCGCAGCGTTCTCTCCCGTCACGCGAGGCTTCAACCGTCATGGCGACGATTCTATCGCTGGTATTGCAAGGCTCAAGGTACATTGACGGACCCTGCCCTGAGCCGTGGTCGCCTGACCGGGCCTCGGTTGGTGCAATCGCAGCCTTCGTCGTAACAGACGATCCGCGATCTCGCGGAGCAAACGCTCGGCGAATTCGGCCGGGGATTCCGGGTCGGGCCGGTACTCCCAGTCGAACTCCGTGTCGAACCCGGAGGCGTACGGCGCAGGGAGGCGCCATCACCGGATGGTGATGGTCCCCTCCGCGGGCTGGGGCTGGGCGACGAGTCCCAACAGACGTTGTCTCCGACAACCGTACATGCCGTTGTTACTTACGATGGCTGCGCTGGAAATCGGAGGGGCCGCTTTGAGTACGGGAAATGGCGCATAGCCTCGTGGGCACCGAGCGGCTTCTCGCAACACCCGCGTGCGCCGCTGTCGCCGATGATGACGAAGCTGCCCTAGTCCGCGCCGCTCAGGAGCGACCCGAAGCGTTTGCGGCGCTGTACGAACGCCATGTTGACGCTATCTACCGCTACCTCCAAGTCCGGGCCGGAACGGACGAAGCAGCCGACCTCACGCAACAGGTCTTTCTCAAGGCGTTCGCGGCTCTGCCCAAATACAAGGCTCGCGGCCTGCCCTTCTCCGCATGGTTGTTCCGCATAGCCCGTAACCTCGCCGCGGACCGCCATCGGTCGCGCTTTCGCACACCTGAGGAACTGTTGCCAGGTGTTGCCCAGCCTGGTTCCGCTGCCAACCCTGAGGAGACGGCCCTGCGAACCGAGATGTATGAGCGACTCCGCTCCCTGCTAGCGGAGCTGGACCTCGAGAAACGAGAACTGTTGGCCCTGCGATTCGCCGCCGGCCTCTCCTCTCGACAGATCGCCGGCGTTACCGGTAGGAGCGAAGCGGCTGTGAAGAAGCAGCTAACCCGCATCCTCCGCACCCTCAAGGAGAAGTACGGATGAAGCTAAATCACGCGATCGACTCGTATCCCGATCTGTTGGACAGCGACCACGACGCTGCACTGGAACGGCTGGTGGTCGACCTCGCGACCCTCTACCGGGGAGCCGCAGCTCCCACAGTGC
>JBAPWO010000251.1:0-16523 GCA_049283735.1 Candidatus Dormiibacterota bacterium
ACCGGCAGCGAGATCGATTCGGGAGGCTTTGTCCACCTGCACACCCACAGCGAGTTCTCGCTGCTCGACGGTGCGTCACGCGTCAAGGAGCTCATCGACAGCGCAAAGGCGATGGGCCAGACGGCGATCGCCATCACCGACCACGGCGTCCTCTATGGAGCGATCGATTTCTACGCCACCGCGCGTGCGGCAAAGATCAACCCCGTCCTCGGTTGCGAGATGTACATGGCGCCGCGCTCGCGCCACGATCGTGAAGGAAGGACGGACCGCGATCCCAACCACCTGATCCTGCTCGCACGAAACGACACCGGCTATCGCAACCTCATCAAGCTGGTCAGCACCTCGCACCTCGAGGGCTACTACTACAAGCCCCGCATCGATCGCCAGCTGCTCGCGGAGCACGCCGAGGGCCTGATCTGCCTGTCCGCGTGCCTCGGTGGCGAGTTGCCCCAGGCGATCCTTCGCGGAGACATGGCCGCCGCCGAGACGGTGGCTCGTGATCATGCCGAGATCTTCGGTGCGGACGGATACTTCCTCGAGCTCCAGGACCACGGCATCCCCGAGGAGGACACGGTGCGCGCCGGTCTGGTCGAGATCGCGCGCCGAACCGGCCTGCCGCTCGTGGCCACCAACGACTCGCATTACATCAAGCCCGAGGACGCCGAGGCCCACGACATCCTGCTCTGCCTGCAGACCGGCGCGCGTCGCGAGGAGGAGAAGCGATTCCGCTTCTCTGGACCCGACTACTACCTTGCGAGCACGCAGCAGATGCGCGATCGCTTCGCTGAGTACGGGGAGGCCGTCGCCAACACGGTGGCGATCGCGAATCGCTGTCACGTCGAGATTCCACTGGGGCAGAACCTGCTGCCGACGTACTCGCCGATCCCCGAGGGCCTCGACGCCGACACCTACCTCCGCGAGCTCTGCGAGGCTGGAGTGCAGGAGCGCTATGCGGACGCGGTGACCGCTGAGGTCAGCGAGCGCCTCCACATGGAGCTCGACGTGATCCGTGAGACCGGGTTCTCGGCGTATTTCCTGATCGTCTGGGACCTGATCAGGGCGGCGAGGTGTGACGGGGTTCGGGTCGGCCCCGGCCGCGGCAGCGCCGCGGGGTCACTGGTGAGCTATGTGCTCCACATCACCGACATCGAGCCGCTCCGCTACGGGCTGATCTTCGAGCGGTTCCTCAACCGCGAGCGCGTGCAGATGCCCGACATCGACATCGACTTCGACGACAGGGGACGGGACCGCGTGCTCACCTACGTGCAGGAAAAGTACGGTCGCGATCGCGTTGCGCAGATCATCACCTTCGGTACCATGGCGGCGCGGGCGGCGATACGCGACGTCGGTCGCGTGCTCAACGTGCCCCTCCCGGACGTCGACCGGCTGGCGAAGCTGGTGCCGCAGGTGGTGAGCATCACGCTCGACCGGGCACTCTCGGAGAGCCGCGAGCTCAAGGACCTCTACGACCACGAGGACTGGGCGAAGCACATCATCGACAACGCGCAACGGCTGGAGGGGATCTGCCGCAACGCATCGACGCACGCCGCAGCCGTCGTGATCGGATCCGAGCCGCTCGCCAATATCGTGCCGCTGCAACGCTCGACTGCCGGTGACGGCACCGCGGTCACCCAGTACGACATGAACGGCGTGTCCCAGATCGGACTCCTGAAGATCGACCTGCTCGGGCTGTCCAACCTCACCGTCATCGCCGAGGCCGCTGACATGGTCCGTGCGCACCGGGGGATCGGCCTCGACATCGACAAGCTCCCCCTCGACGACGCCAAGACCTATGAGCTCCTCGGCAAGGCCGACACCCACGGCATCTTCCAGCTCGAGGCGACATTCGCCAAGCGCATCCTCATCGACATGCAACCCAAATCCCTCGAGGACCTCGGGGCCGCGGTTGCGCTCAACCGCCCGGGGCCGATCGAGGGCGGAGCCACCGCAACATGGATGCGGCGCAAGCGAGGCGAGGAGCCGGTCACGTACATGCTTCCCGAGCTCGAGCCGATCCTCAAGGACACATATGGGGCGATCCTCTACCAGGACCAAGTGATGAAAATCGCCTCAGCGGTCGCCGGGTTCACGCTCGGCGAGGCCGACATCCTGCGAGCCGCGATGGGCAAGAAGGACAAGGTGAAGATGTCCAAGCAGCGCGAACAGTTCCTGAGTGGTGCCGCGGCGCGAGGCGTCGCACCGGAGACCGCGCTGCAACTGTTCGAGCTCATCGCGCTCTTCGCGGGGTACGGATTCAACGGCGCGCACAGCATCTCCTACGGGCTGATCGCGTACCAGACGGCGTACCTGAAGGCGAACTTCCCGCGCGAGTACATGTGCGCACTGCTCAACAGCAGGGCGGACAACTTCGACAAGCTGAAGCAGTCGATCCTCGATTCGCACGCGCGTGGGCTGGTCGTCCGCCCCCCGGATGTCAACCGGAGCGCATCGGACTTCAGCCTCGGCGATGAGGCGCAGGGCGAGATCCTCTACGGGTTGCGGCACATCAAGAACGTCGGCGAGCGCGTCGCCGCCGAGATCGTAGCCGAGCGTGAGTCGGCAGGACCGTTCACCTCGCTCTTCGACCTCTGTCTCCGAGTCGCGAGCCGCGACCTCAACCGTCGCGTCGTCGAGGCGCTGATTCGCAGCGGAGCCTGCGATTCGCTCGGGGAACGCGGGGCCATGCTCGCGGTGCTCGACCGTGCGCTCGACCGCGCCGCGACGATCCGCCGCGAACGCGAGTCGGGTCAGACCTCGCTATTCGGCGACACCGTGGTCCTGATCGAGCCGGTGTCGCAGCCGTCGGACGAGCTCGACGGCCGCGATGTCAACGGTCCGTTCGCGATTGCGGCCGACGAACGGCTGAGCTGGGAGCGCGAGTTCCTCGGCATGTACCTGAGCGATCACCCGCTTCGCAGGATTGCCGGCGAGCTCCAGCAGCGTGTCGACACCACCATCAATGAGCTCGGAGCGCATCTCGACGGCCTCATCGTGCAGGTGGGCGGCGCCATCCGGGACATGCGAACGTTCGTGCCGCGCAGGAGTACGACCGGGCAGCGGATGGCCGCGCTCCAGATCGAGGATCTCACTGGGAGCGTCGAGGTCGTGGTGTTCGCACGGGTCTTCGAGGAGTGCGTCGCCGCGCTGCGCCCCGATGCCGTGATCGTGGTTCGCGGCAAGGTTGAGGCGGGGCGCACGACCAGCGGTGCCACGACCACGCTCGCGGCTGAGGATGAGGATCGCGTCGACCTCGAACCCCCGCAGATCCTCGCCGAGGCCGTCTACGCATACGACGATCCCCGTCTTGCCACCTGGCGGCGGGACAGCACCGTGCACATCAGCGTCAATGCGTCGCAGATCGGCACACTCAGCGGGCTCCGGCACGCCTTCGAGGAGCATCGGGGCGACTGCTCGGTTGTGCTGCATGTCGACTCGGGGACGAGCGTCGACGAGATCACCCTCGCTGTCGACTTCGCCGTCGAACCATGTCCGGCGCTCGAGCGCGCTGTGGAGTACCTGGTCGGGGACAGCGCTTATCGCGTCGAGATGCGCCGCGTCCGCGCCCCTGAACGCGAGCGCACCGGCGCACGGCGCTGACCGGGCCGCAGCTCAGACCGATCCGAGCAGCAAACCGAAGACGATCCTGATCACGATGATCAGGACGATGTACATGATCAGTGCCGCGATGGCCGGGTAGTCGATACCGGCGGTCACGCGCCCGCGGTGCAGGCCCGCGAATGGGGCGACGAGCGGATTGGTCATGGTTCGGACCATCTGCACCATCGGATGCCACGGGTCGGCGTGGAACACCGCGAGCAGGATGCGGATGAACACGATGATGGCGATGGCGATCGCGATGTCGACCACCAGCGTTTCGATGAGCCCCACGATGCTTGCAGTGGTATCCAAGCCACCGCCGGTGACCAGCGTCTGCAGGATCTGCGCGACGAAATTGATGACCACGATCGCGAGAATCGGGGAGAAGTCGATGCCGCCGAAGGCGGGGAGAATGCGGCGGAAGGGCGCGAGGATCGGGTCGACGATGATGCGCAACCAGCGCACCACCGGATGCCACGGGCTGAGCCCGATCCACGACACGGCGATCCGCGCGATGATCAGGACGGTCAGCGCCACCTCGACGAAGCCGATGACGTTGAAGAGCAGCAGTTGTGTCACCGGGCTGCGGCGGGCTCCTTGGCGGCGGCGGGTTCGTCCGGTGAGCGCTTCTCGAACCGGGTGATGGTTCGCCGCCACAGCAGGTAGAGCAGCGGCACCGCGAGCACGAGCATCGCGATCGACGTCCACTGCGCCTCGCGCAGTCCGAGCGGGCCGGGCGGTTCACTCGCCCGAAACTCGAAGAGGATCAGCTGGCTCACCGCATAGAGGGCGACGTAGGTGATCGCGAGCACGCCGGGGCGGACGTTGCGGCGCACCAGCAGAAGCAGCACGATGCCGATGCAGATGGTGCCGAGCGCCTCGTACACCGCCGCGGGCTGATACGCGATGCAGTGCGCCGGCGTGCAGAGGCTGAAGCCGCTTTGCAGGATCGAATGGGGATTCGAGTACGCGGTCGCCCACGGCAGCGTGCTCGGTGCACCAAGGATGTCGCCGTTGATCACGTTGCCGATGCGCCCGATCGGCTGACCGACGACGGCGAAGAGCACACCGCCGTCGAGCGCGAGCCAGGGGTTGTATCCGTACCGCCAGGCGCAGATTGCGAGGGTCACGAAGCCGACGATGATGGCACCGAAAAAGGCCATCCCACCCTGCCAGAAGGCAATGATGTTGATCGGGTGAAGCACGTAGTTGTTCCACAGGTCGGGCTGCTGCACGACGTAGTAGAGACGGCCCCCCAGCAGCCCGCAGATGATCGTCCAGACGCAGATTTTCTCGGCGACCGGCTTCGGCAGGCCGCGCTTGATCGCGTAGGGGAGCACCCCGAACTGATAGGCGGCCAGGAACGCGACCGCATACATCACGCCGTACCAGTGGATCGGCAGGGGACCTAGGTTCAGGACCGGGTCGATGTTGATGGTGATGAAGCCGACGGGGCTGGCGCTAGCGGGCACGGCTGTCATCATGCGGACTTTCCGCGGCCGGATGCACCTCGAGGACGCGATAGCCGCTCTTGGATCGGACCCGTTCGACGCGATGACCCAAGCGCGCCAGCCACGCGGCCAGCGAGTCGGCGCCGAGATGACGCTGGACCACGAGCATCGCCACAGCCTCCGGCTCGAGCCGCCCAATCCAGGCGCGCAGCAGCTCGTGGAGCGCCGGCTTGCCGAGTCGGACCGGTGGGTTGGAGTACACGGCCGCGAACCTGACGCGGTCGGGAACGGCGTCGGGCTCGGCGGGGATCACGTTCTGGGCACCGGCGCGCTCGGCATTGCGTGCACACAGGTCGAGCGCGCGGCGGTTGACGTCCACCGCCCACACCCGGGCGTCAGGATTGCGCAGCGCCAGAGTGATGGCGATCGCGCCGTACCCGCAGCCGACGTCGACCAGCTCTCCCGGGGGTACAGGCGGCAGGCTCCTCAAGAGGAGGTCGGTTCCGAAGTCGAGGTGGCCGTGGGCGAAGACGCCGCGGTCGGTGTCGAGCTCGAAGCTCAGATCCGGGAGGCTGACCCGGATCGTGCGCGGACGTGAGGCGACCTTCGGCTCGGCGTTGAAATAGTGATCCTGGCTCACCATCGCAGGGTAGTAGGCTGCGGCGGTGAGCACCCATGACGTCGCCGTGGTCGGCCTGGGCGCGGCGGGTGCGGCGACGCTCTACCAACTCGCCCGGCGCGGGGTGAGCGTCATCGGTATCGATCGGTTCTCGCCGCCGCACACCTACGGCTCAACCCACGGGGACACGCGGATCACCCGCGAGGCAATCGGGGAAGGCGAGGCCTACACCCCGCTCGTGCAGCGCTCGCATGCCATCTGGCAGGACCTCGAGGCCGACACCGGCCAGGATCTGCTCACGCAGTGCGGCGGCCTGATCATCGAGGCTCCCGGCGGCGGGGCTGCGGGTCACCATCGCCACGAGTTTCTCGCCGGCACGATCGCCTGCGCGAACCGCTACGGCATCAGGCACGAGCTGCTCAGTGCCGCGGATGTGGCCGACCGCTTCCCGCAGTTCACGCTCGACGGCGACGAGTCCGCCTTCTACGAGCCGACTGCCGGCTTCGTTCGTCCGGAGCGCTGCGTGGATGCGGAGCTGACCGTCGCTGCTCGCCTGGGTGCTGAGATTCATCGCGACGAGCGGGTGTTCGCGGTCGAATCATCGCGAAGCGGCGTGCGGGTGCGCACCGACGGCGGCGCCTACGAGGCCACACGGGTGGTCCTGGCAGTGGGACCGTGGGTGCGCGATTTCGTCGAGCCGGAGCAGCTCCGGTTGTTCACTGTCTATCGGCAGGTGATGGCCTGGTTCGAGCTGAAACCGGACGCCGCAGATCACACGCCCGGCGCGATGCCGGTGTTCATCTGGGGCCTGAGCGACGGCAACGCGTTCTATGGATTGCCGGCGATCGATGGGCGCCGCGAGATCAAGGTCGCGACCGAGGAGCTCGACAATCCCACCGGCGCGGACGAAGCCTCACTCGACGTCGATCCCGACGAACCGCGATCACTTCATGACTCGCTGATCCGCACACGTTTCCCCGGCGTCTCGTCCCGGTGTGTCCGAGCGGCGCGATGCCTCTACACGGTCACCCCGGACGCGAACTTCATCATCGACGATCACCCGGACCTCGCCGGGGTTCTGCTCGTGTCGCCCTGCTCCGGGCACGGATTTAAGCACTCGGCCGGCCTCGGCGAGGCGATCGCGCAGCGGGTCACGATCGGGACGAGCGACGCGGACCTCTCGCCGTTCCGGCTCGACCGGTTCGGAGCGGCCGTTTGAGTTTCCCGGTCCGAGGACCTCGGTGATCTAACGACCGTCCCAAAGGCTGACGGGTTCTTAACCCCACCTTCATCAAGGTCGAAATACGATGGCATCGACCCAACCCCCTTAGAGACCTTCGGCATCTCGCCGAGGGTCTCTCGCTATGCGGGGGTTTCTCGCGAGATGAACCAGGGCTTTAGGTCCGCGCGGTCAACTCATCCCGCCGAGCCCGCGCCCTGCGCGCGCCGACGAAATTCTCTTTTGCCTCGTATAGGTGCAGCGCCTCGTCGACCGCGGCCACTGCCTCGCCAAGGCGTCCCGCCAGTTGCAAGACCTCCGCCAGGTCAAGATGGATTTCCGCTCGCGAGTTGAGCCAGTCTGCATCTTTGGTAAGCGCAACGGCCTCGCGCGCCAGGATCTCAGCAGCGGCGTATTCACCCTTTTGCGCGAGCACCTTGGCGCGGACAGCACGCCAACGGTACTGCGCGTCGACGTCGCTCGGGTCGCCGGCGGTCAGCTCTTTGGCGCGCTCGCTCACCGCTGCAGCGTCGGCGAAGCGGCCCTGTGCATAGATGGCTTCGGCGAGCATGCCGAGACCCGTTCCCAGAAAACCGCTCGCGCCCATGAACTCGAGCACGTCGCAGGCGGAGCGCAGGCGAGCTTCGGCGGCAGCGGGGTCGCCGGCGAGCATCGCGACGTTGAAGAATGCATGCGACGCCTCCGCACTCCGGAGTTGCTGGCCGAGATCTTCGAGCATCGCGAGGCCAACCGCATCCGATTGGCGCGCTTCGTCGAACTGACCTCGCGACGCCAGGAAGCAACCCATCACGATCCTCGCCCAGGCTTCCACGTCTCCGGCGTTCGATTCTTGCAAAACCTCGCGGCATCGCCGGAGTCCCTCTAGGCAGGGAGTACTCCCGTACCACGCATTTTGGAGCATCAATTGCAGCGCCGCCGATTCTTCGCGACGCGCCGCGGCCAGCCGTGCATGGGTGAGGGCTTGCAGAAATGCCCGGTCGGCATCACCGCGCTTGCTTGATCCCCACATCCGGTAGAGCCCGAGCAGATGCCATGATCGAGCGAGGCCAAGATCATCGCCGAGGGTTGCACATGCAGCGACAGCTGCCTCGGCTAACGCGATCATCTCTTTGCCTGCGACGTTTCCCATCTGCGAGCGAAGACTCAGGCGAGCGATGCTCGCGCGCCACATCGCGACGTCTGAGCCGGCGGCGCGGGCCCGTTCCTCAGCTTCCTGGAGGACGCGCTGCGCCTCCGCCAGGTGGCCACCGTCGAAAAGAGCGATTCCCAACTCGGGCAGCAGATCGAGACGTTGCGGGTCGTCGAGCGGGAGAAGAGTGACCGCGCGCGTGAGGAGCCGCACCGCAGCGGGCATGTCGCCGCGTCCCAGAGCGCGCAGGCCGGCGGGTGCGAGATGGTGGGCAGCGCTCTCGGCGAGCCGGCGCGCTTCGCCGGTTCGTCCGAGCTCGGCGTGGTAACGGGAGGCCTGCTCCAGGTGGTAGCCAAGAATCTCCTCGTACTCCGCGGCTCGGTTTCCGACCATGCGCTCGAGCCACAGTGCAAAGCGCTCATGCAACGCCGCACGGAGCTGCTTCGGCACCGCTTCGTAGGCCGCGTCGCGTATCAGGATGTGGGCGAAGCGAAAACCGTCGTCGCCGGCGAAGAGTGCCTGATCGGGCTGTATGAACTCCTTGCGCGACAGTGAGATCAGCGACGCTCCGACGCCGCTGCGCATCTCATCCTCGGTCAGCTGAACGACGGCGCCGCGATAGAAGCTTCGACCCTCGATCGCCGCGCGCTCGATCACCGCGCGGTCAGGCGCCTCCAACCGATCGACCCGCGCGGCAAGCAGGGCCTGAAGGCTTGCTGGGATGAGAACCGCCTCGCTGCCTCCGTTGCTCTCGTTCAGCGCGAGCAGCTGCTCGATAAACAGCGGGTTCCCCTCCGCAGCTTCGGTGACTCGAGCGCGCGCAGCCGGAGAGAGCTCTCCGGCCACGAGGTGCTCAATCAGCGAGTCCGCGTCGGCGGTGGAGATCGGCTGCAGCGGCACGATGATCGCGTTCTTACGTGGAATCGCCCAGGATGGGCGCGAGTCGAAGAGCTCGGCTCGCGCGAGACAGAGCAGGAGCAGCGGGGCGCCGGATGCGAAACCGATGACGTACTCGAGCAGGTCGAGCAGTGTCGGCTCAGCCCAGTGGAGATCGTCGATCAGCACGATCAGCGGGCGTTGGTGCGCCAGCCCTTCAAAGAGCTTGCGAAATGCCCAGAAGATCTCGGCCGGCGAGCCGACGGAGTCGCCGCTTCCGATCGCGGCTGCGATCCGCGCGGCGATGGCCGGCGCCTCCTCGGTCACCACGGCGGCCACGGCTTCGTCCAGGCCCGACCCGTCCAACTCTTTCACGATCTCGGCGAGCGGCCAGTATGTGATGCCCTCGCCATAGGGGAGGCAGTGTCCGGTGATCACGCGGCCCCGGTCCGCCACCGCAGCCGAGAACTCATCCGCCAGGCGCGACTTGCCGATGCCCGGTGGCCCAACGATGGTGGCCACGACGCATTCGCTCCGGTCGACCGCACGCGCGAATGCCTGCTGGAGTTGCTCTATCTGGTCATGCCGGCCGACGAACGGGCCGTCACCGCGGCGATGATCCGTTGCGAGGTCCCGGGAAACATCAAGCAGGCGCCAGGCAGGGAGCGGGTCGGGCTTTCCTTTCAGCGGCAGGGCGTCGATGGCTTCGGCGTGGATGGCCCCCGCCCCCAGGCTCCAGGTGCGTTCGCCGATCAGGATTTCATCTGGTGCTGCCGCCTGCTCCAGTCGCGCGGCCACGTTGACGGTATCGCCCGACACAAAGGCCTGCCCTCGCGCAGGATCGCCCGCGATGACCTCGCCGGTATGCACACCGATCCTGAGCTTGAGGCGCACTCCCCACTCGAGATCCAGCTCCTCATTGAGTGTTCGCAGGCGCTCCCGCATCTCATTAGCGGCCCGCAGCGCGCGCAATGCGTCGTCCTCATGAATGTTGGGAATGCCGAACACAGCCATGACGGCGTCACCGATGAACTTCTCGACGGTACCGCCGTGGCGCTCAACCACAGCCCGCATCACATCGAAGTATCGCGACACGACCCGGCGGATGGATTCAGGATCAAGACGGTCGCCGAGTTCGGTCGACCCCACCATGTCCGCGAAAAGGACTGTGACCGTCTTTCGCGCTTCTCGGCCGTCAGACTCGCCGAGCGGCGTGCCGCATGCCAGGCAGAACTTCGCCCTGACCGGGTTCGATTCTCCGCAATGCGGGCAGGACCGCATGCCCGGGAGTGTATAGCGGATGCGCGCGACGCGTCCCCCCGGGACGAGTCCGACAGCGGCTGCTCGCGCGGAAGACCCCGACCCCCCCTCGGGGCGGGGCCTCGCGCGCTGCCCTGTTCCCGCCTAGGCGACGTCAGCGCCCTTTATTCAGGCGTTGTCTTCGGTGTGGTTCTCATCCGGGGCCGCCGCGGGGTGCACGCTGGGTTGCCGATTCGCGAAGTCCGGATCGCTTGTGGCGTTGGCAAATCTGTGGCCCGTGGTGTCATCGTCCTCGGTCTCGCGGGTGCGAGCTTCCGGGGCTTCCTGCTCGTCGTTCGTGTCCGTGGTCATTGGCGTTTCTCCCTGGCGGTTGGACCCGCGCTCTTGCTGTGCGCATGATTCTTTCACTTGCCACGCGTCGAGTCAGTCGGCGACCCGACAGCTCATTGGTCGCCGATCTGACAGCCGAGGAGTGCGGCCACCGAGCGACCGACGCGAACGGCGACGCGCGCCATAGCCTGGCCGAGCCGGCCCGCGCCGATGATGCCGATGTCGGTCACCGTGGCTCCTCGTACTCGGAGGCGAAGAGGTAGCTGACCGCCAGGCTGCGGTACGGCCGCCAACGTTCCGACATCTCAATCAGCTCTGCCTCGGAGGGAACGTGGTCGAAACCATAGACCCGTTGGATCGCGCGACGCAACGCGATATCGCCGGTGAGAAACACGTCTGGCCGGTTCAGCGCGACGAGCAAGAAACCGTGCGCCGACCACGGTCCGATGCCCGAAACGTCGGTCAGGGCTGCCTCGACCTCTTCGTCCGTCATGCGCTCAAGCGCCGCATCGCTCAGCCACCCATCCACGAATCGCTCCGCGAGCGCCCGTAGCGTCGCGCCCTTGCGAGCCGAGAGCCCGGCGGCCCGAAGCACCTCCGGAGCGGCAGCCAGCAATTCGGCCGGCGACGGCAAACGACCGCCAAACCGCTCCTCGATGCGAGACACGATCGTGCGTGTCGCAGCGACTGACAATTGCTGACCGACGACCTGGAAAATGAGTGCCCCGAACGCATCGAGCGGCGGGAGGTCGTCCATCCACGCTCGAGGACGAAAGGCCGGATGGGCGTCGATGACGGCCGCGAGCACCGGATCGGCCTTGCGAAGGAACTCACGAGCCTTTCGGTCGGCGAGGGCGGCGCGTTGCCGCGGACGAGCACCCACGCTCACGCCTTGAGCAGGCGCTCCGTGAGCACGATCTCGATGACATCGGCGACCGTCTCCTCGCTCGTGCCGCCGATCGCGTCGACGACCGGGTAGACCTCATAGCCCTCTCTCATGGCATCAAAGGCGGCGAAGGCCATGCAGATCTCCGTCCAGAGTGCACACATGAGTAGCTTGCGCCGCCTGGTCGCGCGCACGGCGTCCAGGAACTCGGCGTCCTCCCACACATTGGTCGACGTCCTGTCGATCGCGGGGAAGTCGTCCAGCAGCTCAGCGAGCTCCGGAACCGTTGGCTGCCCGCGTCCTGACGCGGGAGATAGGCAGACCGCTCGGTGTCTGGCCATACCAGGACGGTCCGAACCAGTCTCCGTAGCGGACGTGCCGGGAGAGGGAGTCGAACCCTCACGAGGTTGCCCTCGGCGGTTTTTGAGACCGCTGCGTCTACCATTCCGCCACCCCGGCCGAATTGGACAGCGTACCGGCTCCGCCGGGAACCGGAGCGCCTGCCGGCGCGTACTCTCAAGTGCATGGACGACGAGGCGCTCCTCGAGCGGGCACGCCGCGGCGACCGCGATGCGTTTGCAGCAATTGTCACTCGTCACCAGGATGAGCTCTACACGATGGCACTCCGGATTCTCGGGTCCCCGGCCGACGCGGCAGACGTCGTTCAGGAGACATTCCTTCGCGCGTACGTCAGGATTCCCGTGCTTCGCGGCCAGACCATCCGCGCCTGGCTGTTTCGGGTCGCGATCAACTGTAGCCACGACGTCCAGCGCCGTACCGTCCGCCGCCCGGCTGATCCGCTCGAGGACGCACAGGGCAACATCGTCGAGCTACCCGACCCGGCGCTCGGTCCCGAGGCGAGCGCGCTCGCACGGGAACGCCTCGCCGCAATCCGCGTGGCGCTGCTCACGCTCCATCCCGACTTTCGCGCAGTGGTTGTTCTCAGAGATGTCAACGAGCTGAGCTACGAGGAGATGTCCGTGGCCCTGCGTGTCCCGATCGGCACCGTCAAGTCGCGGCTCAATCGCGCCCGATCGATGCTCGCCAAAGCGCTGCGCGGCACCGCCGCCGCCCCCGGCTTCGCCGAGGAGAACGCGTGAGCCCGCGCCGGCATCTCGACGATCTCTTCTCTGCGGCCTACGAGGACGAGCTCTCGCCGATCGAGGAGGCGCGCTTCCGGACGCACATGCAGTCGTGCGCGCCGTGCGCCGCGGCGTATGCGGAGTTCAGAGCGACCATCGAGGCGCTCCACGAGCTGCCCCGGGCGCGCATGCCCCATGTCGTTCATCTCCCTTCGACGCCCCCGGTCGCGGAACTTGTGTCGCGGCCTCGCAGCGGGCTGAGCTGGTTCAACCTCGGCCTGGTCCGTCGCTTCCCGGCGACCGCGATCGCCGGCGTGGCTGCGGTCGTCCTGGTGGTCTTCGCGCTCGCGCACAGCGGCGGCGGCCCCCCAAACAGCACCGCCGGCAGGTCGGCGTTGTCCGCGCCGGCCGCGGCGCCGGCTCACGGGTCCGCCGCCGCGTGCACCACGATCGCCGACATCACCGCTGCCGCGCTGCCATCCAGCTTCACCCAGGAGGCTCTGGCGACCGATCCGGCGCAGCCGGCACTCCACCTGGTGCTCGCCGCACCGACACTCGTGGTCATCCCGGGCCAGCAGGCGGTCGTCTACGCGCAGCTGTCGGTGCCGGTCGCAGCGATCTCAGGCCCGGGTGCCGCAGCCACGCCGCCGGCGGCCCGAGCGTTGCTGCCCTGCGTGTCGATTGGAGTCGGCAGCACGGGCCAACGGCTCGCCGCGAGCGCGGCCGGCATCGCGTCGCTCGACGTCCCGCGAGCCCCAGGCGCCGCGACCCCATCCGCGGGCCTGGGCTTCCAAATCGGTGAAGGAGTTGGGCCGCTGCTCACCTTCCAGGTCCCCGCCGGCCTCGCCCACGGGACCGAGATTCATGTCACCGCCACCATCCCCGCCGGCTACACCGGACCGGGGAGTCCGCCGCTCGTCGCGGAATTGACCCTCACGACCCGCTGACCACCGCGGCGGCGCGGTCCATGGCGCAGGTCCTTGACTAGACTGGGAGCAATGCACCGCCGCCTGGCGTGCCTGGCTGTGGCGCTGCTGGTCTCCGGCTGCAGCTTCAGCGGGCTCGGCTCACCCCCGAACTACGGCTTCGTCGTGATCACCGCGGGCGGGGTCGGCCTCCGCTCCGGCTCCCAGGACGTGCCCCCCAACCTCAACCTCCGGCTCCACGCCACCGGCGCGGCCCTGCAGGCCTCGGACGTGACCGCGACCCTCGACGGGAGCCAGCTCTCGCTCGCCACCCAGAATCAGGACCTGCTGGCGACGGTCAAGCCGCTTCCGCTCTCATCGAGCCACCACCTCTCCGTCGCGGTGGCGGGGATGAGCACTCAGAACTTCGCGTTCACGGTCATCTCGCCGACCGCCGCGATGCTCGCCGCCCACATCGATCCGGCGAGCGGGCTGGTCGTCGACGCCGTCTTCGAGGATGCTCCCGACCAGCCGGCAGTGTCCGCCGCCCTGCCCGGCGCGACGCTGACCTGGAGTGACGGAACCCATGCGCGGCTTACCTGGAGCGCCAAGCCGCCGGCGTCGATCGCGCTCCCCGCGACCATCGCCACCGCCGGCGGTGCACATCTGGACCCGGGCATCACCCTTTCGCTCGTCGGCATTGCTCGTCACACGGTTCGACGAGTGACGGTGCCGCCGCCACCCCAGGTCGCGGGCATCCCGGTTGACGCGTTCGTGATCAACACCGGAGCGTCGAACTCGTCACTCGCCTTCCACCTCGGCGCGGTCGCCCAGGTGACCCCGACCGGCTGGCAGGCACAGGCCGACGGGTCGATCCTGGGCACGCCCGATCAGTCGGCGACCGGCCGTGCAGCTGCCGCGGGTCTGCCCATCTGGCCGTCGCTCGCCAACGACTCGACGAACCCGCCGGCCACCGATCAACTGCTCAACAATCCCGGCGCGACCAAGGTGCTCGTCGACGAGATGGTGGCCGCGATCCGCTACGACGGCTATCGCGGCATCAACCTGGACTTCGAGGGGATGCTCCCGACCGACAAGGCTCCGTTCACCGCGTTCGTGGAGCAGCTGGCGACGGCTCTCCATACGCGCGGCGCCAAGCTGATCGTCGACGTGGTCCCGCACGACTTCGCCGGGGTCAATCCGTATTCCGCGGCCTACGACATCGCCGCGATCGGCAAGGTGGCCGATTACGTGGATCTGATGGCCTACGACGAGCACGGCAACGGGGGAACCCCCGGGCCGGTGGCCGGGCTGGACTGGGACCGGGCGGTCCTGCAGGCGACGCTGCCGGATCTCAACGCCGCGCACGTCCTCCTCGGCGTTCCGCTCTACGGCCGCGCTTGGGGGAGCCTCGGCGGCGCGGCCGCGTATTCGAACGTCCTCTACAACGCCCTCTTGATACCCGGTGCTCGCGTCGACTACGACTTCAGTGCGCAGACCCCCTTCATCGTCTCCCCGGACGGCTCGCTCACCACGTATTTCGACGACCGGGACAGCCTGGCGCGCAAGGTCGCGCTGGTCCGGACCGACGGCCTCGCCGGGATCGCTGCCTGGCGGCTCGGTTTCGAGGACCCGGGCTTCTGGTCGCTCTTCCGCGCCTGAGCCGAGCTAGCTCTCGGAGGCGCCGGTCCCGAGATCGGGGAGGTTGAGGGTGTTCACCCAGTCGCGAATCTTGGCGAGCCGCTCCTCGCTCTCCGGATCCGTCTCGGTCAGGTCGCCATCCTTGTCGGCCTCGGGGAGGACGCCGGCCTTGTCGAGCACCTCATCCGCCACGAAGATGCCCGCTCCGACCCTCACGGCGACGGCGATGGCATCCGACGGTCGGGAGTCGATCTCCAGGCGGCGTCCGTCGACCTGCGCGAGGATCCGCGCGTAGAAGACCTCGTTGCTCAGGGATGTCACCACGATCCGCTCGACGGTGACCTCCACCGCGCTGAGCAGGTTGGCGAGGAGGTCGTGCGTGATCGGTCGCTCGGGAGTGATCCCGGTGATTTTCAGCGCGATCGCGTTGGCCTCGTTGATGCCGATCCAGATGGGGAGGTAGCGATCCGCCGTCTTTTCTTTGAGGATGACGACGTGCTGGCCGGTCGGCATGTGCACCCTGATGCTGTCGACGGTCATTTCCACCAGGTCGGCCATGCCTCGATCATAACCCCGGGAGTGCGCGAACGAGGACATCCTTGCCTCGCCGCTACCATGGATCGCTGTGGCTCGCGAGACTTTATTGCTGGTGGATGGGCACAACCTGGTGTACCGCGCCTTTCACGCGATGCCCGCGTTGAGCAACAGCCGGGGCGAGATGACCAACGCCGCCTACGGCTTCACGTCGATGCTCTTCAAGGCACTCAACGACACGACTCCGACGTATGCCATCGCCGCATTCGATCCCCCGGGACCAACCTTCCGGCACGAGAAGTTCGCCGAATACAAAGCGCAGCGGTTGCGCGCGCCAGAGGAGCTCCGCGCCCAGTTTCCGTGGGCGCGTGAGGTCGTGGAAGCGCTCGGTATTCCGATCGTCGAGATCCCGACGTTCGAAGCCGATGACGTCAACGGCACGCTGGCGCAGAAGGCAGAAGCCGCGGGACTCGACGTCATCATCCTCACCGGCGATCTCGACGTGCTCCAACTCGTGACCGAGCACATCCGGGTCTTCGCGAGCCGCCGCGGTCTCAGCGACACGATAATCTACGACGTCGACAAGGTTCGCGAACGCTATGGCTTCGAGCCGCCGCTGGTCGTCGATTTCAAGGCGCTGCAAGGGGATCCGAGCGACAACATCCCCGGCGTCCCGGGCATCGGCGAGAAGACCGCAATGTCGTTGGTGCAGCAGTACGGCCCACTCGAGAACGTTCTCGATGCGGTGCCGACCATGCCGCCCGGGCGTGTTCAGCGCGCGCTGGAAAGCCACATGGAGCAGGCGCGGTTGAGCAAGTGGACGGCGACCATCAAGGTTGATATCGACATCGATCTCCCGCTCGAAGGCGCACGCCTCTTCAACTACGACGAGGCGGCGGTGCGCGAGTTGTTTGACCGCCTCGAGTTTCGCAGTCTGCTGCCGCGACTGCCCGGACGCGCGGTGGTCGATGGC
>JBAPWO010000252.1:0-3204 GCA_049283735.1 Candidatus Dormiibacterota bacterium
CCGTGAACGACCCACCCGCTATTCCGGCGGGAGAGAGCCGGCGGATCGCCGCGGCACAGGAGCGCGCCGCCCAGAGGCTCCGCAGCCAGCGGGATCTCCTGCGACCGCTGGGATGGACCGCGATCGTTGTCGTCGCCACAGGGGCGTTCGGCGCGAATCCGCCCCCAGGGCTGCAGGGCAGGGCGCTCGGAGTGACGCTGGCACTGGTCGCATTCGCCGCCTCGCTCCTGGTAGCGATTGGACGCCGGTTCGCCGAGCGGAGCACTGCGTTGCAGGTGGCGGTTATCGCCGCCATGGCCGCAACCGGAGTCGCGCTGGTTGCGCTGCAACCGCAGAGCACCAACGAGCTCGCCGGTGGTGTGGCGGTCTGGATTGCAATCGCCCGACTGCCCCTTGCGCTCGGCGTCGCGCTCGGCGCCGGTACGGCGATCGCGCTTGATGCCGCGGAGGTACTTTCGGGGAGTTCGTCGGTGGCGATCCTCGAAGCGACGCTGCTCCTCGCGCTGCTCGGTCTGGTTGCCTACTTCATCAAGCAGTCACGCGCAAGCCAGGACCGCACCGAGTTGCTCCTCGCTCAGCTTGAGGACGCGCGTGAGGAGCAGACCCGAGCCGCTGCCGTGGCCGAGCGCGGGCGGATCGCCACCGAGTTGCACGACGTCCTCGCGCACTCGCTGTCGGGCGCCGCGATCCAGCTCCAGGCAGCGCGAAAGCTCGCCGAGCGCGAACAGGCAGCGCCTCCAGTACGCAACGCGATCGATCGTGCCGGCGAGCTTGTGAAAGACGGCCTCGCCAACGCCCGTCAAGCCGTCGGCGCGCTCCGTGGCGAGGAGCTGCCCGGCGTCGCGCAGCTCGAATCTCTGGTCGCGGCGTTCCGCGACGACACCGCAGTGGATGCCTCAATGCGCGTCGAAGGGAGTGCGCGCACACTCCCCGTGGAGGCAAGCCTCGCGCTCTACCGGGGAGCCCAGGAAGCGCTGACCAATATCGCCCGCTACGCACCCGGGGCAACCACCACCGTGACGCTGCACTACGACGGCGATCGAACTGTGCTGAGGATTGAGGACCACCTCCCGCAGTCCGGCGGATCACCGAGTCGCAAGGGCTTGCAGGGCGTCGGTGGTGGCCACGGACTGGCCGGGATGCGCGAGCGCATCGAGCGGGTCGGTGGTACTGCCACTGCCGGGCCGACCCCAAGCGGCTGGCGTGTTGAGCTGGTCATACCGACGTGACCGATGCAACCATCCGGGTGCTGATCGCTGATGACCAACGGGTCGTGCGAGAAGGGCTCACGATGATCGTGGGGCTGATCGACGGTGTCGAGGTCGTGGGTGCGGCGGGCAACGGGTTGGAGGCTGTGCAACGCGCGGAGCGCGAGCACCCGGACGTCGTGCTCATGGACCTTCGCATGCCCGGCATGGACGGAGCCGAGGCCACGCGGAGGATCCGCGCCGTTCTCCCGACCACGCAGGTGCTCGTTCTCACAACGTATGCTGACGACGAGTCGCTGTTTCCTGCGCTCGAGGCGGGCGCGCGCGGCTACCTGACCAAGGACGCCGATGCCGAGGAGATCGAGCGCGCGATCCGGGCGCTCGCCGCAGGTCGCACCCACCTCGACCCGGCGGTCCAGCAGCGCCTCGTGGCCGCCGTCCTTGAAGGGCCACGTGTTGCGCCGGCGGATGTTCAGGCGCCACCTGACGACCTGAGCCCGCGTGAAGCGGAGGTCCTGAAGCTGATCGCGGCAGGACTTTCAAACAGCGAAATCGCGACCTCGCTCTTCCTCAGCAATGCGACCATCAAGACTCACGTCAACCGCATCTTTTCGAAGACCGGTGTGCGGGATCGCGCGCAGGCGGTGCGCTACGCGTACGAGCACGGCCTGGTCTGAGGTGTCGGAGCTCGGCTGCGTCTTTTTTTCGCTCAGCTCCGCCCCGCGCACAGCGCTACGGCTCAGGGACCACTTCACCGATGGCCCTGCGAATCGCCCGGACGACCTCGTCCATTCGATCACCGTCCACCGGGGGTCCCAGCGGGCCGCTTGCCAGGAAGTCGCGATCAATCGTCGTGATCTCTTCGCAGAACAGGACGCTGGCGAAGGGAACATTCCCGGCTCCGGCGGGAATAGCGACGCGGGTGGGCCCCGCACGTCCGCGCGAGAACATCGGGACCACGATGAGGTCGTCGCGAATTGCATTGCGCACATTCTCTGAGACGACGAGCGCCGGCCGAGGCTGGTGCGGATCATCGGGTTGGCCGGGTGTGAAGACGTACCAGATCTCGCCTCGGTGGGGTGTACGCGTACGTCGAGGGGCTCGCCGGCTCAGCGACGTCGCAGCCTGCGACGCGCCGACTCACGTCGCACCGTCTGCCACGCTTCCCATTCCGCTGGATCTGTTTCGTGTTCATCCGCAAACTGCAGTTCCATCGCAGAGCGTTGTTGTGCGGCCGCCCAGAGCTGCAATGCCTCATCGACCACCTTGCTGCGATCAGTGTCTTCATGCGCGTCGACGTACGCGTCGACATCGCGCACCAGAAGAGGATCGAGCGAAAGGCTGACCTTGATTCTCGACATCCTACCGATGGTAACACGATAGGTAGGACCGTATTAGCCGCATCTCCGCGGTCTTGACCAACCCGGCATCGACGGGCGTCCGACGCGGCCACCGCGGCTGAACTGGCCAGGTCGGCAAGCGTAGACTGCGATTTCCATGCCAGTGAATCGTGGGCCGAGTTTCGCGCGCTACAACTCCGCAATCGCCGCGGCTGCCGCGCTTGAGGCTGCCAAGGCCGACCAGGCAAAGAAGAAGCGCGAACAGGCTGCGGAGCTTCGCCAGTCGGAGTCGCGGCGCACGCCCGCAAGCCTTTCCGACCATCACCAGGACGTCGCCTGAGAACGAATTAGAGCCCCGCGGGAGATAGAAGAGATCTGGAGGCGCCGGGGATCGAACCCGGGTCCGAAGCCGCGTTCCATGCGACATCTACGAGCGTAGTCCCGGTTTTGATCTCACCCCAACCGCGCCCTGGGACCAGGCTCGGCTACGGCCAGCCTCGGTGCATGTCCCGCCCGGCGCCGAGGCGCCACCGGGCGGCGAGACTGCTTGCATTAACGTCGGGTCCGTCTCCCACAGCCGAGGAGACGGTCGACGTCAGGCCGAAGCCTGAGCTTTTTTCGTCTCTGCTACTTACGCAGCGAGGGCGAGAGGTGCG
>JBAPWO010000253.1:0-1787 GCA_049283735.1 Candidatus Dormiibacterota bacterium
GGAGGCTTGTTCCCGGCAATCGATCTTCATTGGGAAAGCAGGCCATCCCCTGCCGGCGGCGCGCGAAGAATGCGCAGGGTCTCAGCGCCGGACAAGAGTGCCAGCGCCAGCATCCCGCCCAGAAAACTGAACAGCACCGCGTGCAACTTGTCCTGCCACACCCACAATCCCCACGTTCCCAGACCGAAAATGCCGAAGCCGGCGGCGAGGATCAGCGTCGTTACCCCAAGCTCATGGAAGGCGTCAATTACGTTTCTGACAACGGTATAAAGGCTGTAAGGCGCTGCCGCCAGCAGCACGAACCGCAGAATGCCAGCGCCTTCCGTGAAATCTTTTCCCAGATAAATCCGGATTAAGGTTTCTGCACCCATCGCGATTGCGGCGGCAAGCACGGTTGAAACGGCCAGCGTGACCATGGTCAGCAGCCAGACTTGCCTCCGCAGTTCGTCACGTCTACCCGCCGCCAGTAATGTCCCTGCCTTGGGCAGCAGGATAAGCCCGAAGGGAGCAAAGAACGCCCCAATCACGTTCAGCATGGAGATGCCAAAGGCCACAAAGCCTGCCACCCGAATTCCGCTGTGGTGCGCCACGAACGTCGCTGGAAGCGCGAACATCGCCATCAGAATAAAATCCCCTGGAACCCGCTGAATCCCGAATCGCAGCAGTTCTTTTACCTGCGAGCGGTTGTCCTTCAGTACCGCTTTCCAGGGAGTAAAAAGTAGTGCAACCCCTGCGACTCCGATCGACAGAATTCCGAGCGCCGTCAGCGCCGCCCGAATGCTTGTGCCATAAAAGAAGAACACCGCCAGGGGCGCCAAACCGAGATTCACCAACTGCAGAAGATTCGCCGCCCGCATGTTCAAAGTACCCCGGAAGTAGCTGTACCCCACGGTATGCAACGCCGTTCCCGCCGACACCAGGCTCATCGGGAATAACAAAAATGCGTATTCCCGCGAGCCAAAGAACAAGTATGCCAGCCCCCCGGGAACCAAATTCAAGATCGCCACGCAAACCAGCGCCGAGAAGGCGACGCACCACAGCGTCGCCCCCAGGTACCGCCCTTCGGACTTGTGATCGCCGCGTCCCGCTGCCATCGCCACGTACCGCGGCAACCCCACGCCTAGCCCGAGCAACACGATGGGATACAGAAGCGAAATTGTGCGCCGCGCTAACGCATATTCCGCGAATCCGGTCTTCCCCAGGAAATGCGCCGCCAGCTTGTAGGTCATGAGTTGGCATGCCAGTACCGCAAACCCTGTTGCGAAAGTTCCAGCGTACTCCCGCAGGCATGAATTGAGGTTCGCACCTATCCAGGAAGAACGTGCCGAACCGACAACACCCGCAGCGCTCAGCTTCGGTGTATCAATCGTTGCCATCAAATGGTGTTCGTGCCGTTCGCTTCATGGGGCTCATCTCACTTTAGAAAATCATTTTTATTGATTCGATTGCGGTTGCTTCTGCACGCTCCCTACCCGACCATTTCGGATCGTGAACCGCTGCCAAAGACGGTGGCTGACTGCGTGAGAGCGGGAACCATTCGAAGGTGACCATGGCATGCTGGCATTTATTGTACGAAAGATCTCTTGTGCGAGGTGCTTGCGGCTGTCGCGCGAATCCATTTCTTCCCAGCGCGCTCTGATGAATAGCCCCAGGCTGGCACAAATCAGGCAGAGCGAGGTTCCCACAAACACGATGGTGAGGCGCGGCGGAAACGATTTCCGTTCCGGCGGCCTGGCTGGATCGAGCACCTTGACGCTGGGTGTTTCTTTGGCTTCTTCTACTTTGGC
>JBAPWO010000254.1:0-1941 GCA_049283735.1 Candidatus Dormiibacterota bacterium
GACTGATGCAGCGAAAGAGTTGCTGTTTGCCGAAGGCTACGATCCGAATTTCGGAGCGCGGCCGCTGAAGCGAGCAATTCAGAAATTGATTCAGGACCCGTTAGCCCTGAAAATTCTGGATGGCGAGGTGCTACAGGGCGATCACGTCATCGTCGATGCCGATAAGCGAGCCGGCAAGGTGAAGTTCGAGGTCAGCGAGCGCGTCGGCGAGAAACAACCAGTCAAGGCAAAATGATAAAGTCAGCTACGGATTACACGGATTTGTGAGCGATCGAATCCGTGAAATCCGTGGCTAGTTTTTTACAAATGCTTCTTTCGTCGGCTCCTGAAACAAATACCAGACGATTGCCGCTCGAACAGCGACGCCGAGTCCCTGCCATAGAAGCGGCGCGCGAAAATCCACTGCGGCTGCGGATACAGCAGGGATCAACATCACTGCTCCGACGAATGCGGCAACCAGGGCCGCACGCCGCGCCCAGTTATTCAGGCGCAACAATCCCCATCCAATTAGCATTGCGACTGCTGCCGCGAGCAAAAACATGTAAGGACCAGCGAGCTCCAACCCGCTCAGCAGCGGAGCTCCCAGCGCCATGGAAGCTGTCCCCGGCGTAACCAACATAAGAACACCGATAGAACCTAAATAGGCCGCAACCAGGAAGAAGACGGTTGCGATCGTGGTAACTCCGGTGGGAAGCGAATGTGAATTGACTTTCATCTGCATACAACGCGAAAGACGTATGACGTTCGGACCGTCGTCGAAGAAAGGGAAGCCCAATATCCTGCCGATGGCGTTAATAGCGTGCTGCGGGGTAAGCGATGAAACTGAATGTCGTCTTGGGTATTTTGATCATAGCCTCCTTAGGATGCGGCGGAAGCCCGCAGAGACCGGTCCCCGCGGTCGGATTCATAAATCAGACGCAGCATTCTAATGTCGATCTGCAGTCGATCTGGACACAAGCTCAGCAGAGCATAGCGCAGCAGATAGATCTCAATCCGCTGCAAGTTTCTAAAAATGTTTCTCCCAAGGTACTTCCTGGCGACCCGCGCGCCTTACGCATAGAGCCTCACCAACTGTTGGTGGCTGCTGTCCCAGACGTTTCGTCGCAGCTTTTATTCGCTGCCACCGGCGAGCAGCGATCCAATCCAACCGGAATGATTGCCTGCCCGTCGCCCTGCAACGTACGTTACTCGACCGCGTACTCGTTCTACCAGCCTGAGCTTACCAAGTACGCGGCATCGTGGGAGTTCGATGGGAACAACTTCGAAATAATTCTGGAGTATGAGTTTGAAAATCACATCCTCAACGCGCTCGGATACGACATGAGGTGGAGGTAAGGTTTATTTTTTGTCCGCTTTTTTGCTGGGACCTTCTGACTTCGATTTTTCTGACTTGGAAGATTTCTCTTCCTTTTTCGAAGCAGAAGGTTCTTCCTTAGATCCAGATTCCTTTTTCGACGCAGCCTCGTCCTTTGACTTGGAGTCTCCGTTGGACGAAGAACCAGTCGCCGATGACTTCTTGGCGTAGTCGGTGACGTACCACCCTGAACCTTTGAACTGTACCGCTGGCGCGGTAATTGTCTGCTCGACCGGGCCGCCGCAGTCCGGGCACTTCTTCATGGGAGCATCGGAATATTTCACGATCCGCTCAAAGCGGTGATGGCACTTCTTGCACTCGTATTCGTAAAGTGGCATGGACTCCTGAAATGCAGGCAAACGCCCCAAAAATTCTTAATTCAATTCTAGGGTTCCGTGCAGCTCCCGTCAATTTACGAGGCGGGTGCGCAGCGGATCAGTTTAAATTTATTATTCTCCTACGAGGCCGTCATCCCGAAACGCGGCGTACTTCAGCCGCGTGAGGGATCTCCCATAGATACGACCGGTACGAGATCCTTCGTTCAGCTTGAAAAACAACTGCGCTCCGGATGGCACCGAACCATGCCC
>JBAPWO010000255.1:0-1723 GCA_049283735.1 Candidatus Dormiibacterota bacterium
TCTACGGCTGGAGGGATGTCTGACAACGTGGCTGGAATGCTGGCTTACGTGACGATTATTCCGGCGATTCTGTTTCTGGTGATCGAGCCTTACAACAAAAACCGCTTCGTACGCTTCCACGCTTTTCAGAGCATTTTTCTGCATGTAGCTGCAGTGGTAGCTTGGATTGCTTTCATCATTCTCTCTGCTGTACTGGCGTTTATCCCGATTCTGGGGCATCTGGTTGCCTTGCTGCTCTGGTTGGTCCTCTCTGTGGGGCTGCTGATTGTCTGGGTTATGCTGTTGATGAAAGCCAATCAGGGACAAATGTGGAAGCTGCCGGTGATCGGCGATATGGCCGAAAAACAGGCCAACGCCTGATCACCGAAGAATAATTTCTCTCAAGGTCTGAGATGGATAGCACAACCGTCCATCCCCAGGAAAAGCTTGTCCTCAGCGAGGTTGTTTCGCAGGCGTGAATCGCGCGTACCCAGACTTATCCCTTAACATTGCTTTGACAAGGACTTTACACCCGTGAGGGACAAGTTTGCCGAAATTGAGAAGCCGCCGCCCTCGCTATTTGTTTTTGATTCACACCCGGTTTCGGGTAGTCTGTCTGATTCTGGCCGGGAGGGGAGACAGGCTTGAGAGTTCGGGTTTTCTATCACGACAAATGTTTTGACGGAGCTTCATCCGCAGCGCTTTTCTCGCGCTTCTACCGTGAACGGATTCGCGGCGATGTGGAGTTCGTTTTCTCCGGCCTGCTCCACCGCGCTGGTGCGTTGTTCGACGAGAACAATTTTGACGGCGACGAAAACGCCATCGTGGATTTCAAATATTCCAGCTCGCCCAAAATCACCTGGTGGTTCGACCATCATGAAAGCGCGTTTTTATCGCCAGCCGACGCGGCGCACTTTGAACAGGATCAGAGCAACCGCAAATTCTACGACCCGGACTTCAAATCGTGCACCAGTTTCATCGCCACCATTGCCGAGCAACGCTTCGGCTTCGATCCCAAACCTTTAGCCGACCTGGTGCATTGGACCGATATCATTGACGGCGCCCAGTATGCCGACGCCCGCACTGCGGTCGAAATGCAAGCCCCGGCCATGAAGCTGACCATGATCATCGAATCGAACCAGACTCATGGGTTCGTCCCCAAACTCATTCCACTGCTCGCGACGAAATCTCTGGGGGAGATCATCGAGGAACCTTTCGTCGCTTCGCTGTTGCCGCCGCTTCTTGAACGGCATCAGCGATCCATGGCTCTTCTCAATGACCGTATCGAATCGAAAGATGGGACGATCTTCTTCGACGTCACCGACCAGGAGCTCGAGGGTTACAACAAATTCGTCCCTTACTATCTGCACCCTGAATCCATCTACAGCGTAGGCTTGAGCAAAAGCACTTTTCGGGTAAAAGTTTCCGTAGGATCGAATCCGTGGGCGCCGTCGGAGCCGGTGGTCAACCTGGCGAAGATTTGCGAGCGCTACGGCGGCGGCGGGCACGCTCGAGTCGGCGCCATTTCATTCGAAGTCAATCAGCAGAATGAAGCTCGCAAGGCAGCCCACGAAATCGTGGAAGAGTTGCGAGCCGCCGTCCGCGCCCAAGCCTAATCCTTGTCATTCTGAGCGGAGTGAGCCGCAAAGCGGCTCACGGAGTCGAAGAACCCCGAGCAGCCAGTACCCAGATGAATGTGGTAAGGCATTTCCGCGATACGCAGTAGGCCGGAGCACATTCGACG
>JBAPWO010000256.1:0-5766 GCA_049283735.1 Candidatus Dormiibacterota bacterium
GCGCCGGCCGGACCCGACCGACCGTCGAGCTCGCCGAGTCGTCGCCACGAAACGCGGCACCGAGCTCCTCGCGACCCTCAATGACCGGCTCCGGGCGGCGGAGGCCGATGTGCTCGCCCCGCTCGACGGAGAGGCACGCGAGACCTTCCGTGCCCAGGTTCGGTTGCTCGCGATACGGGCCGACCCTCTCGCCCCGCCCAACACTCCATGTGATCTTGGGCAAGAGGTGGGCGCCGAGGTACCCCGGCCGCTCCAGCGCTCTCGTCTAGCTCGCACGCGATAACGGCGGGACGGAGACAGTCCCATAGGGACGCGGCACCTACCGCTGCACGATGGCGATCGGGTCGAGCTGCGAGCGATTCACGCGCCGAGGACGTATTCACGCCCGCCTCTTTCGTCTCACGATATCGCACATACCGTCCGAACCGATATTGAGACCGATGTTGCTCAAATTGTAGAGGTGCTCGCTGGCAACGATCCAAACGATGTCGCAGATCTCGCGTTCTGTGTAATGGGTGGCGAGCTTGGCAAACGTATCGCCGCTGACCGCCTTGCTTTGAGTCAGGTCGGTCACATAATCCAAAGCGGAGCGCTCTGCCTCGGTGAACAAGGAGCTCGACACATCTTCCCCGAGTGCGTCGAACTGCTTCTCAGTCCTGGGATTCTCGAGTGCAAACGCATTGGCTGCGTCGAAACAGAAGAGACAGCCGTTGATGCTCGATACTCGCCCGCGCAGTATCAACACCAAATCCCAGGGGATCTGCAGTTTCTTGTCGAGTGTGGAGACCTTTCCGTAGAACATCCCAAACGACGAGGGCATCCGAGCAGCGAAGACGGTGAGCGGGCCCATCACCTTCCCGAACTTCCTCTTGGAAAAAAAGAACACCAACCTCATGATCAGGCTCTTGGGCCTTTCGACCGGAGCGAGAAAGGGCTCCCCGCCACGGGGCGCGCGAATGGCCACGGGACTTGCTCGCTCGATGGCCGCCGTTGGATTGTCAACCGGAGCATTCATTGTTCCTCTCCTTGTGACGGGCGTTGGGTTTTGAGGGTCACACTGCTATTGACACGTGGCGGCCGAGGAATGTGACACGAAGAGGCGTCAGTCGCTGCGCGATCGGGGCCGCCCTGGAGGCTTCAGACGTGAGCCTCGAGAATCCGACGTGATGGTCGGTGCCTGGCACGTGGCCGTCAAGGTTCATCCATATCCCCAGCTCGTATTCGAGGTCGGTCACATTGTTCGCCGATCGCGGGTCACTCCTATGTGACGACTCCTGACGATCGAGGAATGGGACCGATGGCTGAGAACGAGTGGTTGGCCGATCAATTTGAGAAGCACCGTGCACACCTTCGAGGGGTCGCATACCGGATGCTGGGGTCAGTCGCGGAAGCCGACGACGCCGTTCAGGACTCCTGGGTCCGTTTGAGCCGAGCCGGAGCGGACGATGTCGACAACCTTGGCGGGTGGCTGACGACCATCGTGGCTCGGGTGTCGCTGAACATGCTGCGGGCGCGCAAAGCCCGGCGCGAGGAACAGTTCGGGATTCATGTCCCCGACCCCATCCTCACTCGGGAGGGGGAACTCTCTCCCGAGGAGCAGGTGCTACTTGCGGATTCAGTTGGGCTCGCTCTCCTTGTTGTGCTCGAAACCTTGACACCTGCCGAGCGCTTGGCTTTTGTGCTTCATGACGTATTTGAGCTGCCGTTCGAAGAGATTGCTCCGATTGTGGAGCGAACACCTGCTGCAGCGCGGCAGCTCGCCAGCAGAGCAAGACGTCGTGTGAAGGGTGCGGAGGTATCCACTCCGGGCGTCGATCAGGCGAAACGGTGGGAAGTGGTCGACGCGTTCTTCGCAGCCGCACGCGCCGGTGATTTCGACGGCCTCGTCGCGGTTCTCGATCCCGACGTTGTGCTAAATGCGGACTTCGGACCAAAGCACCCAGAAGCGTCTCGGGTACTTCGTGGTATTCCCGCGGTCGCCAAACAAGCGCGACCCGTGCCAGGCTCCGAACTTCACCACGTGATCGTCAACGGTGCGCCGGGGGTAGTGATAACGGTGCGCGGACGACCGCTTGCCATCCTGGCCTTTACGGTAGCGGACGGAAAGATCGTCGAGATTGACGGCATCGCAGACTCCGACAGAGTTCGCAGGATTGCCGGTTCGGTCGTCAGGTTCGATTAGTCAACGGCACCCTGGCGTACGGCCATCGGATCTCGTCGCTGAGGCTGGTCGCAACAAGCGCAGCCCGTTCGCGATGAGCCGTCCGCCGACACCACGTTGGGCATGATTGCTGCGCCCGTAGGTTGTCCTCGACCGCCGATCCGACGTGCCGTATTACCTCACAATCCGGTAGCGGATGTGGGTCGCCTCGGGAGTGTCGATCACTCGAACGATCTCCAGCTCGACCCTAGTCGGCAACACGTCGAATAGTCGGCGGCCAGTACCGAACAGCACCGGGACTTGGTGAATCTGCAACTCATCGAGCACGTCTGCCTCCAGCGCGGTCTGTGCCGTATATGCACCATGGACCAGCACGTCGCGGTCACCTGCAGCGGCCTTCGCCTGTGACATCGCGCTGACGATCCCATCCGTCACGTACGTCACCAATGGGTACTTCGCGACCGACGATCCCGGTGGCCGGTGACTGGCCACGAAGATTCGAACGCCGTCGTGGTGGTCGCCGCCCCAGTGATCCACCTGCTCCACGGTATTGCGACCGGAGAGGACCGCACCGGTCTCGTTGCCTTCATCGAGAAAATGCCTGCCAATCCCCGACGCATCCGTGGTCTCGGCGGTCGGGCCGGCGTCCGCCGCAAACCCATACCACTGGTGCAGACGCATGAAGTCGTCGCCTCCGGGGTTCCCCGGTTTGTCGTTGGGGCCGGCGATGAACCCATCAAGTGACATCGACATGTAGAGCACAGATCTAGACATGTAACCGACCTCTCCCGTGTGAACGTCCATTCTCATCATCGGTGGAGACGACGCTTTGCGGAGCAAATCATCGGTGCATCGACGCCTACCCCAGAGGCGCTCTCAGTCGCACGCGCTCGACCCGATTGCTGGGGGCGATGTGTCATCCCGGCGTTGGCTGCCGTTAGATGCGTGGCCGGAGGGGCATGCCGAGCCGTCCCAGTTCCTCGACGGACAATTGTTTGACAGCCACCAGGTGCTCGAGCAGTCGCTCGCTGATCTGCCGCAGCTCCTCGAGCTGCTCGACGTCGAGTTGGTCAAACAGGTGCGTGCGCACCCCCTCTACGTGCACCGGGGCGGCAGCCTCGAGCGCGGAGAAGCCCTCGTCGGTGAGCACGGCAAAGGCTCCCCGGCGGTCGGTCTGACAGGCCTCGCGCCGGATCCAGCCGAGCGACTCGAGCCGGGCGATGGAGTGGGACAGTCGGCTGCGCGACGACTGGGACAGCTCGGCCAGATCGCTCATCCGCAGCCGCCGCTCGGGGATCTCCGCTAGACGGGCCAGGACCTCGTAGTGGTGACTGGGAACCTCCGTCTGTACGTCGATCTCCTGTTCCAGCTGATCGAACAGCAGCTTGGTGGCTGTCACGAACGTACGCCAGGTCCGCTGCTCGTCTTCGCTCAGCCACCGGGTGCCGACCATACCCCCAGCCTACCAGCAGTGAGCCAGTTGGTTGACATTTCAATCAAATCTGCTAATGTCCCCGTCAATAGTTGAAAGCGCAACTAGTTGGCAAAGGAGCAACCCATGAGACTGACGACCATTACGCACGTCTCCGTCGATGGAGTGATGCAGGGCCTCGGCGGGGCGGATGAGGACCGCAGGGGCGGATTCGAGCGCGGCGGGTGGGCCGGGCCGCTGTTCGACAACGAGGCAACCGCGTTCCTCATCCAGGCCTTCCAGCGCGCCGACGCGTTTCTGTTCGGCCGTTGGACCTATGAGACCTTCGCCGGCTCCTGGGGAGCGATGGAGGAGATGCGCCAGAGTCCCATAGGAGGAGCCCTGAACTCGAAGCCCAAGTACGTGGCATCGACCACGCTCACTGACCCGCAATGGGCGGAAACGACTGTCCTCTCCAGTGATCTCGCGGCAGCCATCGGCGAGCTGAAAGCCAAGCCCGCGGGTGAGCTGCAAGTGCACGGCAGCGGCAGCCTGGTCCGCTGGCTGTTCGACAACCAGCTTGTCGACGAGATCACCCTGCTCACCTATCCCGTGGTCCTCGGCCAGGGCACGCGGCTGTTCCCCAACACCGGCCCGGACAGGGCGCTTGAACTGCTCGACTCCCGGTTCACTCCCAGCGGGGTGGTCATCCAGGTCTATCGGCCTCGGGGACGCCCGCAGTATGCAACGGCCACCGCCGACTGAGCGCAGCGCTTTGTCCTCATGACGTGCCACGCTGCCGTCTGGCGCGCAATCCGCGCCCGCTCGACACGGACAAGGAGTTGCTATGGCCAGCGTCCTGCACGAAATCGTCGTCGACTGCCGCGACCCCGAGGCCCAGGCGGCGTGGTGGTCCCGCGTCCTCGACTGGCCCACCGTCTACGACGAGCGCGGCTTCTGGTGGATCTCCTCAGACGGGACCGAGGACGCGGTGCTGGCACTGAGCTTCATCCCCGTACCCGAAGGCAAGGCCGTGAAGAACCGCATTCACCTCGACCTCAATCCCTCGGGATGCGATCAGGTCGAGGAATTGGAGCGCCTGCTCTCGCTTGGCGCGCGTCACAAGGATATCGGTCAGGGCCAGGATGTCTCGTGGTTTGTTTTGGAGGATCCCGAAGGCAACGAGTTCTGCCTTCTGCGCACCAGGAAGGATAGTTGAGTAGGTGGCCGGGGAGCGCTGAGGTCAAGACAGTTACCGCTCGCGGACTGCGTAGGTCAGGTGGGTCACCCGCTGCGTCGGCTCCGCGCGGACCGGCTCCAGGGCCACGCGGCCCGCGTCCACGCCCTCGAACAGGCGGATTCCGGAGCCGAACAGCACGGGTGAGAGCGCGATCGAGAACTCGTCGATCAGGCCGGCGTTCACGTACTCCAGGATCGTTGCGCCGCCGCCCCCGATGCGAACGTCTCGGTCGCCGGCGGCATCGCGGGCCTGGTCGAGCGCAGTCTCGATGCCGTCGTTGACGAAGTGGAAGGTGGTCCCGCCCGGCCGCTCCCAGGGGTCACGCTTCTCGTGCGTCACGACGAAGACCGGTGTGTGGAACGGCGCCTCCTCCGGCCACATCTGCTCGCCGGCGTCGAACATGCGCTTGCCCATCACGCTCGCGCCGGTGCGCTCGAACGTCTCCCGCGCGATGTCGTTATCGCGCCCTTCCTCGCCGCCCTCGCCAAGCTTCAAATTCTCCCGGAAGAACCGCTGCGGGAATATCCACTGCTGCAGTTCCATCCACTGCGCCATCCAGCGCTGCACATCCGGGTCGTCCCTGCGCTCCTCGGGCGCGATGAACCCGTCCAGCGACATCGACACGCTGAAGAACACCTTCCCGGCCATCAGCCCTCCGCTCCCTTCCGAACGATCTCGGTGACGTAGGCAGCCAGGTTGCTCAGGGTCTGCTGGCCGCCCTCTATCGCGTGGTACTTCTCGACCGCCTCGTCGCGCAGCTCCTTGGTGGGGAACACCGCGCGCATCTCGATCCGGGTCGCCGCGCCTTCGGGCGCGAACGTCAATAACGACTCGAAGGCGTTCGGGTCGCCGCGGGACTCACCATGGAGCAGCTCGATCCGCTCCGGCGGGGCGATCTCCGTCCAGGAGATCCACTCCTGGTAGTCCGTGCCGTCCGGTCCGTGCATCACGAAG
>JBAPWO010000257.1:0-1859 GCA_049283735.1 Candidatus Dormiibacterota bacterium
CTATGCAGATCAAACCCAGATAGATGTACCTCAAAAAGGCTTCGCCGCGCATGCGATGATTAATCACTCTGCCCACAAAAACCGCCACCAGCGTGGCTGGCAGCGATACCAGATAATAATGTGTCACTGCAGGAACCCACAGTCCGGCGAACCAATAACCGGCCATTCCCATGATGCTGGCGGGCAGAAAATATCCCTGCAGGGTCGCGCGAAAATGTTGAGCAGACCAGCGTCGCATCGCTCCATAAATCACCAGCGGCGGCCCATTCATCCCGTAGGCCCCGCCGAGCACGCCCGCGCAGAATCCACAAACCCAAAGCCATGCTCGATTGTCGCGCTTCAGTTCTAACGGCGTGCGTCCTATCAGAGAATAAACGGAGAAGGCAATCAGGATTACTCCCAGCGCAGCTTTCACCAATCGTTGATGACTACTGGTTAGAAGCAAAAGACCGAGTGGAATGCCCAGCAAGGTTGAGAGCACAAGCCAGCCTGCGCTCTGCAGATGGATCTTTTTCCAGTCCTGCACGACCACGATGCCCGCGATCGTGATCGACACAAGCACAACCAGGGGCGCAGCTACCTCGAGCGGAATGAAAAAAGCGAGAAGCGGGACGGCGAGTAGGCCTTCGCCGAATCCGAATGCTGATCGAATCAGCGTGGCGAAGAATACGATCAATACAACCAGCAGCGTCGTTGGGTTGATTGTGATCTCCGAAATGAACACGAAATTAGCTAGAAAAAGGGCCGCCAAAGTTGGCGGCCCTTGTTTACATTTTTCACGCTCTCGCTGGCGAGTTAATCGCCCAAAACCGGCTCGCCCACATCCTCTTTAGCCTTCGACCCCGTCAATGCGCCGAGCGGAATAAAGCCGTTCTCGGTTACGACCGGCTTTTCCTGCAACACGACTTCGCGGTAGAGGGCAGCCATACGCGCGTTGTAAGCCGCATCGTCTTTTTGCGGACCTCGCGCAGTAGTTTGCTGCTTGGCATCACGCGCCCGTTTCTTCTCTTCCCCAGAATTCTTCGCGATACCTAGCTTATCCAGATCGTGCTGGACTTCGTTGGTCACCAGTTCATCCTTGAGCAGCAGCGAGTGGGCCGTCGATTCCATCTTCACATTCTTGCCGCCGGCGAAAATCTCATGCCGTCCGTGCTCCTCGTACCACTTGGTGAGCGTAGCGGTCATGTGCATCTTCTCGATAATGTTTCGCCAGCCCACGCCGGTGTTGTAGGCGCAGAAAGAAATTTCGCCTTCCTGCGTGGCGTAAGGAATAATGCATTGCTCGGTCCGCCGGAAATCGTAGTTAAATAGATCCTGGAACCACATACCGGCGATGAATAAGAAATTCCATCGGTCCTGGCGCCGTTTCATTACGTCGTCGATGGTCCGGTCCGGACCTACCTTTCCGTAATTCTTTCCAGTGGCGTTAAAGTTCTTATCGAACTTCTTCAAAAGATCCATCATCTTAAAATGCGTTGGGGACTGGAACGGATCGTAGTTCTTCATCAAACACAGCGCCATTCCCACGATGGTGAGAAATTTTCCACGCGCCGCATCGTTTACCTTCTGAATATCCTTAGCCAGTTGATCGCCCTTCAAGAACGCCGTTACCGGAACTGCTTCCTTGGTTTCCTTGTCAATCATCACGGCCATTCCGGTCCCGCAATTCGGATGGCAGCCACAGGAGAGTTGGCCCCAGTTGTTCTTGGGATCGTCAACGTGCATCAGGTCGGCCCAGTCGCTGAATGTTCCCATGAACGAAATAGGGAACCAATCGCGCGACGGTTCGCCGAGGCCGGTTTGATTTTTCACATCATGCGCGAGATGGGACAACGTATAGCGCTGGGCTTGGCGACGGT
>JBAPWO010000258.1:0-10720 GCA_049283735.1 Candidatus Dormiibacterota bacterium
GACGGCGAGCTCGGCGAGCTGGTCTTCACGTCGCTGACCAAGCAGGGGCTGCCCATGGTCCGCTACCGAACGCGCGATCTCACCCGGCTGCTCCCGGGGACCGCGCGACCGGCGTTCCGGCGCATGGAGAAGGTGACCGGGCGCAGCGACGACATGATCATCCTGCGCGGCGTCAACGTCTTCCCCACCCAGCTCGAGGAACTCGTCCTCCGCACCGCCGGTTTCTCGCCGCATTTCCAGCTGATCCTCGGGCGCGCGGGGCGCCTCGACACGCTGTCGGTGCGCGTCGAAGCTCGCTCCGACTGCCCTCCCGAGCGCCGCGCCCCGGCCGCGGAGGCGCTGGCTCGCGAGGTCAAGGATCGGGTGGGGGTCACCGTCCTGGTGGAGGTCGTCGACCCTGAGACCCTCGAACGCTCGGCCGGCAAGCTCCAGCGGGTGATCGACCGCCGGTCGTAGACTTCCCCAGCCCGCCGGTCGAACACGCCGGCGCACGGAGGCATATCGGGGTGGATCGGTTTCTTCTGTACCGGACCTACGACGAGCTGGAGGTCGGCCAGACCCAGCGCACCCGGGGACGAACCATCACCGAGACGGACATCGTCAACTGGTGCGGTCTGACCGGCGACTGGTTCTACCCTCACATCGACAGAGTCGCGGCGGAGCGATCGATGTTCGGTCAGCGGGTCGCGCCCGGAATCATGGTGTTTGCGCTCGGAACCGGTCTCGGTGTACCGAGCGACGCGACCACCATCCTCGCCAACTACGGCACCGATCGACTGCGCTACACCGCACCGACGTGGATCAACGACACCATCTACCTCGACATCGAGGTGCTCGAGAAGTCGGACCGCGACGCGAAATCGGGGCTGGTCTCGTATCGCTGGGACGTCCTCAACCAGAACGGGGTCACCGTCTGCGCCAGCCAGCTGAAGATTCTCACCGCCAGGGAGCGGGCGCCCTATGCAGGAATCTGAGCAGGGCCGAACGGTCCGCCTGACCATCGAGGGCGGCGTTGCCGAGCTGGTGCTCGATCGTCCCGACAAGCTGAACGCGATGAGCGCCGCGATGGTGCGGGAGCTCATGGAGAGTCTTGAAGCGGCGGAGATCGGAGGGGCTCGGGCCGTGCTCGTTCGGGGCGAGGGCCGCGCGTTCTGCAGCGGACGTGACCTCGCCGGCGCGGATCCGGCCCACGAAGATGGCGAGGCGATCCTCCGCGACGAGTTCAACCCACTCATGGCGCGGATGGCCGGGCTCGCCGTCCCGACGATCGCCGCCGTCCACGGCGCCTGCCTCGGAACCGGTCTCGGCCTCGCACTCGCCTGCGACATCGTGTACGCCGCCGATGACGCCCGGATCGGTTCGCCGTTCGCGCGCATCGGCGCGGTCCTGGACAGCGGCGCGCATGCGGCCCTGGTGTCACGGATCGGGCCGCACCGCACCCTCGAGCTGATCTATACCGGGCGGCTGCTGTCCGGACGCGAGGCGGCGGAATGGGGCCTGGTGAACCGCAGCGTCGCCGGCGCCGACCTGGTACGCCGGACTCGCGAGATCGCCGGTGCGATTGCCCATGGTCCGACGTCCGCCTTCCTCGAGTCCAAACGCATCGTCCGGATGATCCGGGACGAATCGCCGACGTTCGCGGACCTGCTCGCCGCCGAGGCCGCGGCCCAGGGTCGCGCGTCCCGGACGCACGATTACCAGGACGGCATCGCCGCATTCCAGGAGAAGCGCAAGCCTGCCTTCACCGGCCGGTAGTCAGCGTACAGATGACGGATCTAGCACGCTCATTTCCGAGCCTGGTCTTCGAGCGCCCCGAGGACGGAATCCTGGTCATCACGATGAAGGCGGAAGGGCGCCTCAACGCGGCGGACGCCGCCATGCATCGCGACCTCGCGGCGGTGTGGCCCGCGGTGGACGCCGACGCCGAAACCCGTGCCGTGATCGTTCGTGGCGCCGGCGGCACGTTCTCGTCGGGCGGCGACTTCGACCTCATCGAGTCGATGACGGCGGACTTCGGGGTGCGCGCACGCGTGCTCCGGGAAGCCCGCGACCTCGTCTACAACATCATCAACTGCAGCAAGCCGGTCGTCTCGGCGATGGACGGCGTGGCCGTCGGCGCCGGGCTCGTCGTCGGCCTGCTCGCGGACATCTCCATCGCCGCTCGCTCGGCGCGCCTGATCGACGGCCACACGCGGCTCGGCGTCGCGGCCGGCGATCACGCCGCGATCATCTGGCCGCTGCTCTGCGGCATCGCCAAGGCCAAGTACCACCTCCTGCTCAATGAGCCGCTCAGCGGCGAGGAGGCGGAGCGCATCGGATTGATTTCGCTCAGCGTTCCCGATGAGCGGCTGCACGCCACGGCGTTCGAGGTGGCCGGAAAGCTCGCCGCGGGATCGCCGACCGCGATCAGCTGGACGAAGTACGCGCTCAACAACTGGCTGCGGGCGGCGGGGCCCATCTTCGACAGCTCGCTTGCCCTCGAATTCCTCGGCTTCACCGGTCCCGATGTCTCCGAAGGCCTGGCAGCGAGGCGGGCCAAACGTGCCCCGGACTTCGGCGGTCGCGGTCCGCAGCGGTAGGATCGAACAACGTGAGTGTGGAGGTGTCGTCGGCGACCAGCGGACCGTCCTCATTTCCGGGGCTGTCGACGGCGGTCTGGCAGGATGTCGCGGCTGAGGGAGATCTCGGCGCCGCGCGATCCCACGACGTCGACCTGACCACAGAGCAGCTCCGCGCCCTCTACCGCCTGATGGCGCTGAGCCGGCGGGTCGATCGCCAGGCGATCAACCTCACCCGCCAGGGAGCGCTCGGTGTCTTCGCCTCGAGCCACGGCCAGGAGGCGGCGCAGGTCGGCGCGGTCTTCGCGCTCGAGGCGGACGACTGGCTCTTTCCAACCTACCGTGAGACCGTGGGGACGTTCGCCCGTGGCGTCGACGTCGTCGAGCTCCTCGCGCTCTTCTCGGGAAGCTGGCACTGCGGCTTCGACCCCTATCGATACCGGGTCGCTCCACTGACGACCCCGCTGGCCACCCAGGCGTTGCACGCGGTCGGCCTCGCGATGGCGGCGCGGATCAAGCACGATCCGATGGTCGCGTTGACCTTCTTCGGCGACGGAGCCGCCAGCGAGGGTGACGCCCATGAGGCGCTGAACATCGCCGGGGTGAGCGGGGCTCCGGTCGTGTTCGTCGTCCAGAACAACGGGTACGCGATCAGCGTTCCGTATCGCCTCCAGACCAGGACCTCGTCGATCGCGCTGCGCGCGGCGGGCGTCGGCATGCCGGGCATCCGCGTCGACGGCAACGATGTCGTCTCGGTCTATGGAGCCGTGAAGACGGCGGTCGACCGTGCCCGTCGTGGTGACGGGCCGACGCTCGTCGAAGCCGTGACCTACCGCCTCGAGGCGCATACCACGGCTGACGACACGAGCCGGTACCGCAGCGATGATGAGACTGCCGAGTGGCGCGCCCGGGATCCGGTCGGACGCTTTCTCGCGGTGCTGCGTGAGGCTGGCGTCGTCGATGACGCGTACCTCGCGGAGGTCGAAGCCGAAGGCGAGGCGACCGCGGCACGCATGCGTGACTTTCTCTTCGGCGCTCCGGCCGGCGATCCGCGCGAGATGTTCGACCACGTGTACGCCACGCGTACGCCGCTCCTGGATGCGCAGCGGGCGCTGCTCGCGCAGGAATTGCAGGCGGCCGAGGAGAGCTGATGGAGCTGACCATGGCCGGTGCGCTCAACGCCGCCCTTCGCGACTCGATGCGTGCCGACGACTCCGTGGTCGTCTACGGCGAGGACGTCGGCAAGCTGGGCGGTGTGTTCCGCATCACCGACGGGCTCCAGGCGGAGATGGGCATCGACCGCTGCTTCGACACCCCGGTCGCCGAGTCGGGCATCGCCGGCACGGCGATCGGCATGGCGATCTACGGGCTGCGTCCGGTGGTGGAGATGCAGTTCGACGGCTTCTCGTACCCCGCGCTCAACCAGGTGATCAGCCACGTCGCCAAGTACCGCAACCGGACCCGCGGCCGTGTCGGTTTGCCGATGGTGATCCGCATCCCGTACGGGGGCGGCATCGGCGCCGTCGAGCACCATTCGGAGAGTCCCGAGGCCTATTACGCGCACACCGCGGGGCTCACGGTCGTCTCGCCGGGGACGCCCGCAGACGCCTACGCGCTGCTGCGCGCGTCGATCGCCTTCGACGACCCGGTCATCTTTCTCGAGCCGAAGCGCCGCTACTGGTTGAAGGAGGACCTCGAGCTCCCGGTGACCGCCCCTCCGATCGGCGAGGCGGTCGTGCGCCGCGCCGGAACGACCGCGACGGTCATCGCCTACGGACCGATGGTGACCACCGCATTGGAGGCGGCCACGCGCGCTGCCGAGGAGCACGGTTGGGAGCTCGAGGTGGTCGACGTCCGAACCCTGTCGCCCGTCGACATGGACACGCTGGTGGCGAGCGCCACCAAGACCGGACGGGGCCTGGTGGTCCACGAGGCGGCGCGTTTCGTTGGATACGGCGCGGAGATCGCCGCCGAGTTGAACGAGCGCGCGTTCGGTTATCTCGCGGCCCCGGTGTTGCGCGTGACCGGGTTCGACGTCCCATACCCGTCGGCCAAGATCGAGCGCCACTTCCTTCCCGACGCCGACCGCATCCTCGACGCGGTCGCGCGACTGCTCGAGTACTGATCGATGCCGGCGATTCGCGACTTCCTCATGCCAGACCTCGGCGAGGGGCTCACCGAGGGGGAGATCAACCGCTGGCTGGTGGCCGAGGGTGACGAGGTCGTGGTCGACCAGCCGGTCGCCGAGATCACCACCGAGAAGGCGGTCGTCGAGGTGCCCACGCCGTTTGCGGGACGCGTGGCCAGCCTTCATGGTGTCCAGGGCGAGATGATCGCCGTGGGGAAGCCGCTGATCAGCATCGATGTCGCCGGCGCCCCTGCTGCCGCCTCGGGATCGGGGAACGTCCTCGTCGGCTACGGAACCAGCGAAGCGGCCCCGCGTTCGCGGCGGAGCGCCGCGCCGGCAAGCACGGCTGGCTCGG
This sequence comes from Candidatus Dormiibacterota bacterium, assembly GCA_049283735.1. GTDB lineage: Bacteria > Chloroflexota > Dormibacteria > Aeolococcales > Aeolococcaceae > Palsa-851. Next base: position 5,042 of record JBAPWO010000258.1, read on the forward strand.
CTGGGTCCACCGCGTCACCTCCGGCCTCGCCCCTGGTTCGACGGCTTGCCGCGGAACGCGGTGTCGACCTCGCGACCATCGCCGGAAGCGGCCCCGGGGGCATGGTGACCCAGGCCGACCTCGAGCGTGCCTCGAGGAAGGACGGCGCCACGCCGGAAAGGCAAAGGCCTTCAGCAGTTGCGGGCGGCGAACGCATGTCGCTCAGCGGCGTCGACCGGATCGCCGCGGAGCGGCTCACGCGGTCCCACCGCGAGGCGCCAACCGCCACCGCATGGGTTCGCGCCGACGCAACCCGGCTCATGGAATTGCGTGCGGAGCTGCCGCCTGGAGCGACGGATGCCTCGGTCACACCCTTCGCGATCATCCTGCGCCTCTGCGTGATCGCGCTCCGGCGATTCCCCCGGCTCAACGCCCATTTCGACATCGAGGCCAGCGAGATCGTGCGCTTCACGCCGATCCATCTCGGGGTCGCCGTGCAAACCGATCGCGGCCTGGTCGTTGCCGTGATTCGCGACGCGCAGAGCAAGTCGTTGCCAGGCATTGCCGATGACCTCCAGCGGCTTGCGAGCGCGGCACGCGACGGATCCATCGACGCGACCGATCTCCGTGGCAGCACCTTCACCGTCTCCAACTTCGGTGCCTTCGGTGTCGACGGGGGCACCGCGATCATCAATCCCCCCGAGGCAGCGATCCTCGGCGTCGGACGGATCGCGACCCGCCCCTGGGTCGTGGACGACTACGTGGTGCCGCGCTCGGTGGTCGAGCTCTCACTCGTCTTCGATCACCGCGTCGCCGACGGAGGCGTCGCCGGCGGCTTCATCAGGCATCTGGCGGACCTTGTCGAAGCACCCGAGCGGGCAACTGCGGATGACTGAGATCCCGACCAAGGCACCCGTCGCAAAGTCCGAGCTTCGCCGTGCGCAGGCGGACACGTGGGTGTACTTCGAGGGCGAGCTGTGCAGGTACGGCGATGCGCATCTCGGCCTGCTCACCCACGCGCTCCACTACGGGACAGGATGCTTCGAGGGAATCCGAGCGTACTGGAGCGAACGCCAGCAACGGATCAACGTCTTTCGGATGGCGGATCACTTCGATCGCATGACCGGCAACGCGCGCATGCTCCACATGGCGCTGCCGCACAGCGTCGATGAGCTGTGCAACATCACCGTCGAGCTGCTCCGTCGCAACGCCTTCACCACCGACGTGTACGTGCGGCCGCTCTGCTACAAGGCGACCGAGGAGATCGGCATTCGATTTCACAACCTGCGCGACGGGTTCATGATCGTCCCGGTTCCCTTCGGCGCCTACGTGGACACGACCGGAGGGATTCGCTGCCAGGTCTCGAGCTGGCGGCGCATCGACGACAACGTCGCCCCCGCACGATCGAAGGCGACCGGCATCTACATCAACAGCGCGCTTGCCAAGACCGAGGCATTTCTCAACGGGTTCGACGAGGCGATCCTCATGACCCAGGACGGCCACGTCTGCGAGGGCAGCGCGGAGAACCTGTTCATCCTCAGGCGCGGGACGCTGATCACGCCGCCGGCATCGGAGAACATCGTCGAGGGCATCACGCGCTCGGTGCTCATGACCTTTGCCCGCGACGAGCTCGGCGTCGAGGTGGTCGAACGCACCATCGACCGCAGCGAGCTGTACGTCGCCGATGAGGTCCTGCTCTGCGGCACCGGCGCTGAGGTTTCGGCGGTGATCGAGATCGATGAGCGCACCATCGGCTCCGGCGCACCGGGACCGGTCACCCGCAAGCTCCAGGACCTCTACTTTGGCGTCTGCAAGGGCGAGAACAACCGCTACGCGGACTGGCTGACCCCGATCGTCTGACCTACGAGAGATGTTCCAGTTGTAGGTCGCCAGTTTGCGATCGTCTTCACATTCGTGACGGTCGCGCGACGGGGCGGTGCGGGCGGGGGCCATCGCCGCGGTCCTCGAAGTCGTGCCGCAGCTGACGGATCCCGACCCGGGACCCTCGACCGGTGCGCGCGCCTCGGAAGTGTTATTGCCGGAAGTGGCTGTAACGTGATGGGGAAGCACATTGTCCGTCGCTGTGGCGAACAGGTGTTTGGTACAATGTACCGATGGAAGCGTACGCGATCCCAGATGTACGAGACCGTCTGCAGGATGCTGTCGACGCGCTCGTAGGCGGTGAAGTGCTCCGGGGAGTAGCCAGCACGCTCCTCCTCGTCGTTCGGACAGTTTTCGATGTGACAATCGGCTCTCCTCCCGTTCTGCCAAATGGGACCTTCTGCTCTTGTGCACCGGCGCTCGTTCGGAAACGATGGATGCCAGACGGAACGGGCGTACAAGCCCACTACACCTCCCACCCCGCCCTGGAGGACGACGATGCTCGCCATGGTTAGAACTGCAATGACGCGCGAGGTACGGATCCCGGTCACCATCGGGAGTCAGGACGTCGATGCCGCCGCCGCGGTGGTCGGCTTCTCGCTCAACGACGACGAAGTGAGCGCGATTCTCGATCACATTGATCGTGAACTCAGCGACTTGGCGGGTCGTGCAACGAGAATTGCCGTCGATTCACGCCTCACGGACTTGGTGAGGATGGTCCGGACCGCCCACATCTACTAATACCGCCTCCATTCTCGACCGAAAACGGCCAACGGCCCACCCCTGCGAAATTCTGCATGCTCCACGGAACCTTGCTGCTATGTCCGCGATGTCACTCGACCCGACTCGTTCCGCTCACATATCAGAAGTCCGGCGTCGGGATACGTGATCTACCTGCAGCCCGCCCGAGCTCGAAGTGTGCGACGTGCGGTTACTGCCTCCGTGCTCGTGACGTTCTCGTTCGGATGATGCCCAATTCCGAAGCCGACTGGCTGCGTTGAAGGCGCTGCAGGCGCTCCGCGACAAGGGAGGCATCTAGAGACCCGGCAGAGGGTATTGATCAACCTGGTACATCGTTAATACAACCCCCTCCTGGGTACCTGCATCGGCGAAGGTGGCGATCCGCGTCGACCTGAGTCGCGTGTATGGAGCGCCTTCCGCTCCAGTGACTCGCAGGCGCCGGCCGAGGCCACCTAGGCCGTCGTGACATTACGATGCCCGCCGAATCCACTGAGGACTAGAGGATTCCTGGATACCACGCCGCACGGTGTCGACCTGAACTGTAATAGCCATCTCGATCGAGTCAGGAGCCTTCGTGAAAGACACACCTCGAGCAACCGTGAAGGAAACCGCAGCGGCGAGGCAGTCGACGTCGGCGCAGTCGACCGCCGTCACCTGCTACTGGTGGGGGCCGGGCCGGGCCTGGGTTTAGCCGTCGCTCGCCGTTTCGCTGTCGGAGGTTACCGAGTCACGTTGGTTGCTCGGAGCGCCGACGGCCTCGGTCACCTCGCGGCCAGCTTGGCCGACACTGGCGCCGAGATCGGAACGATCGAGGCGGACGCAAGCGACCCCGAGGGCCTGGGTGCCCGAATGACGGAGCTCTACCGTGGAGACGGTGCGCCGGGACTCATCATCTACAACGCGGTCATGGGTGCGCCGGATCAGCTGTTGAGTTCGAGCATCGCCCACTTGCAGGCGGCCTATGCAGTCGACGTCATTAGTGCAATCGTCGTCGCGCAAGTGGCGCCCCAGCAATGAAAATTGCGGGATTCGGCACCATGATCGTCACCGGGGGTGGATTTGCCGATCATCCGATCCCGGCCCTCGCGACGGTCTCCCTTGGCAAAGCCGCTCTTCGGTCGGCTGCGACGATGCTCGGAGCCGACTTGGAACCGGACGGCATCCGAGTGGCTACCCTCACGATCGCTGGGCAGATCGTTGCAGGTACGTCCTTCGACCCGGAGCGTATTGCTGAGCGGTATTGGGAGGTTGTCCACACTGACGGCTCGTGGCAGGCGGAGTTTCGCTTCAGCGGCGAGTAGAGGAAGTCACGAGGCTGCCGAAGAACGTGATGGCTGCAGAAGCCTCGGAGCACTAATCCGCGCTCCGCGCGGGCAGCCCAGCCCCATCAACCTCGTCCATCGTTAATACACCCCCTCCAGAGCCACGAGTGGGATCGGCGTCGGTGACCTTGACTGGTCTCCTCACTTGAGGGCGGCTCGCTGTCCGAGACCGGTTGGTCCAGGAGGCACATGGTCGAGGGGCATCGCGAGGCGGCCGAGCCTCGACTCGAGGCCGCGTAACGCATCGCACACCGTTGGATGACGGGCAATTTCGCGCAAGGATAGCGACGTGCAGTGACGTTTACCCTCTGATGCAGACGATCGAACGGCGCGCACAGGGAGGGTGGGTCGCCTGGCTGGCATTGGAGAAGACATCCAACCCGGTGTCCCGCGTTTCTGGCGGCGTCAGACCATCTGCCCGACCTTCGCCACAGCGTCATGCACCCGAGTCGGGAGTTCCTCGCGGCCCCGCGAGATGTGTCCCGGGGCTTATCGCGACCGAGACGGAGCTCCGCCGGTTCGTCGATGCCGCCTATCGTGGACTCGAAGCCTCCGACCATTGGCTTGCGCTGTCCCTGACTGGCCTAGCGAGACGGCACGATCTGGTCATTGTGCTGTAGGGCGGTACCAGTATTCGTCTCCGCGGCTAGCCCTATGAGGCCGACGCCTCCTTGAGGCGGATTGAGTTCAGGCTCATTCGTGGGTCGCCGCCCTCAGTTCACCCATTCCTTGCTAGCGGCCAGCCGCCAAGAAGCACCCTTGGACGTGGTCGTTGACTATGCCGACGTTCTGCATGAACGCGTAGGCGCTGGTCGGCCCGACGAACCGATACCCCTGCTCTTTCAACTGTTTCGCGAGTTCTTCCGACTGCGGAGTGGATGTCGGAACGTCTTCCGATCGTGGAGCGACATCCCGCTGTTCCGCGTACAACTTCGCGAGAGCGACGAGAGTCGGCGAAGAGTCGAGCATGGCGCCGGCGTTGGCAACGGTGGCGAGGATCTTTGCGCGATTCCGAATGATCGACGCGTCGTGCGTGAGACGGTCAACGTCCTCGTCGGTCATCGATGCGACCCGGGAAGGTCGAAAGCCAAGGAAGGCGGTCCGGAATGCATCGCGCTTGCCGAACACGATTGCCCAGCTGAGGCCGACTTCGAAAACGCCTAGGGTGAGCGCCTCGAACAAAGCGACCTTGCTGTAGGTGCGAATGCCCCAGACCTTGTCGTGGTACCGACTAAGCGGGGTGCCGCCCGCCCCCGCCCACGCGCAGCGCGAGAGTCCATCCAAGCCGGTGATGACTGGACTGCTCAACTAGCCCCCGCTCGCCTTGCTTGCACGTCACGCGGCACGAACGGGAAGTTCCGCCAAGCACCGCGTCCGCTGGTTGGAGCAGTCGGACGCTCAACAGGAACGGCGAACCGTCCTTCGATCGGTTTCATGCCCGCCGCGCGACTTCGGCTCGGGCCGAAATCCAAAGCGTGTGCGGCTGGTCGCGCTCACCGTGCAACTCGAGCATCTCGTGAACCAAGTCGTCTACCGTTCCGCCCCTCTTCGCAAGGGTGGTGAAGTCACGCAGGTACTGCTGGCTAGCCGCGAGGTTCGCCGGTAGGTCCGCCGGTAGGTCCGCCGCCCCAACACTCTTATGACCAGCGACGACGGTCTTCGGGTTCAGTGATGCGACCGCACTGATGCTGGCGATCCAGGCCTCGCGCCTTGCCTCGTCGGCCTCGTACATCATCATGTGCACGTTGTTATAGAC
>JBAPWO010000259.1:0-1550 GCA_049283735.1 Candidatus Dormiibacterota bacterium
CGTCGGGTACGCCCTTGCATGTCGTTCACGTCTGGGCGCCCACGGGCTCGTTCAGCGGAGCCCCCGGCGTTGACCAGGAAATCGCAGCCGGCGTCGCGAGCGCGGAGGCAGCGCTGATCGAGGATCCCCTCGGGTGCCGGGTCGCCGGCATCCACACGCCACGCGGTTCGCGAGCCCATGCAATCCTCGCCACGGCCGCCGCAGTGGGCGCGGGTCTCATCGTGGTCGGCGGGAGGAAGCTCGGCATCGTCGAGGAACTCTTCACCTACCGGGTTTCGGAGGACGTCGTGCACCACTCGTACCGGCCAGTGCTGGTCGTCCGTGAGGACGGCCACGACTGGCCGCCGAATCGAGTCGTCGTCGGATTGGACGGATCGCCGGAGGCGGATCGGGCTCTGAAGCTCGCCGGCTGGGTCGCCGGTCTCTCGAAGGCCGATCTCATGCTTGTGACGGCCGTCAATGCGGATGCGCCCGGTGCCGATACGGCTCGGAAGGATGCCGAAGGCGCATTGGAGGCCGGCGCAGCGATCGTCCGCACTGCCGGCGGGATGAAGATCACCACACGTGTCGTCGCCGGCAGCGATGTCCCGAAGGCGCTGCGCGACGCGTGCGCCGCATCTGACGGGACGTACCTGCTCGCCATTGGCGCTCGCGGAAGCAGCGTCAATAACCGAGCACCCGAGCTCAGCGTCTCGCGCTCGGTCACCCGCCACACGCGGCTGCCCTTATTGTTGGTACCAGCGGTATCCATCAGTACCGGTGGTGCGCGTACCTGACGCCGGATCGCCCGTGGCAAATTGGGCGGTACGGCGTTTGAGTGGAAACGGTCCGTGAAAATGTTCCGAGGTGCGCGTCCATCTGATGTGAGCCGTGCGGCGGCGTTTGCCGCCGAGATGACGCTCGCCGAGTCGGCGCGCCTCCCCGCGGCCATGGTGCTCGAGGCCATGGGTTCGGCCGACACCGGTCTCGCCGCAGCAGAGGCGGCAAGGAGGCTCGAGGCCAGTGGCGCAAACGTGCTGAGGGAGCACCGCGTCACGCCCGTAGGCGTGTTGCTCCGTCAGTTTCGCAACCCGCTGCTCCTGCTGCTTCTTGGTTGCGCGGCGGTCTCCGGGTTCACGGGTGATCCGACCGACGCGGTCATCATCGCGGCAATCGTCGCGGTCAGCGTCCTGCTGAGCTTCATCAATGAGTATCGAGCGGAGGCCGCGGTGGAAGCATTGCACCGCGAGATCCATCACCGCGCATTGGCCTGCCGCGACGGACGCGATCAGCTTGTCGACACGATCACGCTCGTACCAGGCGACGTCGTGACTCTGAGCGTCGGCAACATCGTTCCCGCGGACATACGCCTCCTCGAGGTCGACTCCCTGGAGTGCGACGAAGCCGTGCTCACCGGCGAGTCGCTACCCGTGCCCAAGACCGCGGAGCCGCAGCCGGATGCGGCCGGCGTCAACCTCGCTTCCTGCGTGTTCATGGGCACCATCGTCCACGAGGGGGCGGCTCGCGGCGTGGTGGTCGCAACGGGCCCCGCGACGGCGTTCGGTGGCATC
>JBAPWO010000260.1:0-3065 GCA_049283735.1 Candidatus Dormiibacterota bacterium
CATAACCAGAACATGACGAGCACAGTGGACAACCCGAATGATAGCCATCCCAACAGGAAGATCTGCAGCCAGTGCATATTTTTCAATTCCTTCGCGATGCGGGGGAGCATCGGCGGGTGAGAGGACACTCCACGTTCCGCCGCCCGAGAAGATCACCGTCGCCGACATCCAGCCCGTGCTCGACACGATCAAGGCGCGCTCGAAGAAGAAACCCCAAAAGGTACGCGCCTAAAGTCTAACCGCAAAGAACGAAATGTGGGCAGAGATAGTCCGCTGGCTCTACCAGACTCGGCGCGAACGACTTCGACGGCGATACCGCGGAACGATCCATACGTCAACCGGGCGCTTCCAGACACCGAACTTTCGTTTCGACGTGGGTCAGCCATCGTGAATCCTCGATTATGAGTTCCCATGGGCCGAAGTGTTCATTACATATGTACGTGCCCATGGGAATTCCGGCTCAGGATTACCTGCAAATCGCAGATGTAGCGTCGCAAACGCAAACTCTAGCTTCGTTTAAGCATTCTGGATTTGGCAGACAGAACATTGCCGATGAGGCGACGAAAGTTCAGGCAGATGCTTTCCGAATTTGGGTGTGTTTAAGGCGGAAGCGACGTATTGGTTCTCCGACAGCAGTGATGATCAGCACTCCCACGACTACGGCCATGGCCGCCTGACGAGTCTGCATTGCTCCCAGGGAAACCAGCAGCGTCGTCGCCAACGCAGCGGGTTGACCCGCTTTCAAGATCAAGGTCAAGAATGTGGTGAGCGTTGCTGCGATCGTCGTCGCCCAAAGCCGTTGGCTGGAGACAACGCCCGCAGCCAACACGTTGGGGGCTGTCCAGGCGTTTAAAACATAAATCGCAAGGAAGCCCGCACCCAAACCGATCAGGTGTCCCACCACTATGTTGTAGCTTCTAGCGCTCTTCAGTTGCGGCTGTTCCACTAGTTCGTACGCGGTCGGGCCCAGACTGGCAAAGATCAACGGCTGTTTCGTAACCCACCCGATTGCCGCCAGAGCAAGTACCAGACCACCCTCACCCAAAGTTGCCCAAAATAAATCGGCGCGCTTGTTCAAGTTCAGACCTCCACAGACAACAGTCTGCCGTATTTAGGATTTTCGCGAGGTCAGCTGGACCCGATAACTTCATCGATGCCGAGTCTTCTAGAACTGAGCAAAATTGACTCGCCGCTTCGAAATGTCATACGTGGCAAGCCGCTAGCGAGTTACCCCGCACGGCACGCTAGGTGCTGTCTCTTTGATGCCACTTCTACAGTGCCATCAGTATTCCCTGCGTATTATATATCGTGTTACGATATGTTTTGGAACCGGAAATCACAAGAATGAATACCGTTAAACAAACCGCACTTAGAATTTAGAAGTGCGAAGGATTCACGAAGTGCCCGCGATCGACAATCCTGATAATTGGCAAGACCTCGCCCGACAGGTCTGTGCTGAAAGACATCCGAAAAAGCTCGAAGCATTGATTCATAAACTGGTCGACGCCCTGGACCGCGAACACTCCAACTGTGCGACGGGCGATTCAAAAGTCGCGTTCGAGAGTAAACCGGACGAAATGATCTCTAGAACAAAATCGACGACGCGTGGAGGCAATCTCGAAGACACGGACGCCAACCCCTATTTTTCATCTCCGGCTTCGGCCATCTATCAAGATCCAAAGGATAAAGCATGCTAGCCAATCGGAAGATCCGATATTCAACCAGGGTTTCAACCGACAGTGCCCTCGCAGCAAGCATCAACTTTCTTGAACATCTATTGCTCTCTTATCCGCGTCGCGATTTCCGAATTCAATTTTGGGACGGAACGAGCTGGGGAGGAACAAATTGTCGATATACCTTAGTTCTGAAACATCCCGGAGCGCTGCGAAGGATGTTTACTTCTCCAAACGAATTGACGCTTGGAGAGGCCTACATCTTTGGAGATTTCGATATTGAAGGGGATATCGAGGCTTCGTTTGATTTGGCCGATTTTCTGTTGTCCCAAGAGCGGGCGATGACACAGCGTTTGTATCTGTCCATAATGTTGGGCAAGTTGCCGACGACGGGGCGTCCCCAACTCGTTCCCCGCCCGCTTCATTTGCGAGGAGGAGTTCATACGGTGTGCCGGGATCGAGACGCGATCCGTTACCACTATGATCTTCCTCCCGAGTTTTACTCACTTTTCCTCGATAGCCGGATGCTCTACTCTTGCGCGTACTTTCGCACGGCTGAAGACGGATTGGATCAAGCGCAGGTGCAGAAATTGGATTACCTCTGCAGGAAGCTACGACTTCGTCCCAATGAGCGCCTGCTCGATATCGGCTGCGGTTGGGGGGCACTAGTGGTCCATGCGGCTGCTCGTTATGGCGTGCGCGCCCTGGGAATTACTTTGAGCGAACAACAGGCGCAGGTCGCACGAAAACGGATTCGCGATTCTGGCCTTGAGGACCGCTGTCGCGTGGAGGTGCTCGATTACCGAGACCTGCGAACAGATGAGCACTTTGACAAAATTGTCAGCGTCGGAATGTTTGAACATGTCGGCGAAGAGCATTTGGCTGAATATTTTTCCCGCATTCGGCAATTGTTACAGCGGGGCGGGGCCTTCTTGAACAGTGGGATTGCAGCGTCAGTCTCCTATCATCGGCAGGGCCCATCGTTCATGGATCGCTATGTTTTCCCGGACGGCGAAATGGTCCCAATTAACGCCACCCTCAAGGCAGCAGAAGGAAACAGCTTTGAAGTGCGAGATGTCGAGAGTTTGCGCGAGCACTATGCATTGACTCTTCACCACTGGGTGCGCCGCCTGGAGGCGCATGCGGAAGAAGTGCGCCGCTTTACGGACGACATCACCTACCGCACTTGGCGCCTCTACATGGCGGGGTCGGTACATAGCTTTCGAGCAGGAAGCATGAATCTCTATCAGATCCTGCTGGCGAAACCTTTTATCGGAAAAAGCAACATGCCACTGACCCGCGAAGACTGGTATGGCACACAGAGACGTTTGCAAATCTGCAGGCCAAAAGGAGAAAACTAAATGTTGGGTCTTAAATTGGTTCGACTCATAG
>JBAPWO010000261.1:0-1991 GCA_049283735.1 Candidatus Dormiibacterota bacterium
GATTCTTCGACTTCGCTCAGAATGACAGTCAAACTTATTGTCATCTTGAGCGGAGTATGTTTCGCGCGCAGCGCGGAACATACGGAGTCGAAAGATCCCGAATTGCGTATGCAGCGGAGGCGCTGCAAGGCGTTCTTCCGCGACCGCATGCAAGTCCACCGTGGGAATGCCTTGACGCACCCATTCTTCGACTGCGCTCAGAATGATAGGTTCGAATTCCATTCCGGCGACTATGGTCAGCAGGAACCATCCGACCCAACGAGAGGAACCGTCTTCTCCGTGTAAAATCGCCACTTGATGTCGAATTTCACCCCTAATGCTGAAGGCAATAAAGTGACTGCCGCACGCCGCTGGCTACGGCTCATCCGGCCATCGCACCAGCACACGGCGTTTTCGGCAACCATTCTCTTGATGGTCGCCATGGTACTGTCGCGCATTGTCGGCTATGTTCGCGAGGCCTATACGGCTTGGGCGTTCGGCGCCGGGTCGACTACGGATGCCTACATTGCGGCCTTTCAGATTCCTGATTTCCTGGCTTATCTGGTTGCGGGCGGCACCATTTCCATCACTTTTGTATCTATTTACACGCGTTTCCTCGCGGAAAAACGAGAGGAGGATGCGCAAAAGACTTTCTCCGTAATTATTACGGTGATGACGCTGGTCCTCGGAATCGGCGTGATTCTAGCCGAAATCTTTGCTCCGCAAATTACGCGGCTGATGTTTCACAACTTCAAGCCCGCCCAGCTTGACTTATGCGTGCGTCTCACTCGCGTTTTGTTGCCAGCTCAGATTTTCTTCTACGTTGGCGGAATCGTTGCCGCAGTGCTTTCTTCCCGCCGGCTTTTCTTTCTTCCCGCCCTGGGGCCATTGATCTACAACGGCTTCATTATCCTGGGCGGAGTCACACTTTCCCGGTCGCTGGGAATTGCGGCATTGGCTTACGGTGCGCTGATTGGGACGTTCGTCGGACCATTTCTTATCAACGCCATCGGGGCGGCGCGCGTAGGCACGGGGTTCAGCATCTCGTTCGATGTCCGCAATGCAGCTTTTCGGGAATGGGTGCGAATGTCGATTCCGCTGATGGTCGGAGTATCGCTGGTCAGCGCCGATGACTGGATTCTGCGTTACTTCGCTTCCGACTCCGCGGGCGCCATCAGTCACATCAACTATGCCAAGCGCCTGCTGCAAGTGCCGATTGCGATCCTTGGACAAGCGGTCGGCCAAGCGTCGTTGCCTTTTTTTTCTCGCCTGTTCGGGGAGAAACGCATGGCAGAGTTTGCCGATACGGTAAATGGATCGGTTTACCGAACCGCTGCCGCCGCGCTCCTGGCGTCAAGCTTGATGATGGCCGCCGCGCTACCCCTAATCGACCTGGTATACCGTTTGCCCCACGGACACTTCGTTTTCGCTGACTCGCAGGCCACGGCAACCTTCTTTTTCTGGTTTTCTCTTTCCCTTGTTTTCTGGGCGGCACAAGGACTTTACGCGCGTGCTTTTTACGCCGCCGGAAATACGCTTACGCCCATGGTTGCCAGTACTCTGATCACGGTCGTATCGCTGCCGATGTATCGTGCCTTGTACCACGCATTCTCAGCGGTTGGGCTCGCGCTCGCCTCCGACGTCGGGATAGCAGCCAATTGTCTGGCCATGGCGATTCTGCTGCATCAACGACGGCTGGTTCCGTGGACTGAATTGCAATGGAAGGAGTTGGGAAAAGCAACGATTACTGCAGTCGTGGCGGGTGTTTTGAGCTATCGCGTCGCCGCGGCCGTCTTGGTAAGCGGCAGCCGCATTGCAGATATCGAGGCTCTCGGGTTGATCGGAATTACATGGGCCGGGGCGGTGGCAGCGGGACTATGGTTCACGCAATCTCAGTTGCCTGGCGATTTGCGCCGTCGCAAAGCGCCAGTTTTGCCGCAGGCAGCCGAGAAACAGGTAGAGGAGCTGACTAAAGGAATTGTTCCGTAGCCAACAACTTTCAGGTCTTGGGC
>JBAPWO010000262.1:0-2169 GCA_049283735.1 Candidatus Dormiibacterota bacterium
CGCCAAGTGCGCCGCGGGCTGCGCGTCGGAACCTGCGCGCCGCTTCCGTCAGAGCTGCGCGGGATCCGATGCCACCTGCTCGACCTCTGCGACCCCGGGGAGACGTTCACTGTCGCCGACTGGCTCGCGGCGGCGCGACGCAGCCTGGAGCGGCTCGACCGCGCCGGGACATATCCCGTCGTCGCCGGGGGAACCGGCCTCTACGTCACCGCGCTGATCGACGGCTTCGACCTCGCCCAGGTGCCCCCGGACCCGGCCCGGCGCGCGGATCGCTCCGAGCTCGCGGCCACCCCCGAAGGCCTGGCGTCGCTCGCTGCGGAACTGCGCAGGCGGGACCCGGAAGGTGCGCCCGGGGTCGACCAGCGCAATCCGCGGCGAGTGATCCGCGCACTCGAGATCCTCGACGCCAAGGGAGGTTCCATCCTGAGCGCACGAAAACGCGCCGCGCCCCGGCCGACGGTGATGGTCGGGCTCGATGTCGCCCGTCCGGTGCACGCCCGCTGGATCGAGCATCGAATCGCCGGGATGTTCGACAGCGGCGGCATCCAGAACGAGGTGCGCTGGCTGCTCGGACGTGGCCTGGACCGGGAGGTCATCGGCTCGTGCGGCATCGGGTACAGCGAGGCCCTCGACCTCATTGAAGGGCACCTCGATCTCGAGGCCGCGATGCAGGCGACGATGCGTCGGACGCTTCGCTATGCCCGCGCCCAGCGGACCTGGTTCCGCCGCGACACCCGGCTCACCTGGCTCCGCCCGGATCTCGTCAGCTTCGATGAGCTGGTCGCCGAGGTCCGCGACCTGGTTGCCGGTGCGCAACCGGAGTCCGAGCGCGCCGAGGGCAGTCCGTAGACCCAGAACATCCGTTTGCATTTTTCGTGCTTCCGTGCTACATTCCGGGTCGCCCAAGCTTTGGCTGGAGGATGTTTCAAAGCAATGCCTGACTCCCTGAATCCGCGGCAGCGTCAAATCCTTGACTACCTTCGAGATCACAGCCGCAACCACTCGTACCCGCCGACGGTCCGGGAGATCGGGCGCGCGGTCGGTCTGAGCTCGTCCTCCACGGTGCAGAACCACCTGAACACCCTCGAGACCCGCGGGTTCATCACCCGGGACCCGGCAAAGTCACGAACGGTCGAGATCGTCAATGCCGAGGCACCCCGCAGCCGCGGCAACATCGTTCACCTCCCGCTGGTCGGTCGCGTCGCAGCCGGCACCCCGGTGCTGGCGGTGGAGAACGTCGAAGAGCATCTCGACGTGGGCACGGAGATCGCCGGAGGCGACGACTCCTACGCGCTGACGGTGCACGGCGAGAGCATGATCGACGCGGGCATCCGCGACGGCGACATGGTGGTCGTCAGCCCCCGCCGTGACGCCCCGGCGAACGGCACCATCGTGGTCGCCCGGATCGAGAATGAGCACACCGGCGAGAGCGAGGTGACCGTCAAGCGCTTCTTCCGCGAGGCCGGTCGGATCCGCCTGCAGCCCGAGAACAGCACGATGGAGCCGATCTACGCGCGCGAGCTGCAGCTCGAGGGCGTCGTGGTCGCGGTTATCCGGCTCCTCAAGTAGCCACGTAGCCACCGCGCCGAAAGGCCGGTCGGCTCGGGCCTACCCCTGGGGCCCGCCCCCGATGTTCTCGAGTGACAGGCGGGGGAGTGAGCCGAGGTACGCGTCGAGTGCGGCGGCAAGTTCCGAGCTCGCCTGGCCGTGCACTGTCACGCGGGTACCGCCGAGGTCGTCGGCGACCGCGCTGATGGCGAGGTCGGGGCGGTTGTCGACGAGCAGTGGCACCCCCGGGAGGACCGCGAGCGGAAGCAGCACGACCAGCACCGGGGTCACTGCGGTGAGGATGAGCACGGCGAGCACGATCGCCAGGGCGAGGAGCACGGCGACGTCGCCGCCGTATCGCCGGCGCTGCTGCGGCCGGAGCACCAGGTAGTTGGGTCCACGCTCGGCGACTGCGATCCCCGGCATCGGGCGTTGAGCGAATTCACCGAGCACATCGCCGGGTGGTTTCCCGGTCCGCAGCGAGAACTGGTAGGCACGTGTTCGCAGTCGGGTGATCATGGGGCGCATTGCGTCGCCCCCTTTGTACCGCGTCGCGACAGCAATGCGTGAGGTGCGATAGCGTTTGATTCATGGCTCGCCCGCCGGCAACGGCCTTGAACG
>JBAPWO010000263.1:0-4882 GCA_049283735.1 Candidatus Dormiibacterota bacterium
GATTCTTCAGGCCGGTGAGCGCGTCGGTGGATGCGAGCGTGGTGAGCTCGGCAGCGGACTCACGGATCGCGTTTTCGGCGCGAGCCCGTTCGATGAACCGGCCGAGGTGACGGCAGATCGCCGGCATCGCGGCGAGCGCGCTGCTGTGAGACCGCACCGTCGACACCCGGAAGACCACGAGGACTCCGAGGATGGTCCGCTTGCCTCTGATGGGGAAGGTCACAGCGGTGTGAATATCCGTGGCCGCCGGCCCGGCGGCGCGGCCACCGCGCCCACCGGCAATCACCGAGACGACCGCCGAGCCACGTCCCGACTTCACCACCCGGCTGACCAGCCCCGGTCCCTTGCCGAGCCCCAACGCCCTGGCGTCGGCTTCAAACGCAAGCACATCCGCTGCCCCATCGGACCACGAATACCGGAGCTCGACGTCGCGTCGGTCACCGCCTCGCAGCCAGATCTCCCCGATGCGCCCGTCGCACGCCGTTGTGAGCATCGTGAGCGTCTTCCCGAGGGTTGCATCGAGGTCCTCCGACTCGTTGAAGAGCGCCAGTGCGGCGGTCAGCAACGCCTCGGGGCTGATGACTCCCGCTTCCCGCGGATGCCGGTCGCCGCGCCCGACGACTTCGTGCTCGCGACTGCGAGCAGCGCGGTCGGCGCCGCCATGACGCGACTGCAGATCTGACCGATAGGGAGCCGGTACCGCCACTGTGAATCACCTTGATGCGGATGGGAGAGCGCCCGCACGCTCACGTTGCTGGAGGCCGAACGGGTGGTCTGTACGCCAGCGCACTTACACCTCGGTCCGCGACAGCACCGCGTCGTTTGGTAGCAGCGCAGTCATCTGCTCGGCAAATCACATGACGGGGCCGCGATATTCGCTGCGCTCGTCCGTGCGCGTCTCCTTCGGTGGGCAAAGCCGAAGCCGGGCCCCGGGTACCATGGGCGAGCGATGAGTGAGGAGTGAGCGCCGCAGCGCCCGGCGTCGAGGGACGCATCGTCGCGTCAGGCCTGACCAAGGTGTTTGGCGAGATCAAAGCGGTCGACGGCTTGTCGTTCAGTGTCGAACCAGGATCGGTCACGGGATTCCTCGGCCCAAACGGTGCGGGCAAGACCACGACGCTTCGAATGATCCTCGGGCTGGCCGAACCGACCTCCGGCACCGGGACGATCAGCGGGGTCGCCTACGCCCACCTGCCGGCACCCGGCCGCACCGTCGGCGCGGTGCTCGAGGCAACCAGCTTTCACCCGGGCCGTTCAGCCCGCAACCACCTTCGCGTCTTCTGCGCCGCAGCCGGACTCCCGGACAAACGGGCGGATGAGGTGCTCGACCTGGTGGGACTCGCGCAGGCAGCCCGGTACCCGGTGCGGGGCTTCTCGCTCGGCATGCGCCAGCGGCTTGGGCTGGCCACGGCGCTTCTCGGGAATCCGAGGGTCCTGCTGCTTGATGAGCCGGCGAACGGCCTCGACCCCGAGGGCATCGTCTGGCTGCGAGGCCTGCTCCGGCACTTCGCGGACATCGACGGTAGGACCGTGCTGGTCTCGAGCCACGTCCTCTCCGAGGTGGAGCAGACGGTCGACCGGGTCGTGATCATCGCGCACGGCCGCCTCATCTATGAGGGAAGGTTGGCGGACCTCGAAGGCGCCAGCGCCGGGGTTGTGGTGCGGACACCCACTCCCGACCAGCTGAGCACCGCCCTGGCGCCGCTCAACGTCAAGGTCAGCGCCGGACCGGACGGGTCGGTCGCCGTCCTCGGCGCGACGCTCCAAGCGGTCGGCCGCGCCGCGTGGGAGGCGCACGTGGAGCTGCACGAGCTCCGCGCGGGAAGTTCAAGCCTTGAAGAGACGTTCCTGCGTCTGACCCAGGATCCGGCTGATCCCCCGGTGGCGAGCGCGTGATCCACCTGCTCCGCGCCGAATGGCGAAAGGTCACCTCCGTCAAGCTCGGGTGGGGGATGCTCCTCGGAGCCATGGCGCTCGCGGCGCTCGGGGTCGTGGCCCAGATCGCCAGCAACGGCGTGCGTGGAAACCAGGCGCTGCCGCTTTCCGCCGCGGCGACACAGAAGTCGATCGCCGCATCCGCCAGCAGCGCGTACCTGTTCGCGATCGTGGTCGGCATCATCCTCATCACCACCGAGTTCCGCCACTTCACCTCGCGGCCCACGTTTCTCATCGAGCCGCGGCGCGGTCTCGTGATCGTGGCCAAGATTGTCATTGCCGCAGTGGTCGGCCTCGTCTATGGGATCGTGTGCGCGGCGCTGACCGCGGCGATCATGATTCCGTGGTTCGGCGCAAAGGGCATCACCATCGGCTGGATCGACGATGGGGTGCTCCAGTCCCTGATCAGCGATGTCATCGTGATCGCGATCTTCGCGGTCGTGGGGATCGGCGTCGGAGTGCTGGTACGCAACCAGATCGCCGCGGTGATTGGCGCTCTCGTCTATCTCTTCGTGCTGGAGCCTCTCATCAACATCATCCCGGTGGTTCAGAACGTCTATCCATATCTGCCCGGAGCGGCGGCTGCCGCAATCACCGGCGCCACGCGTGGTTCGGGGGGTTCGCATCTCGACGCCGTGCAGGGCGGCCTGGTGCTGCTCGGCTGGGGCCTGCTCTTCGCCGTGGGCGGATGGATCTTCACCATCCGCCGCGACATTCCCTAGGGTTCGCTCAGCTCCCGGAGACCATATCGGGGGCGCTTGGGCGCGGGGGACGGCGGCGCGGGAGCGTGATGATCTTGCCACCGCCGGGGACTGGGGTGGCACGAACAGAACGATCCCGGCCATCGTGCTTCGCGGCGTACATCGCCCGATCCGCGGCCCCGAGCAGTTGATCCATGGTGACGCCGTGGGCAGGGTATGTTGCGATCCCGATCGACGCCGTGAGCCCTTCGAGGCTGCATGCGTCGGGCATGACGACGTCACGCACCGCGCTGCGCACGGCTTCGGCGGCGATCCACGCTCCTTCGGCGGAGCACTCATGCAGGAGCACCACGAACTCCTCGCCTCCGATCCGGACCACGGCATCGGTGCCGCGCACGGTGGTGCGCAGCTGCGCGGCCACGCGCTGGAGCACCACGTCGCCGATGGCATGCCCGCTGCTGTCGTTCACCGTCTTGAAGTGGTCGAGGTCGACGAGCAGCAGCGAGAGCGGCTTGCAATCGCGAGCCGCACGAGCGATGTCCCGTTCGCCGGTGTCACGCAGCCAGCGGCTGTTGTAGAGACCGGTCAGCGGGTCGGTCATCGCCGCGTTGACAAGCTCGCCATACAGTTGCGCGTTGCGCCAGGCCGACGCCGCGACGTGAGCAAACAATGACGCCGCCTCGAGCTCGCTGGCGCTGAACTGGTCGATGCCGAGACGCCAGCAATTGATGATGCCGAGCTTGTGCTCGGTCGCGACCAGCGGTACGAGGAGGAGTGACTCCTGCACGTAGGACGTCCCCGGAATCTGCCGCGCCAGGGGATGCTCCGAGGTGTCAGGGATGTTCTGGGGCGTGCCTTTCGCGAAAGCCCAGCCGGTGATGCCCGCGTCGAGCGCCATGCTGTCCGCCAGGATCTCGTCGCGATCGGGCCCGGTCGCGAGCACGGGAACGAGGCGGAAGGTTTCGTAGTCCGCCCTGAAGATCGCCATCTCGGCGACCGGCACGACGCGACGCATCTGCTCCGCCATCACGCTGAGGATGCGCATCGGATCGTGCTCGCTCTGCAGCGCCAGCGCTGCGTCGCTCAGCGCTCGAGCAAGCGTCCGCCGCGGCCGAGCGATCGACGCCGCTTCGGGAGCGAGCTGGCGCGATGCGGGCGGCTCCGGCTGGGGCGAGGCCACTCGCGTGGGCGAGACCACGCGTTGCGCAAACCAGGTCGCGTCGACGACCTCCATGGAAGTGTCCCCCTCGAGCGGGTGGGGCAACACCGGGCGACCGAGAAGCCATCCCTGTCCGAACTGCACGCCGAGCGACTGCAGGGTCTCCTGCTCACGCTGGGTTTCGATGCCCTCGGCGATGACCCTCGCGCCGATGTGTCCGCTGAACGACAGCAGCGCCACGACCAGCGCGCGGCGCGCCCGGTCCGCGTCGATCCCGGTGATCAGCGACCGATCGACCTTGATGAATTCAGGTCGCAGCTCTGCGATGACACGCATGCTCGCGTGACCGGCGCCCGCATCGTCGACCGCGATCCGAAAGCCGCGCGCGCGCAACTCGGCGGCGATGCGCTGCAGCAAGGCGAGGTCGGGTACCGGTTCGCGCTCACTGAACTCCAGCACGACGGCAGCAGGATCCACGCGCGCTTCGTACACCGCCTTGTCGAGCGCGGCCACGCCACTCTGGTCGACAAGCGTGCCGATAAGCACGTTGACAAAAAGGTCGGCCTCGCCGATGTTGGATGCGGCCTGCAGGGCCGCGCGCACGCAGGCGAGGTCCACGGACGACTGCATGTTGAGCGCGGCCGCGCCTCCGAACAGCTGATCCGGGGTGCGGATGCGTGCTCGTGATGGGAACCGGGCGAGCGCCTCGTAGCCGATGACCGAATCGTTTATCAGCCGCACGATCGGTTGCAGGGCTGCGACGATCCTTCCGCTGGTGAGCAGCGAGGCGATCGTGGCGCGGAGCCGGCGGTCGGGCACAGCAGAGCCCGGGGCGTCGAAACGCTCAACGCCCGGCTGAGCCTCGGCGGACCACGCCGCGGCGAGCATCGCGGCCACCACCTCGAGGGTCGGGCTCAGCGCGGGAGCACAACCATTGCCCCATACCGCGAGGACGGCAACAACCCGGTCCCGGCAGATCACCGGCAGTGTCAGGACGTCGCCTTCATCCGCCGCGTTCGGAAGGGCTTTCGCGAGTGCGGAATCCGTCGTCAGGCGGCGCAGTGTTTCAGTGGCGTTGGCTGACCCG
>JBAPWO010000264.1:0-1950 GCA_049283735.1 Candidatus Dormiibacterota bacterium
CCTCAGATTCCCGTTGCGCCGCTTCAAGGTCCGCGATGCGTTCGGCCACAGACGACTCTGCGCTCAACTTGGCCTCATTTCGGATTTCGATCTCACGCTGTTCGGCCTCTGCCGCCATAGTCTCAAGAGATTTCGCACTTGTCCGGCGAAGCTCTTCCATTTCCGATTGCAGCCGCGTCTCTGTCTGCTCGGCAGCTTTCTGTTTCGATTCCGCATCACTGATCTTTTGTTGCCATCCTCCAACAAGATTCTGCCGTTCTTGCTGGATTTCCTCCATTTTGTCGCTGATTCGCTTTTCAGCAGCTTGCTGCGCCTCTCGTCGAACTCGCGCCTCACGCGCCGCACTTTGTTGGCGCTCTGACTCTAGATCGGCCTTTGCTCTTGCTTCTGCCGACGCTTTTTCAATCGCATATATTTTTTCTACTTCCGCAGTAATCGCTGAGACTCGGTCGCGTTCTCTAGCCGCGATCCTGCCGCCTATCTCTTCGTACTTATCTAAGGGAATTTCTTGGCCGCAGGTCGGACAGTTATCAAAACCGAGGGGACGAGAAGGTACAGTGAATCCTGAGGTCCCGCTAGATTGAAGGGCCATGTATTCTCCTTAGGCTAGGACCTATTTTGTCCTAGTTTGTCCAAATGTCAAGAACAATCTGCTGGTACCGCCAAAATAAGTTTGATCGGCCTCGGATTGCTCTGTTGGATAGAGTGGAGATGAAGGATTCGTCGGAACAAACCGGCAAGTGCCGGGACGGAAAGGGGGCTTGGTGAAAGTCGTCACCTTCAACATTAACAACATCAATAAGCGGCTCGATAACCTCCTGGCTTGGTTAGCGAAAGCTGAACCGGACGTGGTGAGTCTCCAAGAGCTCAAGGCAGAGCAGGAAGCCTTTCCTGTGAATGCCCTTCGAACTCTCGGGTACGAAGCAGTCTGGGAAGGGGAGCGCTCCTGGAACGGTGTGGCGATTCTCGCGCGAAACCAGGTTCCCGTGGTGACTCGCACAAGTCTGCCGGGAAATCCAAATCCTAAGGATCATCAAGCTCGCTACATTGAAGCGGCGGTTCAGGGAGTCCTGATCACTTCCATCTACCTCCCCAATGGGAATCCGCAGCCTGGACCGAAATTCAACTACAAGTTGGCATGGTTTGAGCGCCTCATTGCTCACGCCGCCGAACTCATGGCGAGCGGCGCACCCGTGGTGCTGGCCGGCGACTACAACGTCGTGCCGACTTCGCAGGACATCTATCCGACTCGATCGTTGGATAACAACGCATTGATCCAACCCGAGAGCCGACAGGCCTTTGCGCGCTTGCTGGCTCAAGGCTGGACTGACGCCATGCGGAAGCTGCATCCGGACGGACCGCTCTGGACATTCTGGGATTACAAATTTGAGCGGTGGCAGAAGGACAAAGGCATGCGACTCGATCACTTTCTGCTCTCGCCAAATTTGTCAGACCGGCTCGTGGACGGCGGTGTGGACCGATGGGCGCGTGGGCAGGAAAACGCGAGCGACCACGCCCCAACATGGATCATGCTAGATCTCTAGACTAGAGTCGAGGTTTCAGCCAGCGTTTTTTGGTCTGACCCTCCCAGCAGCTTACAGAGCTGCGTTTTCCCGTCCGCCTATGCATTCGTGTCAATTCGCATCCACAATCTCACGCAGTGCACCCGGTGAGCAGATCTTTCCTCGCCACTGCTAAGTGTTACGAAACCACTCGCGCTGCATTCGCTCATGCAAATTGCTCATCTCGCTATTTTCGATTGTCATAGATTGTGAAAATAGCGCGGACCGCCATTTTCGACCCTAGAAGGGTCTATTTGTCGACGTTCTTTGAAGCAACAAGGCGAGACTACTACGATGCTTTGCGAGGGGTAGCGAGGCGGGGCAACCGGAACCGTCGCAGCAAGTTCCTCGAAGCCCGTTTCTGGACCACTTCGCGTTGCGGCAGGGT
>JBAPWO010000265.1:0-2596 GCA_049283735.1 Candidatus Dormiibacterota bacterium
AGTCGAAGGCCATCTTAAAAGTGCCTACGGCGCGGCTAGAAAATTGCACAAAACAGCAAGAGTCGCGTTCTTAAAGGGATACCTATGAAGAGAAATGAGCGAAATACTGCAACCGCAACCGTGGATACGGCGGCATCGGCCAACGAAAAGAGTAATGGGCATTCCCAAATTACCGGCGAAGCCGGATCGGCGGACTTTACGGCGATACTTGCCAGCCTGCAAACCATGCGCGACGGCGACTTTTCGGTACGGCTTCCAGGCTCTTGGACGGGTCTAGCCGGCAAGATCGCGGACACGTTTAACGAGATTGTCGCTGCCAACCAGCAAATGGCGCAGGAGTTGAAGCGGGTTGGCCAAGTGGTCGGCAAAGAAGGACGGACTCGCGAGCGTACGCGATTTCACGAGTCGCGCGGAGCCTGGGGCGAGATGGAAGTCTCGGTCAACACGCTCGTAGAAGATCTGCTGCGGCCTACTACTGAAGTTACCCGCGCTATCGCGGCTGTCGCTCAGGGCAACCTTACTCAGACGGTACGCCTGGACGTAGACGGACGGCCGCTCGAAGGCGAGTTCTTGCGGTCAGCCAACATCGTCAACACGATGATTCAGCAGCTTGGCGTGTTTACTGCCGAGGTTACCCGCGTCGCCCGGGAAGTCGGAACCGACGGCAAGCTGGGCGGCCAGGCGCAGGTACCCGGCGTGGCCGGTACGTGGAAGGATTTGACTGACTCGGTTAACTCGATGGCCAGCAACTTAACTGGTCAGGTGCGCAACATTGCCGAAGTCGCCACCGCTGTGGCCAGCGGCGATCTGTCCCGCAAAATTACCGTGGACGTGCGCGGCGAAATTCTCCAGCTCAAAGAGGCCATCAATACGATGGTGGATCAGCTGCGGTCATTCGCATCCGAAGTGACTCGCGTGGCGCGCGAAGTGGGAACTGACGGAAAGCTCGGCGGCCAAGCCGTGGTGCCTGGTGTGGCAGGAACCTGGAAAGATCTTACTGACTCCGTAAACGCCATGGCCGGAAACCTCACGGCGCAGGTCCGCAACATTGCTGAAGTAACTACCGCCGTGGCGCGCGGCGACTTGTCGCGCAAAATTACTGTAGACGTGAAAGGAGAAATTCTCGAACTCAAAGACACGATCAACACGATGGTGGATCAGCTCAATGCGTTCGCTGGCGAAGTAACCCGCGTGGCCCGCGAAGTCGGTACCGAAGGAAAACTAGGCGGCCAGGCGCAGGTGCCGGGCGTTGGCGGAACGTGGAAAGATCTCACCGACAACGTCAATTTCATGGCCAGCAACTTGACTGGTCAGGTGCGTAACATCGCCGAAGTGGCGACAGCTATTGCCAGCGGCGACCTTTCCCGCAAGATCACCGTGGACGTGCGCGGTGAAATTTTGCAGCTCAAAGAAACACTCAACACCATGGTGGATCAGCTCAACCGGTTCGCCGGTGAAGTGACGCGCGTGGCCCGCGAAGTCGGTACCGAAGGTCGATTGGGTGGTCAGGCTAACGTCCCTGGCGTTGCCGGCACTTGGAAGGATCTCACTGACTCCGTCAATTCCATGGCCGGAAACCTTACCGGTCAGGTACGAAACATTGCTGAAGTTACTACCGCCGTGGCTCGCGGCGACTTGTCGCGCAAGATCACTGTCGACGTGAAAGGCGAAATTCTCGAACTCAAGAACACTATCAACACGATGGTGGATCAGTTGAACGCGTTCGCCGGCGAAGTAACCCGTGTAGCCCGCGAAGTCGGAACCGAAGGCAAACTCGGCGGACAGGCGCAGGTGCCGGGCGTCGCCGGTACGTGGAAAGATCTCACGGACAACGTAAACTTCATGGCCAGCAACCTCACCGGTCAGGTGCGAAATATTGCCGAAGTGGCAACGGCCGTGGCCCGTGGCGACTTGTCACGCAAAATCACGGTCGATGTGAAAGGTGAAATTCTCGAACTCAAAGACACCATTAATACGATGGTGGACCAGTTGAGGTCATTCGCTTCGGAAGTAACCCGCGTGGCCCGCGAAGTCGGTACGGACGGCCGCTTGGGAGGTCAGGCGCAGGTGCCTGGTGTCGCCGGAACATGGAAAGATCTTACCGACTCCGTCAACTCCATGGCCAGCAACTTGACCGGACAGGTGCGAAACATCGCAGAAGTGGCGACGGCGATTGCGAGCGGCAACTTGTCGAAGAAGATTACCGTGAACGTCAGCGGCGAAATTCTTCTGCTCAAGGAAACCATTAACACCATGGTGGATCAACTTAACGCGTTCGCCGGAGAAGTGACGCGTGTGGCCCGTGAAGTCGGAACCGAAGGACGGTTGGGCGGTCAGGCCAACGTGCCAGGCGTCGCCGGTACGTGGAAAGATTTGACCGACTCGGTAAACTCGATGGCCGGAAACCTTACCGGCCAGGTTCGTAACATTGCCGAAGTGACGACGGCCGTGGCTCGCGGCGACTTGTCGCGCAAGATCACGGTGGACGTGAAGGGAGAAATTCTCGAGCTGAAAGACACGATCAACACGATGGTCGATCAGCTACGCGCCTTCGCTTCGGAAGTAACCCGCGTGGCCCGCGAAGTCGGTACGGACG
>JBAPWO010000266.1:0-2591 GCA_049283735.1 Candidatus Dormiibacterota bacterium
GCCCACCTCGCCGTGGTCGCCAACAACGGACCCTCGACCATCGGTGGCGGTGGCTCCCCCCTGCAGCCACTCGCACCACCGATCGGCAACTGATCACCGCAGGCCGCAGCGGGTGCGGAACGGATCCAGTCGCAGGGGCTCAGCCGAACAACGAGCGCACGTCACCGTTGACGGGAAGGGCGGCGGCGCCGAGCAGGGGCAGACGGTAGACCTCCTCGATGGAACGCAGCAGTCCGTAGTGGTTGCCCGGGGTCGCGATGGCGCCTCTACCGGCGGCGAGCGACGAGATGATCACCATCGGGACCTGGCCGCCCGCCGGGCTCGACTGCGCGTCGTTCTCATCCATCGTGACGACAACTGTCGAGTTGAAGCCGGTGAACCACGTCGAGGCGAGGATCGGCGCGAGATTCGCCTTGAGCCACGCGTCACCCTGCTGCACGCTGCCGTCGTGCATGTCGTTGGTCACGTTCGGGGTGATCCACACGAAGTCCGGCGCACTCGCACCGTCGAGTGTGTTCACTGCCGACGAGACACCCGGGTACGGGAGGATGTGACACGCCCCGTACTCGTCCTTGAAGAAGCCACCAAACGAGTGCTTGAGGAAATACCCGCTGCTCGCAACACCGGTATAGCAGGGCGACGGCATCGATTCCATCCAACCGACCCAGGGCACGCCCTTCGCGGTGAGCTGACCGCCGAGGTCAGTCGCTGACACAGAGTTCGCGGCACACGAGGTATCGCCGACACAGCCCTGGATGCCACCCGACTCAAACGCGACGTAGTTGGGCTCGCTGGGATGGGCGACACCGAACCATGACGTGTCGCTCGCGTACTTCGCGGCAAGCGAGCACCAATACGGGTCCGCGCCGCACGAGCCGAGCGTCGCCTTGTAGCCCTTGTTCTCCTCCATGATCACGAGCACGTGCGACGTGGCGGAATGCGGCGGCGGTGATGGGGTCGGCCCCGGTGATGGTGTCGGCCCCGGGGTCGGCCGTGGTGTCGCCGAAGGCCGCGGCGACGGCTTCAACGGAGACACGGTGTTCACGTCGATCGCTGGAGCCGGGGTGCGAGTCGCGCTTGGTGTCGAAGGGCGTCCCGATGACGTGGGGCTGGGTTGGCCGGTCCCGGAGCGGGTCGTCGGGTGGCCGAATGCGCTGTGCACGACCCCGGATGAGGTCAGCGGGATCGCGGCGGTGGTCACCACTGCCTGGGCGCATGCGCCAACGAGCACCATGATTCCGACCGAGGACAGGGCGACTCGTACGCGTTTCGCGATGACGGCACCTGGTCGCAAACGGTGATCACCCTTATTGCGTCTCGATTCGAAATCCATTCGGTTCCTCCATGCCGGGAGTCACGTGTGCCCTGGACGTCATCGACAAGGCATCGGCAACCCGGCCGGCTCCGGTATTCGGAGCCCCGTAGCTTTGCGAACCCGCCTTGCGGCGGGGGTGCGTTTTGCGACACCGCGAGCCTAGGTCCAACTCGGCGTCGGCTTCGCTCACGCAACCGCGTCGTCACCGGGGCGTTGCCCGAGCACCAAATCAGCGCGACGTGCTGCATGCGCCGCACCCGCTGCGGCCTGCGGTGATCAGTTGCCGATCGGTGGTGCGAGTGGCTGCAGGGGGGAGCCACCGCCACCGATGGTCGAGGGTCCGTTGTTGGCGACCACGGCGAGGTGGGCGAGGATCAGGTTGATGTCGTGCGACCAGGGGGTGCCGCTCCCGGCGGGAGCCTGGAAGGCATAGCCCCAGGTCTGCTGGAACTGGTTGACCACCGAGCCGGAGGGGCTGTCCTCGGTCTCGATCGAGAACACGCTCCGGGCGGTGTTGTCGGCGACGTAGGCGCCGTAGTTCTGCAGGGTCCAGGCGAGCATCCGCGCGGGAGCGGTCTGGAGACCGAGCGCGTTGATGTTGACGCTGGTCGGGATGGCGAGCAGCGAGCCCATCTCCAGGGCGGGCACCGTGCCCCCGTAGCAGCTGGGCGCGCAGGAGTCATGCCGGATCGCGGGCCAGCGATACCCCGGGCTCGGAAAGAGATCGGCGGCCGCGTCGAGGTTGACCTTGAGCGCGTGACGGATCTGCCCGCCGGGGACGAGCTCGTTCAAGCGGAGGGTGCCGCCCAGGGAGCTGAGCCCGGAGCCGCCGTGGGCGCCGAGGATGCCGTTGGTATAGAGGTTGTCGGCGGGTGCGAGCGCCAGCGCGGTGGCCGGGCCCGCCGGGAGGCAGCGCGCGAACGGCTGTGCCTGGATGACCGTCTGCCCGTCGGGCATCAGCACCGCGAGGGCGTCGTTGTGGCCGTTGCTGGAGATGGTGAAGGTGGCGGGGATGGGCACCGCGGTCAGCGTCGGGCCGCTGACGATGCAGCGGTTGCCGCCGCTCCAGCCGGCGCCGCTGTGGGCGAGGAGCACCATCGGCGCGCTCGGATCCATGACGATGATGTCCTGGTCGGCGGTCACGGTCTGGAGGGTGGGCAGGGCGATGTGGGCGGGCACGTACGCGGCGCCCCGGCCGATCGGCATGTTCCAGATGCTGCTGCTGGCGAAGGGCCAGAGGAACTTGTTGCGGGTGCCTGCCGGTGCCGGCGTCGGC
>JBAPWO010000267.1:0-8015 GCA_049283735.1 Candidatus Dormiibacterota bacterium
ACGATGCAGTCAGCGTTCTGCAGGTCCTGCTGGTAGGTCGTGGCTCCGCCCCGTCCGAACGATGTCCCCAGACTGGGGACGGTGGAGCTGTGTCAAATACGGGCCTGGTTCTCGACCTGCACGACCCCGATCGCCGTGAAGAGCTTCTTGATCAGGTAGTTCTCTTCGTTGTCCAGGGTGGCGCCGCCGAGGCTTGCGATGCCGAGCGTGCGGTGCACGGGGTCTCCCTGCGCGTCGACGTCCTCCCAGGTTCGAGTGCGGCTGTCGATCACTCGGTCGGCGATCATCTCCATGGCGCGCTCGAGCGGGAGGTCTTCCCAGGCGGTGCCGTAGGGGCGCCGGTACTTCACCGTTGTCACCCGGCTCGGGCTGTTGACCAGCTGCTCGCTCGCCGATCCCTTCGGGCACAGACGGCCCCGCGATATCGGCGAGTCGGGATCGCCCTCGATCTGCACTACGCGCTCACCTTTCACGTAGACGCGCTGGCCGCAGCCGACCGCACAGTACGGACAGATGCTCTTGACCATGCGGTCGGCGGTCCTGGTCCGGGGCGTGAGCGCTTCGGTGCGCGCCGAGCGAACCGCGGTCCCGCGTCCAAGCCGGTCCCCGCCGGTGAGTTGGCGAACCACCGGCCACGTACCAAGTCGACGGCGGATGCTCACGCGATCACCTCCAAGCATGCTGCAACCGGCGAGGCGGACCGCCAAGGATGATAGTCCCGCTGAGCGCGTCAGCGGAGGGTCGCCTCGCGCGCCTCTCTGGTGGCGAAATGGCGATGCCGGGTCCCGTGGTTACTGATAGCGTAGTTGTCACGTGAGGATATGGCTGCTATGCTCTTCACAGCACAGCCACACTGTAAGGACAAGGCGTTGAGGACAGTCGAGTCGCCGGAGCCCGGCGTGGCTGATGTCGTCGAGGTCGAGATCGAGTCATCCGACCCGATTCGTTACCAGACGATCCTGAGCGCCGAGCAGACTGCGGCACTCTCGCGCGTGATTGCGCGCGCCCGTCAGATGCTCAGCGGACGCCGCATCTGGAACGTCAACTCCACCGCCAAGGGTGGCGGCGTGGCCGAGATGCTCACAACCCTGCTGGCCTATGCGCGCGGCGCCGGTGTCGACGCGCGCTGGCTGGTGATCAGCGGTGACGACCAGTTCTTCACCATCACCAAGCGCATTCACAACCGTCTCCACGGGGCTCCCGGTGATGGCGAGGATCTCACCGCCGCCGACCGCCGGCATTACGAGGCCACGCTCGCGCAGCAGGCGGATCACATCCGCAAACGCTTCACATCCGGCGACATCGTCATTCTGCACGATCCCCAGACCGCCGGCCTGGTGCCCTTGCTCAACACGACTGGCGTCGGCGTCATATGGCGTTGTCACGTGGGACTGGACACACCGAACGACATCGCCCGCGCGACCTGGGATTTCCTCCTTCCGTACGTCCGCGCTGCGCGCCTCTGCATCTTCTCGCGCAGAGGCTTCGCGTGGGAGGGTCTCGACGGGCGCCGCATCCGAGTCGTCGCCCCGTCGATCGACCCGTTCTCGCCGAAGAACTGTGAGATCAGTGCTGCGTCGGTGCAGGCGATCCTTGCGGCGGCGGGCGTCATCGATGCCGGCCACGAC
The DNA here is from genome assembly GCA_049283735.1 of Candidatus Dormiibacterota bacterium. Lineage (GTDB taxonomy): Bacteria > Chloroflexota > Dormibacteria > Aeolococcales > Aeolococcaceae > Palsa-851. Next base: position 1,629 of record JBAPWO010000267.1, read on the forward strand.
TGCGAGGCTACGTTCACGCGACTGGATGGAAGCGGGGCCCGGGTGGAGCACGTGGCCACGATGCGCGAAAGTGCGCGCATCGACGCGGACACGCAGTTGGTGCTGCAGGTATCCCGATGGGATCGGCTCAAAGACCCGCTCGGCGTGCTCGAGGGCTTTGTCGGCGGGGTCATCCCAACATGCAACGCGCACCTGATCCTCGCCGGGCCGAGCGTGGACGAGGTCGCGGACGATCCCGAGGGTGCGGAAACCTATCGGGAGGTGGTGCAGCGCTGGGAGGGTCTCGACACTCGAAGCCGTTCGCGGGTGCATCTGGCCTGCCTCCCCATGGACGACGATGAGGAGAATGCCGTCATGGTCAATGCTCTGCAGCGGCGTGCGCAAGTGGTGGTGCAGAAGAGTCTTGCGGAAGGATTCGGTCTCACCGTCGCGGAGGCGATGTGGAAATCCAAACCGGTGGTGGCCAGCAGTATCGGCGGTAGTCAGGATCAGATCGAGCACGGCATCAGTGGCTACCTGTTGCGTGACCCGACCGATCAGGCTGAATTCGGCGCCGCCGTGTGCGGCCTGCTCGAGGATCGGCGACTCGCCGAGCGCATCGGCGAACGCGCCCACGCACGAGTACAAGACGAGTTTCTCGGTTCACGACATTTGGCCCAATACGTCGACATCTGCGCCGAGTTGATCTAGCGCGCTTCCCAGCGGCGAGGACGGACGAGCAGAATGACGAATTCTCCCGACGACCTCGCCAGCGCGATCAGGCGACTGGAGCGCATCACGTGCATCTTGTGAGGACTGGGAATTCAGGATGACCGGCCAGGCGACCGTTCCTGTTGTGCCGGAGGCGGCGCCCTCCTCCCCGGGTGCCGCTTCCGAGGGGCGCGCCGACCCCCGTCGCGTGGCCCTGCACCGCGCAACCCGGGCAGCGATCGTCAATCCCGCTGTCTTCGCGCTCAGCCTCCTGGTGATCCGCGATCTGCAGGTTGCCACCTTTGCCGTTTTCGGATGCTTCGGGTTGCTGGTGATGGCGGACTTCGGCGGTCCTCGGCGGACCCGGGCGCTGGCGTACGCCGCCGCGACCCTCGCCGGCGCTGCGCTGGTTGCGCTCGGAACCGTTGTCTCGTTCAGCGCCGTCATTGCCGCAATCGTCATGCTGGCCATCGGTTTCACGCTGTCCTTCGCGAGCGTGTTCGGTGGGTACGTCGCGGCTGCGCAAACGGCGCTCCTGCTCGTGTTCGTGCTCTCGGCCTCGGTAGTCGCACCCGCCTCCGCAATCCCGACCCGTTTGGCTGGATGGCTGCTCGCCGGGGTGGTCTCGACGGTTGCCGGCGTGTTCTTCTGGCCGTGGTTCGAACACGCCTCGCTGCGCAGACGTGCCGCCGAAGCCTGCGTCGCCGTCGCAGACCTCGTCGCCGCCATGCGACGTGGTCCCGCGAACAAGCGGGCCGAAGCATACGCTCAGGCGGCGCGCGCGGCCGTGTCGGCGGTCCGTAGCGAGTACGCGCACACCGGTATGCGACCCGCGGGTCCCACCCTCCGCGACCGTGCTTTCGTCGAGCTCGTGACTCAGATCGAGCAGGTCGTCGATCTCACCCAGCGGCCGTTCCATCAACAGCGTGGGTCGCTGCGGCCGTGCATTCAGGAGGGAGACCAGCTTGCGGCGGCGGTGACCGACGCGTTGCGTCGGAGTGGCGCGGTCCTCACGGGCGGACCTCCGCCGGCAGTTCGCGACCTCGAGGACGCGCGGCGCGCACATCGCGCCGCGCTCGACCGCTGGGCTGCCGATGAGCTGCGAAGCGGACGAGCGCCGGACGAGGTGCTCGACGCCCTCGACGTCGATCACACCCTTCGGGTGATCGCATACCTGACGATCGGGCTGAGCACGAATGCGGTGATCGCGGCTGGAGGGAGGCCGGAGACCGGCGTGTCGTTGCCGGCGGGCACCCCTCGCCAGGGGGGCGCCCGCGGCGTCGCGCTGCGAACTGCCCGGACGCTTCGCACCCACCTGGAGCCGAGCTCGACCATCCTCCACAGCAGCGCACGCGTGGCCGTGGGGCTCGCGATCTCGGTGCTGCTGGCACGGACGCTCGGTCTCGGCCACGCGTTCTGGGTGGTGCTGGGCACGCTCTCCGTGCTTCGTTCGAACGCCCTGGCAACGGGGCGGACCACGGTGCAGGCGCTGGCAGGCAGCGTGATCGGATTCGCCGCCGGCGGCCTTTTCGCAGGTCTGGCAGGCAATGATCCGGTGCTCATGTGGGTTGCGATGCCGATCGCGATCTTCCTGGCTTCGTACGCTGCCAGCGCCATCGGGTTCGTGGCGGGCCAGGCGGCCTTCACCGTGACGGTGATCATCATCTTCAACCTGATCACGCCGGCCGGATGGCAGGTGGGCCTGGTACGCATCGAGGACGTCGCGGTCGGCACCGGCGTCAGCATCGTTGTCGGAATCCTGCTCTGGCCGCGAGGAGCGCGGCGCGACCTCGCGCGAGCGACCGCCGGCTTCTACCGCGCCGTTCGCGCCTACGTCGCCGAGGCGTTCGGCCTGGTGCTCGGCATGGACGGCACCGCCGACGTCGCGAGGATCCGCGCCGACGCGGTCCGAGCACGGGACCGCGCGGGCGAAGCTTTCGACGTCTTCCTCAACGAACGCGGCGCCAAGCCCCTCGGTCCCGATGCGGCGGCTCGCCTCGTCGCAGCCGGAAACCAGGCGTTGCTGGCCGGCGACCTGCTCGTGGTGGTCGCCACCGACCTCGGCTACCGAGCCACTTCCTGCCCCGATGGTGCCGCGACGGTGGACGCGCAGGTGCGCACGCTGCTAGCTGGGGTCGATCATCTCGCCGATGAACTGACCGGGGTGCGCGATGCTCGCACCGGCATCGAGCATCCATCGCCCGAGGCACTGCGCTCTGCCGCGGTGCAGTGCATGCGTCGGGCAGGGAGCGATGAGCGAGCCGTCCGCGGTGCGATCGCGGTCGTGATCGCGGGCGAATGGGTGCAGAACCTGGCGCGCATGGAAGCGGGCCTCGAGCAGCCTGTCGAGGCGGCGGTGGCCGCCGCGCGAATGCGGTGGTGGCGCTGATGACCGCCGCGATTGCAACCGAACCAGATGGCGGAGGTGGATGATGACGACGGTCGCGGTCCTCGGTATCGGCAAGATGGGCGGCGCGATGGCGCGCCGTCTCGCAGCCGCCGGCTTTGACCTGACGCTGTGGAATCGCACGCCCAGCAGGGCGCAGGCACTGGGCATCGGTCGCGTCGCGCCCACCCCGGCGGATGCTGCGCAAGATGCCGAGGTTGTGCTCAGCAGCCTGACCAACGAGGCCGCCGTCCGCGACGTCTACCTGGGCGACGACGGAGTGCTGCGCACCGCGGCGGGCAAGCTGATCATCGACGCGAGCACTGCTGGTCCGCGAGTGGCCGAGGAACTGGGCCGCGAGGCGCAGGCAAAGGGAGCGCGGTTTCTCGAGGCGCCGGTGGTCGGGAGCGTGCCCGCGGTGGAGAGCGGCAAGCTGCTGATCCTCGTCGCGGGCGATCGCACAGAAGTCGAGCAGGCGCGACCGGTGCTCGAACAGCTCGGCGAGATCACCTACGCCGGTGCGTGGGGCAATGCGCAGCGGTTGAAGCTGATCGCCAACAGCATGCTGGGCATCACCAGCGCTGCCGCCGCCGAGCTGCTCGCTGCGGGGGCGGTCGCCGGGCTCGATGGCGGACTGGTCTTCTCGATCCTGACGCGGTTTGCGCCGGGGCTGGGCGCGCGCGAGCGCGGCTTCCTCCACGGCCAGCACACCCCGACGATGTTCGCGGTGCGCGACCTGGTCAAGGACCTCGATCTCTCGCTCGAGACGTACGGCGGTGAGGGTAGCCGCATGCCGCTCACGCGCCAGGCGCGCGAACTGTTCGCGGCGACCATGCAACAGTCGCCGGACCTCGATATCTCAGCCATCGTCGAGCTAGGTGATGCCGTCGAGTCGCCGCCACGTTGAGCCCGTCAGCGCCCAGATATGAATCGGACTCGCGTTCTGCGTCCGCGAGCCGACCACCACGAGCTGGCGGCGATCAAGGTCAGCAATCGCGATCGCCGGGGTGACTGGAGAGGGCGCCACCTCGAGTGACGCCCACGCCGTACCGCTCCACATCCACAACTCCGGCTCAGACGTGAAGACACCGTCACAGCTGCACAGCACGAGTCGACCGAGTGCAGGATCGAGCGCCAGACTCGATCCGACCGCCGGAGGGTTTGGAGCGAGCACGATTTGGCGCCAGACGCCTTGATCCAGGCGCCATGTCGTGTCCACTGTGCCGCCGTCGGACAACGGTGCTTGACAGCATCCGACCGCCAGCAGCGATCGAGTCACCGGGTCGAATGCCATACCACTGACGAAGGCGGCGTTCGGAAAGTAGCTGCTCATCTGGTTGACCCATCGAGACCCACGCCAGATCCAGTTGCCGGCTCCGCCTTCACTGGCGGCGGTGACGAGCACCATCTCCTTCCTGGCGTCGTCCCAGGCCATCGCAGAACCCTCCCCGGGCGGTGGACCGCCGGAGCCGCCGGCGAGCTTGCGCCAGGTGACCCCGTTCCACGCCCATGTGTCGTTGACGGCATCGCCTGACTTGAGCCGGCCGCCGAAGAGCAACACCTGCGCGGTTTGAGGATCAAAGGCGGCAGACGCGCCGACCCGACCCGGCGGGCTCGCCGCGGGGTGCGTGAGCAGCCACCTCATGCCGTTCCAGAGCCACGTGTTGTCGTAGTTGTCCACGCCACCAAAGAGGACGACCGCGTGCATGGGCGGATCGTCCACGGCTGAAAACCCGAGGGCGGTGAGCGGTTGCGCAGGGACTGCGGTCGGCGGCGCCGTGGAACGCTGAGCCAGCGAGAGAGCGCCACCTGCAATCCCTGTGACGGCAATCACAGTCGCGAGCACAAGCACCGACCGATGTTTCAATCGTTACCTCCGTCAGCCTGGCTCTCTGAGTCTGGCGGACCGATTGGTGCTATTTACTCATGAAGCCGTCGAGCGGTGGTCAAGGCTATTCCTCGCAGCACGACTGCCACCTTGGTGCTGAAGCAGACAGTCGTGGGGCGCCGCGCCCTCAGGCTGCATGCGCAGCTCTTCGCGCTAGTGCCAAGGAGGAGCAACGTCAGGTTGCCCGGTGCGTCACGCGAGAGGCTTATAGCCAGTCCATTGGGCCTTTCGCCGCAGCCATCCCCGCCTCTGACCGCCCACAATGGCGAGGACCTCGTTGCACATGGCGACGCATCCATCGCAAATGAAGCCACCTGGCCCGGTAATCAGCGTTCTCACCTGCTGCGCAGGCTTGCCGCACCAGGAGCAACGGTTTTCAGCGCTCGGCTCACTCCCGTTCATGGCCGATAACTATAGGCTGCCGGTTGCGCAGGGAGATGAGCCATGTTCTCAGCCGCCGGCGTCACCCGGCCATCGCGGACGTCAACGCGGATGTCACATCGCGCGTTCACCGACGGATCGTGGGTTGCGATGATCAAGGTTGCCCCGCGGCGGGAACGCCACCGGTGTCGCTCCGCTCTCAGAGCACCCCGGCCGGTCTGCGGCACAGTCGGGCGGTACCCGAAAATCGTTCTCGTCCGTCTATAGGATGCATGCCTCGTCCGAACCGCGTCAGTCATGAGGGTATCGGATCCCGTGAGTTCAGCGAGTTCTTTGATCGGTACGCACGCGAGTTAGCCGCTGCGGTGGCGCTTGCGACGGGCGACACTGCCGCGGCGGAAGACGCCATCCAGGAGGCGATGGCCAGCGCATATTCCGACTGGGATCGGGTGAGCCGAATGGGCCGCCCAGACATCTGGGTCCTTCGCGTGGCGCAGCGCAAGGCGATCGATGGATGGCGCAAGCGGCACCGCGAGGGCGCCATTGACGACGAATCCACACGCGCATCCGTGCCCGACGTTGTGCAGCGTCTCTGGGTCAGGTGGGGCCTCGAACGTCTGACACCGGAGGACCGAATGCTGGTCATCCTCCGGCACCGCGACAACCTGAGCGTCGACGAGATCGCCGTCGCCGTGGGGAAACCAACAAATACGGTGGCGGTCGCGCTGAAGAGGGCTCGCCGACGCCTGCGCAATCTGCTCAAGCAGGCAGATCAGTGAATCGCATGGAACAGGACCTTCACGACCTCGGAGCCACGCTCTGGCCGGACAACACGTCCCTGTGGCCGAGCGGGCGGGGTACCTGGGAAGCTTCGTCGCGACCACACTCGCGAGTCATTGTGGCCGCGGCCGGAACAGCCACCCTCCTCGTCGTTTTCGGCATCATTGGGCTCGGTCTCGTAGTCCTACACCGACAACCGCCGCCTTCAAATGTCACGTCAGTGCCGCCGGTCGCGACGGCATCGGCAGGGCCCACCGTGACT
>JBAPWO010000268.1:0-12943 GCA_049283735.1 Candidatus Dormiibacterota bacterium
GATCGCGCCGTCTGGCCCCGCCTGGAACCAGTGCAGCGTGTTGGGTGGAACGAGGTGTTGCTCGCCCGGTCGAAGGACGACCTCGTGCCAGACCGTGTACGCGCCCCGGTCTGCCTTTGCCGGCCAGCAACTGGGCTGTTCCGCGGGCGGACCCTCGAGGTAGAGGTACACGAGCCCCTTGCGACAGCGGAAGGTCTCCTCCTTGCCAGGGTTACCATCGAACGGCGGGTGGCGATGCTCGGGGCAGGTCTGGCCGGGGAACATCACGATCTCCTTGGCGCAGACACGCTCTGTGTTGACGTAGACAACGACCTCCAGCCCCGTTTGATCGAGCTCTGACAGGCCGAAATCGGCCACTTCGATGCTCTCGCGCTCCAGGTCGGTGAGGACGAACCCCGCCTGGTCGAGCAGCTGCGCAGCTCGCCGCCGCGCGTCCTGGATCTGATCGTGTGTCAACACAGCTCGTGCATACCTTGGAACGTCGATATCCGCTGACTGACGTGTTGCCGATCCGGGATTCCCGCTGAGCAGCCCAGGGCGGTGCACGCGAGGGCGCCGACCTCGCTTGCGAATGTGAGTGCCTGCTCTAAGGGCCCACCCTCGAGGATGCCCACGATAAGCCCTGCTGCGAATGCATCTCCGGCCCCTGAACCGTCGACAACCTCGACGTTCGGAGCGGTGAGCTGCCGGCTGTAGGTCGCGGAGCGAACGAATAGCCCCTCTGAGCCCATCGTGATGACCGCGGTCTTGGCGCCGGCCGCGATGAAGCAGGCGGCCTGACGCTCTGGGTCCCGCTCGCCCGTGAGGTGCCGGGCCTCGTCAGAGTTGGGCACGAAGAAGTCAACGCTCGGCAGGATCGAGCGGAGATCGTCCATTGAGGCGTGCGTTTCTCCGGGGAGGACTACGTCCAGCAGCGTCTGCGCCCCCGCCCGATGCGCCGCGTCGAAGAGTTCGACCACCGCTTCGGCGCGGAGGCCGGGCAGCACCAGGTATCCGCCAAGGTAGACGACATCGACTCCGGACATCGCTCCGGGGCTGAAGTCCTGTCCCGTGAGGTCGGCGTTGGCACCCACGGTGTGGATGTAGCGCCGGTCCTCGCCGTCCACAGGGACGATCACTGTTTTCGCAGTGCCCATCCTGTCCGACCGCCCGAGGAACGACACGTCGATACCCAACCCCGCCAGCGAGTCGGTGACGAAATCGCCGAAGGAGTCACGGCCAACCTTTCCCACGACCCTGGAGACGACGCCCAATTTCGACAGGACCACCGCGACGTTGGCGGCGCAGCCTCCGGCCCCCATGAGGAAGTCGTCGGTCACCAGGAGCTCACCGGCCGCCGGAAGTCTCGGCAGCGGGGGTACGAAGACGTCGCCGACGAGGATGCCCGCACAGAGGACGCGCGGAGTCATGAGCGCCCCGAGAGCTCGAGGACGGTGCGTGCGGTGGAGAGGTTGGTCACCAGGACGTTCACCATGCCACTGCGCAGCGCACCAAGGATCGCGTCGCCTTTGTCTCGCTCGCTGCAGATCGCGACGACGCATGTGATCGCCTCGAGATCCGCTCGCCCGATCGCCACCACGCGGTCTCCGATTCCGTCGACAACGACGTTGCCGTCCGCATCGAAGAACGAGCCGAGGATGTCTCCGACCGCCCCGCGATCGCGAAGTCTGCGCATCTCCGAAACCGAGAAGCAGCCCATCCGCACGACGGCGCTGTCATCACGAGCGTTCCCAATTCCGATCAGGGCAACGTTGGCTGCTCTCGCGCGCTCGAGGACATCGCGCACGTCGTCGTGGGTGATGAATGCATCGCGCACCGCCGGCGTCTCCGCATAGGCGGGTGCGTACAGCACCTCGGCAGTGCCGGCAAAAGCCTCGGCGAGACGACGGCAGATCTCATTCGGGTTGACGCCGGTATCAACCAGCGGCGATCCGCCGATGGCACTGACGAACGTCGCAGCCCGGGGTGGGGGAGTGCCGATGAAGTCGGGCACGGCGCCGACATTCCTTCCCATGCCCAGCGCAACCACGTCGCCGTCGGTCAGCTGACGCTTGAGGAACCCGGCGGCCGCCCGCGCCACGGACGCCCGCTGTCCAGATTCATCGTTCTGATCGTTGACCAGGACGACCTGGTCAAGTCCGAACTCGGAGACCAACGCAGCCTCCAGCTGAAGCGCGATGTCGGGGTGCACGTTGACTGTGATTTCCACGATCCCAGTCATTCGTGCGCGGTCCAGCAACCGTCCGACCTTGGGTCGCGAGAGACGAAGCGAGCGCGCCACCGCTTCCTGGGTCATCCCCTCCAGGTAGTACTGCGAGGCGACGCGGGTCATTAGCTCGATGTCTCGGTCGACGCCCCGTGCCGAGCTTATTGCGACCAGTTGTGGACCGCTACGAGTGCTCATTCAAATCACCCGCTCGTTACCGCCGTCGACCGAAACCTGCGCACCCGTCGTCTTGGCGAAGGCGGGCCCGCACATGGACGCGCACATCTGCGCGACGTCCTGACTCGTCACCTCCACACGCAGCACGTTGTTGGCTCGGTACTCGGCGACGCTGAGGCCGTACTCGCGCGCACGCGCCTCGACGATCTCCGCTGACCAGAGCGCGGTGTCGAAGACCGCATTTGGATGTATCACGTTGACCCTAATCCGATCCGCACCCCACTCCAGGGCAGCCACGCGCGCCACCTGCGTGAGCGCTGCCTTGGAGGCCGAATAGGCGGCCGCACCGGGACCGGGAGCCGCGACGTTCTTCGAGCCGATCACGACAACCCTGCCGTCACGCGGTGCGAGTCGCAGCAGCGGGTGAAGATCGCGCAGGAGGGTGATCGAGGCTTCGACATTGACGTCCATGACCGCACGCCACAGTCCCAGTTCCAGGGCATCAAGGCGTTGGCTGGGCGGGAAGATGCCAGCGTTGAGAACGGCGATGTCGATGCCGCCGAACCGCTTGACCCCTACCTCAATCGCGGCGGTCACCCGATCGGCATCGGTCACGTCGCACTGGACGCCGAGCCACGCGGGTCCGGTGGCCACGTCCGCAACCTCCGGGTTGACGTCCAGGCCAACGACCGCGGCGCCCTGCTGCAGCAGGAGTTCCGCGCAGGCGCGCCCGATACCGGAAGCGGCTCCTGTGACCAGGGCGACCTCGCCTGCGAACGGCGCCCGCGTTCCCTTTCCGAGCTTGGCTTGCTCGAGGTCCCAGTACTCGACATCAAAGATGTCCGCCGCTGAGAGGGCGCGGTACCCCCCGAGCTCGGTTGCGTCGAGGATGATGTCGATCGTGTGCCGGTAGATGTCCGCGGCGACGGATGCATCGAGCGCGGATCTGCCCGCTGAGACCACGCCCATGTGTGGGTCGACGATGACGCGGGGTGCTGCATCGAGCATCTGCAACGGTGCTGGGGATCTCCCGGCGTGTTCCGCGAAGTACCGCTCGTACTCGCGCGCGTACGTCTCTACGTCCCGCCCGAGCATTGGCAGTCTTTTGGTGCGAATCACGTGATCGGGCGTCACCGGACCCTGCTGCGAAATCACCGACACGTCCGCACGATTGGCAAACTCAAGCGCGTCCGGCCCATCATCCACCTGCAGAATCATCGGGGCCCCGGCCACCTCCGAGAGCTCGCGCCGAAGGGCGGCAACCTCTTGGGACGAAGCGGAGCTCGGTGCTTGCACAGCGGCTTGGCTCCGTCCACGGACCCGCTTGTCCACGTACGCCTCGGCCAGCGAGACCATGTCGATCATTCGCTCGTACGACTCGCGAGCCGTTTGAGCCCAGGTGAAGATGCCATGGTTCATCAGCAGCATTCCGATCGTCGCCGCGCCCTGTCGCTGTGGATACAGGTCGGCGCACAGAGCTGCCAACTTGAATCCGGGCATCACGTACGGGATATGCAGGAGGCGATCGCCGTAGACCTCCTCGATCAGCTCGGCTCCGTTCACCGAATTGGTGAGCGTGAGCACCGCGTCCGCGTGGGTGTGGTCGACGTACTTGAACGGAACGATGGCGTGGAGAATCGCCTCGACCGACGGAGCCGGCGCGGCAGGGTCGATGGTGCCGACCCGGAACTCTCGAGCCATGTTCACGTCGGAGAGCTCAGTGAGCTCAGCGAGTGCCAGCAGCTGCTCCATCCGTACCGGCGTGAAACCGGCCGGCTCGATGGTGGCCAGGTCCCAGCCACTGCCCTTGACCCAGAGGATGTTCTCCGCGTCACCAAAGATGTTGGTCTCGGTGCGCTTCACCGACGTGTTGCCACCGCCGTGGATAACCAATCTGGGGTCCTGGCCCAACAGGCGCGACGTGTATGCGCGGAGCTCCAGCTCCGTCTCACACGCGGCTGCTTGCTCGTCGTCCCAACGACTGGTCACCCGCGACGGCGCGGTCGTGCTCATCTCATGTTGCCCCGCGGGTCGGAGTCGTCAGCGATAACCGACGATTCCTGCCCGGCAAGCTGTACGTCGCGGATGGTGATGACACCATCCTGGCCGGTGCCCGCGAGCGTGGTCAGATCAATGCCGAGCGCGCTCGCCAGCCGCCGCGCGGCCGGCAGTGCCGCGACTCTGCCTGGTGCTCTTTCTGGTGAGCGACGCTCGGGCTCCGCGCGCGGAGCAAGCGTGGGCGCCGGGGTCTCGCTGACCCCGACGGAGATTGCAGTGTCGGCAGAACCTGCGCCGCTGCCGTCCGGCACCGCTTCCCCCGGAACCCCGATATATGCCACCGGCGAACCCGCCTGCACAGTGTCTCCAGCATCGCGGAGGATCTTCAGCAGCGTCCCGGCGGCGACCGACTCAACCTCGACCTGTGCCTTGTCGGTCTGCACACTGAAGAGCGACTCTCCCAGCGCGACCGTGTCGCCTTCCTGCTTCAACCATTCGACGATCACCAGCTCGTCCGTGGTCTGACCTACCGATGGCATGTCGATCCGCTGCGCCATAGTGGGTGTCAGCCTTCGCAGCAACGTCGGATCGCGGCCTTGATCCTCGCCATCGACGGCACCACGGTTTGCTCCAGCACTGGGGCGACCGGAAGCGGGACGTCGTGACTCGCAACTCGCCTGATGGGCGCTTGCAGCGAGTAGAGGCACTCCTCAGCGACCCGGGCTGCAAGCTCGGCGCCCCATCCTCCGGACAGCGTGTCCTCGTGGGCAATCACCAGACGGCCGGTCTTCCGGACCGACGCGAAGATCGTCTCCTCGTCGAACGGGAGCAGCGTGAGCGGATCGATCACCTCGCATTTGATGCCGTCGCGGGCCAGTTCCTCGGCAGCCGCGAGCGAACGATAGAGGCTCATGTGTGTTGCCACCACGGTGACCGACGTGCCCTCGCGCTTCACCACCGCCTTGCCAATGGGGAAGAAGTACTCCGCCTCGGGCACGTGCGCGGTCAGATCCATGCCACCGGCCTGTTCGCGCCCCTTGCTGCCGTAGAGCAACTTGTGCTCAAAGAAGAGCACGGGATCGTCGTCGCGTACCGCGCTCTTCAGCAGCCCCTTGGCGTGATATGCGTCGGAAACACAGACAACTTTGAGACCGGGCACATGCACGAAGTAGCTCTCCGGACACTGACCATGCTGCGCCCCGCGATTCGCCGTGCCGACCGGACAGCGGAGGACCAGTGGGACGCTCAACTTCCCGTTCGACATGTACCGCATCTTCGCCGCCTGGTTGACGAGCTCGTCCATGCACTCGAAGAGGAAGTCGGCGTACTGCAGGTCCGCGATCGGTCGCATCCCCATCAGCGCAGCGCCGATCGCGGCCCCCGCAAGCGCCTTCTCACTGATCGGGGTGTCGATGATGCGGTCGTGACCGAATGCCTCGGTCAGGCCGAGGTACACGCCGAACGCACCCCCGAACCCGCCGGGGACGCCGATGTCCTCTCCGATGAGAAACACCTTCTCGTCGTGGCGCATCTCCTCGGCGATGGCTTCCCGCAGCGCCTCAGCAATCGTGAGCCGGCGTTCGCCGACGGCCGGCGGGGCACCGACGGTCACGACGTTGACTCACTGCTGATCACGGTCGCGTACGCGCCGGTCAACGCGTCTTCGGCCCGCGGCAGAGGTGAGTGTCGAGCGAACTCGATGGCGTCCTCGAGCGCCGCCTCGACCTGCGCGTCCATTGCATCGAGGACTCCTCCGTCCAGGGTCAAGGCGAGACGTTCGCGCAGGCGAACGATCGGATCACGCTCCTTCCACAGAGCCTCCTCCTCACGGCTGCGATAGCCCCTGACGTCACCGCGGCTGTGGCCCGCGAATCGGTAGGTCTTGAACTCGAGGAGGGCCGGGCCGGCTCCTGCGCGCGCCTCCGTGACGGCGCGTCGGGCTGCCTCGCGCACGGCGAGCACGTCCATCCCGTCGATGATCTCTCCCCGCACTCCGTACGCGGCAGCGCGGGCCGCGACATCCGGAACGAGGCTCACCTGGTGGAACGGGGTGGAGGCGCCGTAGAGGTTGTTCTCGCACGCGAACACGATCGGGAGATGCTGGACCGCCGCGAAGTTGAGGCCCTCGTGAAAGGCACCCTCGTTGCTCGCGCCTTCACCGAAGAAGCACACAGCCACCTGGTCCGTCCGCATCAGCTTGAAGGCCAGCCCGAGACCGGTGACCACGGTGTTGCCGCCCCCGACGATGGCGATCGCCGGGAGCATGCCGACCGATGGGTCTCCCAGATGCATCGAGCCGCCCTTGCCGCCGCAACAGCCGGTCGCTTTGCCAAACAGCTCGGCCATCGCCGCGCGAAGATCGACGCCCTTGGCCAGGGCGTGACCGTGCGGTCGGTGGGTGGACGTGATCCAGTCGGTCCGTCTGAGGACGTCGCATACGCCGACTGCGACCGCCTCCTGGCCCTGGCTCTGGTGCAGTGTCCCCGGGATCTCGCCTTGTAGGTAGAGGAGATAGACGCGCTCTTCGAAGCGCCGGATCAACAGCATCCGGCGATAGAGGTCCAGCCCGTGGACCGCATCGAAGTCGGCTGTGAGTTGGGCCAAACTGGGGTCAGCAGTGCCAGCGCGTGCGACGTCGCTCATCGGGTGCTCAGCTCGGCTGCAACCACTTGGCGCCCGCTTCCCCCGTACTGCCAGATGAGGGAGCGAACCTTGGTGGTCATCCGCTCCTGGGCGACGGCCATTACGTCGGACTCCTTGTGGGAGCCGAGTAGCTGGTGCACATCTGGGTTCATCCCAACTGAGTGGATAGAGGATTCGAGGCCATCCCAGAACGCGTGCTTCAGGACAGTGCCGACATTGAACTTCGCGACCCCAAGCGCGATCGCCGGCGCCACCGCGGCCGGCGGGAAGCTCGTGCCTCCGTGGATGACCAGTGGCACGTCGACGCGCGCATGAATCGACCGCAGACGTTCCATATCGATGGAAGCCTCCTGGTCCATGAGGATGTGGACATTCCCGACCGAAACTGCCAGGCAGTCCACACCGGTCTCCTCCACGAAGCGCGCCGCTTCGTCTGGATCGGTGAGGCTCGCGTTACTGTGATCCACGCCTCTGGCCGTTGCTTCCGCGGGACTGCCGAGCTCGCCCTCAACCGCGACCCCCGACTCGTGCGCCACCCGGCAGAGTTCCCTCACTGCGACGATCGCATCCTGTGTTTGCCAGGAATGCGTGTCGATCATCACCGCGTTGAAGCCGGCGTCGATGCCACGCCGGGCCTGGTCGAGGGTGTGGGCCTCGTTGAACAGCAGAGCGACATCGACGGAACTCCCGTCCGCGTAGCTGCGTCCGATGGCACCGAGGACCTCGACGCCGCCGCTGTCAAGCCACGTCCCGTCCACCATCATCGCGCCGAAACCAAGGATCACCGGTGCGGACTCTTCTTCCGCAGCGGTGAGCACCGCCTCGAGCGAACGCGCGTCCCAGGCCTCGAAGTACCCGACGGCGTAGCCGCCGGACCGTGCCGTGCCCAGCATTCGCTGGAGCGGGACGAGCGGCATCTATTGGCCGTCCAACTCGGACACGTAAATCTCCCTATGTCTCGGTCGCCGGGGTGCGAGCATAGTAGCCCAGGTGAGCAAATATCAAGTGCTTGAGCATTTGCTCACATGCGGTGGTAGTTACCGACTTCCACGCGCCCGTCGTTTGCCCTCATGCATGGCCTGGACGCGAGCGACCGGGATGGACCTGCCCTCTTCAAGCAGCTGAGTCCCGAGCGGCTGTGGCGGCGGCATCCGTGTTGCCCATCGGTCGCCATCGCCGAGGTGACCCATGGCGGTGAGCACGGTGAAGTCAGCAGGCGAAATCTCGTCCAGCTCGTCCCAGTCCACTGGAAACGACACAGGCGCCCCTGGCCGCACACGCGGGCTGTACGCAGCGACGACCGTTGCCCCGCCGACGCGAGTCGAGTCGACAAAGACCTTTCCGGCGCGGTCGTCCTTCATGAAGGCGGTGGTGACCGCGCCGGGATCCAGTCGCTCGGCTCGTGCGGCGATTGCTCGGGTGGCCGCTGCGGCCGCATCGATAGACACGCTGCTGTCGATGGGGACGAAGATGTGCAGGCCCTTCGCCCCGCTCGTTTTGATGACAGCGTCAAGGCCTTCGTCGGTAAGAACTTGCCGTACAACTCGCGCGGCTCGCACGGCGGCGGGAAAGGCATCTCCGTGCGGGGGATCGATGTCGAGCACGAGATGAGTCATGTGATCGGGGCTTTCGATGCGCACCAATGCCGGGTGATACTCGACAGCGCGCTGGTTCCCGAACCACAGCAGCGTGCGGCGGTCATTGCAGAGCGCGTAGGTCACCTCTCGCTTCGACGACTCCGCCCACATCGTCACCCGCTCTACCCAGGGAGGCGTGTACGACGGCAGGTTCTTCTGCATGAAGGCTTCCTGACCGCGATGAACGCGGATCACCGAGAGCGCCCGGTCCGCGAGCTCGGGAATGATCCGGTCGGCCACCCTTTCCAGGTAGGTGATGAGGTCTCGCTTGGTTGCCCTCGCCCCTTCAAACAGCGGCTCGTCGAGGTTGGTCAGGGTCACGCCCAGCGAGGCAGCGTCTTCAGGGCCCACTCGACTGCCTCCGGTACCCCCGCTGTAAGGTGCGATTGGGACCACCGACAGGCTGCGGGGTGCGTGTAGTTTTCACGAATCGTCGATGACTGAGTAGGAGCTTGCGATGACCAGCATGCCGGAGATCGTCTCAGCCGCGAAGTGGCAAGAGGACCGGGACGAGTTGCTCGCGGCCGAGAAGGAGGCGACCCGCGCCCTCGACAAGATCGCTGCGCGCCGCCGTCGCCTGCCGATGGTCAGGTTCGACAACGACAAGTACACGTTCGACACTCCCGACGGCCCGAAGCGCCTGCTCGACCTCTTTGGCGAGCACGCACAGTTGGTCGTCTATCAGTTCATGGACCGCGGGCCCGACGAATACTGCCCGGGCTGTACCCACTTCACCAACAACGTGACCGCCCTGGCAACGCTCGCCGAGTGCGGCGTTGCCTGGGCGACTGTGTCCGACATGCCGCTCGCGCAAAGTCAGGCGTATGCGGCGCGAATGGGATGGACGGTTCCGTTCGTGTCGTCCCATGGCACGAGCTTCGCCCACGACTGCGGCACAGATGGCGGCTTCCTGCTCAGCGTGTTTCTCCGTGATGGGGACGAGGTCTATCGAACGTACTCCACGACCAACCGCGGGGTGGACCGGGTTCTCTTCGTCAACAACATCCTCGACCTCACTCCCTACGGGCGCCAGGAGGACTGGGAAGATTCTCCGCCTGGCTGGCCGCAACATCCCACGTACGGATAGCGAACACGTCGGCCGGGACGCTTCGGCGACGTCCTCGATGGCAACGCAAGCCTGGGGCTCGATCACCGGCGTCCATGCCGCTCCATCACCGATGACAGGTCCTTCCTGTACGCTGGCGCGCTGGAGGTGCGTGAATGAGTCGTGATCCGTACGCCGATCTCCCTCAGGTGCCGTGGTTCAGCCTGTCGAGCGATGACATCAAGGACGGCGAGCAGTTGCCGTCGGCGCAGCGAAGCGGGATCTTTGGTGCCGGCGGAGAGGACGTGTCGCCCGCCCTCTCGTGGAGCGGCTTCCCCGTGAGCACGAAGAGCTTTGCTGTGACTGTGTACGACCCCGACGCGCCGACGGCAAGCGGGTTCTGGCACTGGGCCGTCGTCGACCTTCCCGGCAGCGTCACCAGTCTGCCGGCCGGCGCCGGTGACCAGGGCGGTCAGTGCCTGCCATCGGGAGCCTTCCATCTTCGCAACGACGGAGGCCTCGCCGGCTACCTCGGCGCGGCGCCGCCGCCGGGGCACGGGCCTCACCAGTACCACTACGTGGTGCATGCCGTCGACGTCCCGTCGCTCGGCATCGGCCCGGACTCCACGCCCGCGTTTCTCGGGTTCAATCTGTTCACGCACGCGCTGGGCCGCGCGCGCATCGTCTCCTGGTACGAGAACAGCTAGGGCGCACCTCGAATCCCGAGCCTGCCATCGGCGGGTCGCCGCAATTCATCGCAGCGTGCTGATGCCTACCCCGACGCGTGGTCGCACTCGGCGTCGGAGTGAGGGTGGAGGTGGTCTGAGATGCCGACTCGAATCCTCACGGCGTCACAGGTCACATCCTTGGTCGAGGTGGACCAAGCTTTCGAGCCTCTGAGGGAGGGATCTGGTCCACCGGCTTGCCCACCGGGCAAGAGCTGGGGAGGAAGGATTCGAACCTTCGAATGCCGGATCCAAAGTCCGGTGCCTTACCACTTGGCGACTCCCCACCGCTGAGCGATGGTAGATGGTCGAAAACGCAGCGGCTTCGCGCGGCGATGCGAGACTTCCACGATGACACAGGCTGCATCTCCCGACCCCGGGCTGGACGGCTATCGTCGGCCATCGCCACGGATGTGGACCGCCCGTCAGGTCTCGCTCGGCCTGGTCTCAGTGCCCGTGGCCCTCGCCGCACTGATCCCGTCGTGGCTGTTCGGGGCGGCTACTGCCGGGGTGCCGGTGACAGCCGGGCTCGCTGTTGTCTTGATCACGACCTGGGCACTGCTGCGGGGGCGCTACCGGTCGTGGGCGTACCTGGAACGCGCCGACGACCTCATCGTGCGTCATGGCCTGCTCTTCCGCCAGGTCACCGTCGTGCCATACGGGCGCATGCAGTTCATCGACGTCAGCGCCGGCCCCGTGGACCGCCTGTTCGGGCTGGCGACCGTGCAGATGCACACTGCCGCCGCGGCCAGCGACGCTCGGATCCCCGGGCTTGTCCAAGCTGAGGCAGACAGGCTGCGTGACCGCCTCGCCTCGCTCGGCGAAGCCCAGGCGACCGGGCTCTGATGACGTCCATTGCGAGCGCGCCCCCGGCCACGCCGGGCGAGACCGAATGGAAGCGCCTGCATCCGCTCTCGCCGGTGGTCCGGGCTGGCAGCGCCGTGGCGGTGCTGGTGCTCTTCAGCACACAGTTCGACACCGGCCGGCGCCACGGCTTCCCCTGGGAGAGCTTTGTGCTGCTGGGCCTGGGCATCGTCGCCGGGATCGTCTCGTGGCTGGTCACGCGCTGGCGGGTCCACGGCGGTGACCTGCAGATCACGACAGGCCTCATCCGGAGGCAGTCGATCCGCGTCCCGCTCGCGCGCATCCAGGCGATCGATGTGATCTCGCCGGTCATCGCCCGCGTTCTCGGGCTGGCCGAGGTGCGCGTCGTCGTGGCCGGCCGCGGGACCGGGCGCACCCGGCTGGCCTACCTGGGGGCGGCGGAAGCCCAGCAGGTGCGGGCGACGCTTCTCGCCCTTGCCCATGGGCTCGCCTCTGGGACACCGGAGCCACCTGCCCAGCCCCTGCTGCGGATGGACAACCAGCGGGTGGTGTTCGCCACGCTTCTGACTGCGCCGGTGAACGTGCTCATCGGCATCGTGATCCTGGCGATGATCACGAGCCTCCTCGTGCCACACGGTGCCGCGACGGCATCGATCGCGGTGCCCGCACTGGTGGGGGTGGTGCCCGAGGTATTCCGCCGCTTCAACGCCGTGTACGACTTCCAGCTGTCCGAGGCCGCCGATGGCTTGCGACTCAGCCGCGGGCTGCTTCAGACACGGACGGAGACCATCCCGTTCGGGCGCATCCAGGCTGTGCGCTGGGTCGAGCCGCTGTTGTGGCGTCACTTCGGCTGGGTGCGTCTCGAGGTTGATGTCGCCCGCCAGCGCGGCAGCCAGCAACGTGAGGAGGGCAGCTCGCAGCTGTCGCGCACCCTCCTCCCGGTCGGCTCGCGTGCGCACGGCGCGTGGCTGCTCCAGCGAGTGCTACCGGGTGCCGTGACCGTCGCGCCTCCCGGCTCGCGGCCACCACGGCGCGCGGTGTTTCGGGCTCCGTTCTCGTATCACCTGCTGGCGTTCTGGGACGACCGCGGCCGCCACGCCCTGGCGCGCACCGGACGGGTGCGACCGGAGGTGGTGGTCGTTCCACTGGAGAAGGTGCAGAGCGTTCGCTTCAGACAGGGGCCGCTGCAACGGTGGTTGGGGTTGGCCACTGTGCACCTCGACACGGCTGGTCGGGGGTGGCAGGCGCGGGCCGTCTGTCGCGATGCCGCCGAGGCTGAGGTCCTGATGGGCCGGGTGACCGACCTGGCGCGGGATGCGCGACGCCGGGCGCGCTGACGCCCGGAAGGACCTTGGTCGGGGGTTGTGATACTGGCTTGTGTAGGTATACAATCTTGTGGTGGTGGTGAGCGTTCATTCTCGATCGGAGCAGGGCGCGGCCGCGGTTCCTTCGAATGGCGGGCGGGGGGCGAGGTTCCTGGGGCTGGCGGCGCAGGCCTTTGATGCCGACGACATCCTCGGCATGGAAGGAGCGGCTCTCTCGGCGGATCTGATCGAGATGCGCCGTGGAATCGATCGCCTCGAGGCTCAGTTCAGCCGCAGGTTGGTCCGCTTCGACGCCACTCGCGGCTACGAGCGGGAGGGCGCGGCCGACCTGATCTCGTGGCTGCGCTGGGCCTGTCGGATGG
>JBAPWO010000269.1:0-28217 GCA_049283735.1 Candidatus Dormiibacterota bacterium
GGAGCGACGTGGACAACCTGGTCCTGCTCTGCTACCGCCATCACCGGATGGTCCATGAGGGTGGCTGGCAGCTGGCCCGGGTCGAGCATCGCCAACTCCTTGCGATACCGCCCTCGCGGACTCATCGATCCTGGACGCGCGCTCCCGTCGCCGCCGTCGGCGGGTAGCGGCGCCCACCCGGCCAGGGGTGGCCAATGTCGCGGGCGCGGCGTAATGCGCCGCCGTGTCCGCAAAAGTAAGGTTGGGAGCGTTGGGAATAGCGTGATCGCATCAGCCGGTCTGATGGCGTCGGGTGAAGGCGCGCCCGAACGCGCCTTCGAGGCCGTCGTCGCGGCGGATGTCAGGCGCCTCTACTCCCTCGCGCTATCCATCCTCGACGACGCCGGCGAAGCCGAGGACGCCGTCCAGGAGACGCTGCTCAAGGCGTGGCGAGCCTGGGACTCGCTGTCGCACATGGATCGTCAGGCGGCCTGGTTGACCCGGGTGTGCGTCAACCACTGCATCAGCAGGCGCCGGATGCTTCGATCGCGCGGCCTGCCGCTGCCCGGACTGATCGATCGCGCCGGACCGTCGCCCGGCGGGGGAGATGACGCCCAGCGCATCGACATGGATCGAGCTTACCGGCGCCTGTCCAAAAAGCAGCGCGCGGCGATCTCGCTCAACTACCGGCATGGGTATTCCATCGACGAGTGCGCCGTGTTCATGGGGTGCCGGCCGGGAACGGTGCGAACCCATCTTGAACGCGGCCTCGCCACCCTTCGAAAGGAACTGAAAGATGATTGACATCGGTCCTCGACTGGAGAGCCGGCTTCGGGACAAGTTTGACCGTATCGACGCGGAACCCCCGCCGCAACGTCTGATGACCTTGCAACCGACCGCGACCCGGCGTCGCCACAGGTCCGTGAATGTTGTCGTCGGTGTGTCCGCGATCGCGGTGGTTGCGGCAGCGGTCGTCGCGTTCGCGTTGGAGCTCGGCGGCCACGCACGTCCGACGTCTCCAACGTCGTCCGCGCAGACCGCACCGCTCCCGAGGCTGCCCATCTACAGCGCGCCTCCCCCTCCGCCGCACGTCCACGCCCCGACGCCGCTGCCCGTCTACGGCACGGGCTTCCCGGCGTCGTGGTACATCGTGATTCCGGTCACCAAGCACACCGGGTCAGCGGTGCTGCCCGCCTTCATCCCGGAGGGTTGGGAGTACATCCAGTACGCCTGCGTCGGGACTGGACATCTCCAGATCGTGACGGCCGACGGCACGGTCAACGAGAGCCTCAAGCCTTGCTCGAGCTCAACTCATCCGGTCAACGCCCAAATCTCAGGTGCCTACGGCCCGTTGACAGGCAAGCCCGTGGCCTTGAAGGTGATGACCAGCCCATCAGTGCGCTGGGAGATCGTCGTTGCCGAGACCGCGACGCCGTTGATCCTACCTGCACTCCCGCCCTTGCCGGCGGGCGCGAAGGTGCTGGTTCCCTTGACCTATGGGCAGGGAATCGCCGCGCTGCCGAGTTTCACTCCCCACAGCTCGAACCAGATGCAGTGGTGGTGTTCGGGTCCAGGTGGAATCCAGGTATTCGTCTCCAACGGAAACCAGAGCACCAGCGCATCGACGTGCAATGGCGGTCCCAGCGGGGGCGGCGGGTCGGATAACTACACAGGGAAACGTGAAACGCTCGTGGTCGATGTCACCCCTGATACCACCTGGGAGATTCGCGTCTACTGGCAGCCGAGCCAGTCGAGCGGGTAGCGAGGGCCCATTCCCTGTCTGGCAGCGCCGGTCGAACACGTCCTTGAATACCACCGCATGGTGTGCTAGCGTTCGGCACAGGCCACAAGATGTAGGGCTGCACCCCTTGCATCCAAGGCTCGTCGGGCAGCGGGCGCCGGGCTCTCTCATCGCCAGGCCATGGCTCCAATCGTGGCCTCTCCCATCCGGAGGCCCGCTGCCTGCCCCGTCGCTCCACTCGGCGCACAGTCCGCGGTTTCGACGTCGGGTCGGGTCCGCACCCCCTGATACGCTTCGATGAGTTCATGGCCAAGAAGACCCGAAAGCAGAAGCAACGCGCCGCGACGCGGCGCCCGGGAACACCCGCCCCGGCAACACCCCGAAATGCCGCCCCACGCCAGGCGACGGTGCCGGCGCCTGTCACCCCGCGTCCGGTGCTCGCCCAGGTACTGCCGGAGACCGTCCTGCCGCTGCCCGGCACCGAACTCGAGATCGAGTCCGAGCCGGACGAGGACGCCGGCGGGAACCTCGTGGCCACCACGGACAGCGCATCGCGCCGCCGCGTGCAGCGGGTCAACCCAGCAGCCCAGCCACGCGCGATCCGGGGCCCGGTCACAGCCGCCGCGCTCTTCCAGCCGCTCGACAGCGACGAGGCCGCGATCCCATTCGACCGCGTCCCCTATGTGCCCCGCGATCTTCGCCGGGTCGCGATCATGGCGTCGCTCATGGTCGTGCTCATCCTCATCGCGGCGGTGGTGGTGACGCGCATCAATCCGTGAGCACCGAGACACGCGCGTGCGAGTGATCCTCTACACCGGGAAGGGTGGGGTCGGCAAGACGACCGTCGCGGCTGCAACCGCGGTCAAGTGCGCGAACCTCGGCTACAAGACGCTGGTGATCAGCACCGACGCCGCGCACAGCCTCGGCGACAGCGTCGATCAGGAGATCGGCGACCACCCGACCGAGCTCGCCCCGAATCTGTGGGGACAGGAGGTCAACGCGCTCCACGAGCTCGAGGAACACTGGGATCGCATCCACATCTACCTGACGTCGCTGTTCGCGTCGCAGGGAGTCGACGACATCGTCGCCGAGGAGATGGCATCGCCTCCGGGGATGGAGGAGGTCGCGAGCCTCATGTGGATCAAGAAGCACAAGCGCGAGGGCAAGTTCGACGTCCTCATCGTGGATTGCGCGCCGACCGGCGAGACCCTCCAGCTGCTCGCGTTTCCCGACGTCGCCAAGTGGTATCTCGATCGCATCTTCCCGATCCACCGGATGATGAACAAGGTGGCGCGCCCGGTGATGCAGCCGTTCATCAGCATCCCCCTGCCCAGCGACGAGATCTTCAGCAATGTCAAGGACCTGCTCCTCGACCTCGAGGGGATGAAAAAGATCCTCGGCGATCCCAAGGTGTGCACCACACGGATCGTGCTCAACCTCGAAAAGATGGTGGTCAAGGAGGCGCAGCGAGCGTTCACGTATCTGAGCCTGTACGACTACCTCACCGACCTGGTGGTGGTGAACCGCGTCCTGCCACCCGAGGTCACGGACACCTATTTCGACTCGTGGCGCGAGGCGCAGCAGCGCTACGCCGTCATGGTGGAGACCGCGTTCTCACCGATCCCGACGTTGCAGACCAAGCTGTTCGACCACGAGATCGTCGGGCTCGACTCGCTCGCCGAGATGGGGGAGTCCATCTACGGCGACCTCGATCCTTCGCAGATCTTCTATCACGCCGTACCCCAGCGCATCCGCAAGGTTGGCAACAACTACGAGCTGCAGCTCCACCTCCCGTTCGTCGGCAAGGAGGACGTCGACATCAAGCATCGAGAGGGCGAGCTCTTCGTCAGCGTCGGTCCGTACAAGCGCGAGATCTCACTACCCCGGGTGCTCAACGGCAAGCGCGTGACCAAGGGGCGTCTCGATGAGGGGATGCTCCTGGTGACGTTCTCGGATCGCAAGTCATGACCGAACCGTGTCGCATCTGCCCCACCCGTCTCGTCGACGAGGCGTCGCGGATGCTCGGGACCTCGTTTGGTGAGCTCGTGCCACCCGAGGCGCAGCGCCATCTGCTGATCGCCCAGCGCGAGCTCCTGCTGGCTCTGGCGGCGATGATCGAGCACCACACCCGGCAGCCCGCATCCACCGAGTCTCCATCGCGCGGCCGCAAGCGATCGGCAGGCGGAGCGGGGCGCTCGCGGCGGCCGTCGCGGGTCGAGCTCGAGTAGCCGGCGCCGGGTGACCAGTCCCGGTACCTACCTGGCGATCGTCCTCTACACGCTGCCAGGCTTCGTGTTCGGATCGGTGATCCACGAGCTCAGCCACGCCGCGATCGCCTTGCGCTGCGGCGATCCGACCCCGCGCCGGGTTGGGCGCATGACCCTCGATCCGCGTCGCAACGTCGACCCGTACGGATCCTTCGCGCTGCTCGTGGCGGGCGTCGGCTGGGGCAGGCCGGTCCCGCTCGATCCGCTGTACCTCCGCGACGGCAGGCAGCGCGCTGCGGTCGCGGCGGCAGGACCGCTCGCGCACCTCGTGGTCGCCGCCATCTTCGCCGGGGCGCTGCGCGTGGAGTTGCTCGGGTCGAGCGTCGACCTGGGAGGATTCGACACGCTCGCGCAGTTCACACTCCAGGGAGTGATCCTCGGCGTGCTGCTGCAGGGTTTCCTGGTCAACATCGCGCTCTTCGTCTTCAATGCGCTGCCGGTTCCGGGCCTCGACGGGTACGCGGTGGTGCGCAGCCTCCTGTTCGGCATTGCACCGCGCGTCTTCCTGTATCTCGAACAGTACCGCCACGTGGTCTACGCGCTCGCCGCCGCGGTGGCGCTGCTCCTTCCACCTCTGACCCACGGCGCCGTCGACGCCGTTGCCGCGATGACCGTGGGGACCGCCTCGCTCACCGTTCACCACTTGATCGTGCCCGGCGTGGATCCGATCTTCATCGGCCTGCCGAACGTGTTTCACGTGCTGTCATGAGCGTGGTGGTGATCGACGGCGTCGAGTGGACGGTCGAGGGTGCGCAGGTGGCGATCGTGCAACGCGGGCGCGTCCTCCTCCAGTTCCGGCCGTGGCCGCCGGGATGGGAGCTTCCCGGCGGTCACTGCGAGCCAGACGAGGACCCGGCGGCCACGGCGGCACGCGAGACCGAGGAGGAGACCGGCTACAAGGTGCGCGTCGAGGGCATCGTCGGCGTGTATTCATGGCGGGGACTCCGGTCGGCGGGCGACGTGGTCTTTCTCGGCCAGGTCATCGGCGGCGCGCCGCGGCGCAGCCTCGAGGCCTGGTCGCTCCGCATGGCCGCCCCTGACCTGCTGCCTCGAACCGTGTTTCCGTGGATGCGCCAGCGAGTGCGCGACGCGGTCGACGTGGCGGACGGGGCTGCTCCTGTACACCGAGAGCAGCCGGTGACGATCCGCCACGTGCTCGGCTTTGCGACCGCGTGGCTGCACACGCCGGTCGACCGCCTGCTGCGACGCCGATGATCACCGCGCTGCTCTTCGTCGCCAGCCTGATCCTCGTGGTGGTCGCGTCCGAGTTGTTCACCAACGCGATCGAATGGGCGGGCCACATGCTCAACCTCGGGAGCGGCGCGACCGGCAGCCTGCTCGCCGCGCTCGGGACGTCGCTGCCTGAGACGGTCGTCCCGATCGTCGCGCTCGCGACCCATTCGCCGGCGGCCGATTCGGTCGCCACCGGCGCGGTGCTGGGCTCGCCGTTTCTGCTGCTCACCATTGGGGCAGGCGCGACCGGGGTCGCCGTGGTCCTGCGGGGCGGGGCGTGCCGGCTCGTGATCGACAAGCGTCAGGCGCGACGCGATCTGGGCGTCTTCCTCGGGGCCTTCGCCGTCGCGGTGCTCTCGAGCCTGCTCCCGGGCGGCGCCCGGATCGCGGTCGGAGCGCTGCTGCTCGTTGCCTACGCCGTGTACGTGATCGCGACGCTCCGCGGGAGTGGGGCTGCGGGGGGGGCCCCTGAGCCGCTGCACATCGTTCGCTGGCGGCCGGGCAAGCCTCATCCCGTGCTGGTATCGGTGCAACTCGTCGTCGCCGTCGCTCTCCTCGTCGTCGGTTCGCAGCTCTTCGTGAGTGCGCTCAATCGGACCGCGTCGGCGTTGCAGATTCCCGCACTCGTGCTCGCGCTGGTGATCGTGCCGGTTGCCACCGAACTCCCCGAGACGCTCAACAGCGTGCTCTGGGTGCGCACCGATGACGACATGCTTGCCTTCGGCAACGTCGCCGGGTCGGCCACCTTTCAGTCCTGCGTCCTCGCCGCCATCGGGGTCGTCTTCACGACCTGGCATCCGGGATCCGCGGGGGCCATCAGCGCCGCCCTCACCCTGCTGACGGCGGCGTTCCTGCTGGCCGTGCTCTGGCGCGGTCAGGCGCGGGGCGTGATTCTCATGCTCGCGGCGGCGCCCTGGGCTGTCTACGTCGTGGCGCAGGTGGCAACCGGGGGACGCCTGGCGCTCTGAGACCGGCACAATCGGCGACGTGATCCAAGTTCACACGACCGCCGATGTCGAGGAGTACGCCGCCGCGGCCGAGAGCTTTCTCAGGGCCGACCCCTGCGCCCGCAACGTGCTGCTGACCGTCATCGACCTCGTGCGCACCGCGCCCTCGACCTACAGCGCGCCGCCGAGCTTCTGGTGGATCACCGACTCCGGGTCCGTCGTCGGCGCGGCCAGCTGGACGCCTCCGCACGGCCTGCTGGTGTCCGCGCTCCCGCCCGAGGCCGCGGCAGACCTGGCGATCACGGCGCTCGCACGCGCGACCGAGCTCGGCATCCATCCGGGCGGGGTCGTCGGCCCGGTGTCATCGGCGCGCGCAGTCGCGGCTGCATGGACGGCCGCCACCGGCGACAGCATCGAAGTGGACCGGACGATTCTGCTCAACGAGCTCGACTCACTCACCGAGGTGGCCCGGCCGCCGGGCACACGCCGTCCCGGAGTCGCCGGCGACCTGGCGTTGATCGCCGCGTGGCTCGACGATTTCAGCGCGGAGATCGAGCACGTCGCTCCGCCGAACCCGAGTGCGATCGCCGATCACATGGTGCAGTCGGGACGCGTCGACCTCTGGGAGGTCGACGGACAGATCGTGTGCATGGTCGGCCATCGGGACGCCGCCGGCGTCGTGCGAGTCGGTCCGGTGTACACGCCGCCGGAGCATCGCAACCACGGCTACGCGAGGTGGCTCACCTACGAGGTGACCGCCCTCGCGCTCGAGCGGCCCGGCGTCGAGGGCGCCATGCTCTTCACAGATGCAGCCAACCCTGTCTCGAACTCGATCTACCGCCAGGCCGGGTATCAGCCGCGCGGCGAACACGTGGAGATCGAGTTCGCGAAGCGGACGGTTGCGCTCGGACATTAGAGTCGGCGCACAGCGCCCGTCTGCCGTGGCTGCTTGACATAGGAGCTTCGCGATGAATCTCGAAGGCAAGGTCGCCGTGGTCACCGGGAGCGGACGCGGCATCGGCCGTGCCTACGCGATGGCGCTCGCCGGGTCAGGTTGCGCGGTGGTCGTCAACGACGTCGACGGTGACGTCGCCGAAGCGACCGCGGACGCGATCGCCGGCGCCGGCGGCCGGGTCATTGCCGAGGTATGTGCGGTTGGATCCGCAGCGGCCGCGGACCAGCTCGTCTCCGGTGCCGTCAGGGCGTTCGGCCATCTCGACATCATGTGCACCAACGCCGGCATCCTTCGTGACCGCGTGCTCTGGAACATGAGCGACGACGACTTCGACGTGGTCATCGAGACGCACCTTCGCGGCACGTTCACATGTGCGCGCGCGGCCGTGCGCCAGATGCGCGAACAGGGGTCGGGGGGACGGATCGTGGTGGTCGCGTCGATCGCCGGACAGCGCGGCAACTTCGGGCAGACCAACTACGCCGCGGCGAAGGCGGGCATCGCCGCATATGCGCGCACCTGGGCGATGGAGTGCGCCAAGCACAACATCACCGTGAACGCGATCGTCCCCAACGCGATCAACCGGATGATCGCGACGATTCCGGGCATGGCAACACTCGTCGATGCGGCGGAGAAGGGCGAGCCGCTCCCGGCGACGGTGCGCCAGCAGATGGGCATGGGCACGCCTGACGACGTGGCGCCGCTGCTCGTGTTCCTCAGCTCCGACGACGCCGCGGGTGTCACCGGTCAGTGCATCGGTCTCGGCGGCGACAAGCTGTCGCTGTGGGCACACCCGAAAGAGATATCTGTGGCGTACCGCGACGGTGGCTGGACCGCCGACGCCATCGCCGAGGTCTGGCCGACCTCAGTCGGCTCCGAGCTCGAGAGCTACGGCATCCCGTTTCTCGGCGGCTCCGCCTGATCTGAGCTGCTACGGGGGCGGTGAGAGCGGGGGCGGCGGCTCGGGGGTCTGGGCGGCTTCGCTCACCGGCGTCACGATGATCGCCGCAACGTTGTAGAGCACCGCGACCGCGAGGATCACGAGCGCCAGCACCAGACCGATACCGGGGTTGACGCTGAACAGCGACGTGATGCCGAGAAACCCGGGGCCGCTCGATCCGGCGCTCGACGCGATCTTGGCCAGGAGCACATCGCGGACGTGGAGCTGATCGACGATGAGCAGTGCACCAGCAGCGGCTGCGAAGACCGCGGTGATCACCGCCCTGGTCCTCGCCGCCAGAAGGCCGAGAGCCCCGGCAATCGCGAAGACCAGCGCGAGGGCAACGCTGACCAGCGCAAGCATCACCGGGAGCTGCGGACCGATGTTTGCCGAGGAGGTGTCGATGGTGGGCAGACCACCGCTCTGCTGGCAGGCCGCCGGCACCGACCCGATCCATGGATTCCCTCCGAAGGCGAGTTGCCAGCCGCTGTATGCGAGGACGTTCACCCCGCTGAGCCCGTCGATGCATGCGTTCACCTGGGCGGTCGCCGCCGCACTCACCCCCTGGGATGCCTCGATCGATCCGATCGTCGATCTGGTTGTCTCGGTGTTGCACGACACCCCGGCGAACACCAGGAAGAACGAGAGGATGACCAGCAGCAAGAGGAGTGGGCTGATCCGGCGGGCACCGGGCTCACCGGCCAGCGCGGCAGGGCTCACGCGGCCGCCGGATCGATCTCCGCCGACGCGGCGCTCTCTCCGCTCACGCGTGGCAGTGTATCGGCACACCTATACTCGCCCGCGGATATCTCGCGTGGTTCGGAGGGAACATCATCGCGGGCCTGCGCCGCCTCGCCCTGATCACGACCGCAGTGCTGCTCCTGGTCAGCGCGTGCGGCGGACCGTCGATCAACGCGACGTCGTTGCTGAGGACGACGAAGAGCGTTCTCGACAGCACGCCGTCCTTCCACTTCGTGCTCACCAGCGCCAATGTGAACGGATCCGGCGCGCAACTCACCGGCGGACACGGGGACATGAAGCGGCCGGACAGCATGTCCGGAGTACTCCAGGTGTCGATCTTCGGGCTGGCGCTCAGCGTGCCGGCGGTGTCGGTGGGGGGCACGTTCTCGGTCAAATTACCGACCGGATCGGGGTTCTCCACCGCGGATCCCGCCGATTACGGCTTCGGGGACCCCGCCAAGCTCATCGATCCGAACACCGGCCTGTCATCGCTCCTGCTGCGCTGCCAGTCGCCGCAGGTTGAGAGCGACGATCGATACAATGGTGAGGCACTGCACGAGATCGGGTGCTCGCTCCCGGGGCGCGCGGTGGCCGCGCTGCTCACCAGTGCCGATCCGTCGAAGAGCGTCGCCGCGACCTTCGGCATCGACACGAGCACCCACGAGCTCCGCCGCGTCGTGCTCGTCGGGCCGTTCGTCACCAAGGGTACCGACAGCACCTACACGCTCGTTCTTACCAACTATGGCGAGAACGTGTCAGTGACGCCGCCGCCCGCCAGCGGGTGAACGCGCGCCGGCGCTGGATCCTCGCGATCGCGGCGGCATCGGTGCTCGTCGCCGCGATGGACACCTACGTGATCGTGCTCGCGCTCCCGGCGATCATGGCCGACGTCGGCATCGGCGTCGATCAGCTCCAGGCGGCGACGCCGATCGTCAGCGGGTTCCTGCTCGGCTACGTCGTGGTGATGCCGGTGCTCGGCCGGCTCTCCGACCTTCACGGCCGCAGGCCGCTCCTGCTCCTCTGCCTCGCGGTCTTCGCCGCCGGTTCCCTCGTGACCGCGTCCGCGACCGACCTCGGCTCCGTGGTCGCAGGCCGGGCGCTCCAGGGCCTCGGGGGCGGTGGTCTCGTGCCCGTGACCCTGGCCCTGGTCGCGGATCTCTGGCCGCCCGACCGCCGCGGGCTGCCGCTGGGCGTCATCGGCGGCGTCCAGGAGCTCGGCAGCGTCCTCGGTCCGCTGTACGGCGGATTGATCCTCAGCATCGCGTCCTGGCAGACGATCTTCTGGCTCAACATCCCGATCGCCGCCGTTCTGGCGCTCGGGTTGGTTGTCGCGGGCCGCCGAGGCGCGTCCGGGGTTTCCATGCCGGTCCGCCCCGCGCGCCTCGACCGCGTCTCGGTCGTGCTCGCCTGCCTCGCGGTCGCCGCCGGATGCCTGGCGGTCGCAGCGCCCGGCCCGCTCCGCGACAACGTCACCATTGGGGTGGCGTACAGCGCGCTCGGTGGCATGGTGTGGCTGACGCCGATCGCGCTCGTCGCCGCCGGCGCTGCGGCTGCGCTGATCATCTGGGAGCTGCGCGACCGGCGGTCCTCCCGGGGACTGCTCGCCGTCAGGCGTCTCCCCTCCCTGGCGACGGCGGTCGACTGGCCCGGGGCCGTGCTGCTCGGCCTCGCGCTCGCGACCATCATCGTCAGCTTCTCCGCCGAGGACCCCTCGACCGGGGCGATCTCTCCGGCTGCACTCTGGCTGCTCCCGGTTGGCGCGCTGGCCGCGGCGGGTTTCGTGGTCAGGGAGCGGCGCGCGCGGCACCCGCTCATCGTCGCCGGCGAGCTGCGGTCGCGAGGCGCCTACGGGGCGTTGCTGACCAACCTCGCGGTCGGAGCCGCGCTCATGGCGGCGCTGCTCGACATCCCCGTGCTCGCCCGGGCGACGGTGGACCCGAATTCGCAGCTCGGCGCCGCCCTGGTCCTGCTCCGGCTCCTGGTCGGTGTGCCGATCGGCGCCGTGGCAGGCGGCTGGCTCTGCCAGCGGCTCGGCAACCGCGTGGTCGCCGCCGCCGGGATGGCGATCACCGCGGTGGCGTTCCTGGCGATGACGGGCTGGACGGCGACGACGCTTGCCGACCCCTTGGGCCCCGGGTGGCTGCATCCCAGCGACCCGGTGCTGGTCGCCTGCGGCCTCGGCTTCGGCCTGGCGATCGCGCCCGTCAACGCATCGATGCTCGCGTCGGTGCAACCCGGGATGCACGGCCTGGCGTCGGCGCTGGTGGTCGTGGCGCGCATGATCGGGATGCTCGTGGGCATCTCCATCCTCACCGCCGTGAGCCTGCACATCTTCTACACGACCGCGTCGGCATTCCCGTCGCCGGGGGCGCTCTGTCCGACGTCACCGCTCAACTGCGCGGCGTACGAACGCGACATCACCGCCGCGATCGTGACCGAGCTGCACGCCGTCTTCCTCGGCGCCGCGCTCTGCGCCGCGCTGGCGGCGGTGCTCGCGGCGGCGCTGCTTCGCGGCCGGCCCGCACGGCTCGTGCCCGCACTCGCATGACCGCGACCGTCCGAGAGATCAAGCCGGAATCTCCCGAGCTCGAGGACGTCCTGGAGTCGATCGCGAGCGCCGCGACCACCCTGCAGGTGGAGGTGTACCTCGTGGGCGGATTCGTCCGCGACCGGCTGCTCGGCGGAGCGCAGGGGAAGGACATCGACCTGGTGACCGTCGGGACCGATCCGATGCCGCTGCTGGCGGCGGTCGCGTCCGGGTTCGGCTGGCACCCACCCGAACGGTTCGAGCGGTTCGGCACCGCACAGATCCGTGGAGGCGCGTGGATCGTCGAGGGTGTTCGCGCCCGGGCGGAACGCTACGACCCGGAGTCGCGCAACCCCGACGTGCGGCCGGGGACGCTCGCCGAGGACGTCTGGCGCCGGGATTTCACCGTCAACGCGCTGTGCCAGAGCCTCGGCGGCGAGGTGATCGACATCACCGGGCAGGGGATCGCCGACCTGCTCGCCGGGGTGCTGCGCACGCCGCTCGATCCAGCCGTGACCTTTGCCGAGGACCCGCTGCGGATGTACCGGGCGGCTCGCTTCGTCGCCCGGCTCGGCTTCTCCCTGGCTCCCGGGACGATCGAGGCGATGCGAGCCCAGGCGGGGAGAACCTCGATCCTCTCCATCGAGCGAGTCAGCGACGAGCTCCGCCGCCTGCTGGTTGCTCCATATCCGAGCGCCGGGATCGCGGTGCTCCGCGACGGGGGACTGCTCGAGCTCGTCCTGCCCGAGCTGGTCGCCGCGATCGGGGTCGAACAGGGCGGGTACCACGCCGACGACGTCTACGGGCACATCCTCAACACTGTCGACGCGGCGCCGCCCGACCTGGTGACCCGAACCGCCGCGCTGCTCCACGACATCGCCAAGCCGCCGACCCACGCGGTGGCAGCGGACGGACGCCACACCTTCTACGACCACCCGCAGATCGGCGCCGACATGGCCCGGGCGATCCTCAGCCGCTGGCGGTTCAGCAACGACGAGATCAGCGACGTGAGCAAGCTCGTGCGCCTGCACCTGCGCCCGATCCAGTACGACCGCGAGTCATTCGGGGACGCGGCGGTGCGCAGGCTGATCGGCGACGCCGGGCCGCTGCGCGCCAGGATGCTCGACCTCGCCCGAGCGGACACCATGGCGTCCGCCTACCCGACCCTCGAGGAGCTCGACGAGCTCGGCGAGCGGATGGCCCGCCTCGACGCCGGCGGCGTGGTGTCCGCGATGTCCGACCCGCTGCGTGGCGAGGAGCTCATGGAGATGGCGGGGCGCGGGCCGGGACCCTGGGTGGGACGCGCGAAGGCAGCGATCCGCGAAGCGGTGATCGAGGGAGCGATTCCGCCCGGCGACGCTGTGCTCGCGCGCGCATGGGTCGATGCGCATCGTGAGATCCTGAGTGGCGACTGAACGCACAGCCGTGCGGCGTCGGTGAATCGTCGGTCCGGATCGAGAGCAACCGCAACAAAGTAGAATGCGCGGTTCGAGATGTTGAGCAAGCTCCGCGGCGCCAAACGCCTTTTCGTCGACCTGCCACGCATGCTGCGGCTCGCGTACTGCCTGATGTTCGACGCGCGTGTGCCGGGCTACATGAAGCTCGCCTTCGGCGGTGGACTCGCGTTGATCGCCCTTCCCGTGGTCGATCTTCCGGAATCCCTGCCGGTCATCGGAGAGCTCGACGTCCTCGCGCTCAGCCTGCTCGCAACCCGCGCATTCATCGCGGCGTGTCCTCGTCACATCGTCGCGGAGCAGGAGGAGTTGATCACGCAACGGCGCAGTCGCTTCGACGATGACGTGCGCAACGGTGAGCGCATCGCTCTGATGATCTACCGGCGCCTCCGTCCCGAAGAGCAGGAGACGGTCTCGTGAAGGTTCTGTTTTTGAAGGAAGTGGCAGGAACAGCCAAGCCCGGTGACGTTCGCGAGGTAACCCCGGGATATGCACGCAACTTCCTGTTCCCGCAGCACCTCGCGGTGATCGCCGACCAGAACACCGTCGACCAGATCCGGCGGCGTGAGGAGGCGACGCGACGGCGTGTCGAGAAGGCGCTCATCGACGCCAGGGAGACCGCGCAGCGGCTGCGCAAGCTGACCGTCACCGTCTACGCCAAGGCCGGCGAGGCGGGCCGCCTCTTCGGCACCGTCACCACCGCGGACGTCGCCAAGCAGCTGAAGCGTGAAGCTGGGATCGACATCGACAAGCGGAAGATCGAGATCGATCCGCCGATCAAGTCCCTCGGGCCCCACGAGGCCACCATCGAGCTCCACCCCGAGGTCACGGAGACACTCAAGGTCGTGGTCGCGGCCCAATGACCTCTCTCCCGCAGGCCGAGGTGCTGGGACGCGGGGTCGCTGCGGGGTCCGCTTCGATGCGTGTCCCGCCGCACGACAACGAGGCCGAGCAGGCGGTGCTCGGCGGCATCCTCATCGACCGCGAGGCGCTGTCGATCGTGCGTGACGTGCTCGTCCCCGAGGACTTTTACGCGGAGCGCCACGCGGTGCTGTACCGGGCCGCACTCGCACTCGATGATCGTGGCGAGGCGATCGACACCGTGACGCTGCGCGACCAGCTCGAGCGCGGTCCGGGGATCGGCCGCGCCGGCGGCATGGACTACATCGCCGAGCTCACCCTCGTCGTCCCCAGCTCCGCGAGCGTCAAGCACTACGCCGACATCATCATCGGACATGCGCTCCGGCGCCGCCTCATCGAGGCAGGCGGCAAGGTGAGCCGCCTCGGTTTCGACAACACCACGCCGGTGAGCGAGGCGATCGACCAGGCGGAGCAGGAAGTGTTCAAGATCGGTCAGGAGAGTCGCGGCTCGGAGATGCGCAACATCGCCCCGGTGGTGCGCGAGTGGTGGGACGTGCTCGAGAAGCGCATCGAGCACAAGCAGCTGGTCACCGGTGTGCCGACGAACTTCTCCAAGCTCGACATGCTCACCCAGGGCCTGCAGCCCGGTGAGCTC
The DNA here is from genome assembly GCA_049283735.1 of Candidatus Dormiibacterota bacterium. Lineage (GTDB taxonomy): Bacteria > Chloroflexota > Dormibacteria > Aeolococcales > Aeolococcaceae > Palsa-851. Next base: position 14,298 of record JBAPWO010000269.1, read on the forward strand.
ATCATCCTGGCGGCGCGCCCGGCCGTGGGCAAGACGTCGTTCGCGCTCAACATCGCCCGCAACGCGGCGGTGCTCGCGGGCAGGCCGGTCGTGGTCTTCTCGCTCGAGATGTCGCGTCAGTCGCTGGTGCAACGGCTCATCTGCAGCGAGGCGCACGTCGACTCCTACATGCTCCGCACCGGCCAGGCCGACTCGATGGCATTCCAGAAGATCGCCAAGGCGATGGACACGCTCACCCACGCGGACCTCTGGATCGATGACTCACCGGGCCTCGCCATCAACACGCTGCGAGCACGTGCGCGGCGGATGAAGTCGCAGCACAAGATCGAGCTCATCGTCATCGACTACCTGCAGCTGATGCAGGGGGGCAGACGCGATTCGCGGGTGCAGGAGGTGTCGGACATCTCGTCCGGGCTGAAGGCGATCGCCAAAGAGCTGAACGTCCCCGTGCTGGCGCTGTCGCAGCTCTCCCGAGCGGCCGAGCAACGCGAGAACAAGCGCCCCCAGCTCAGCGACCTCCGCGACAGCGGCTCGATCGAACAGGATGCGGACGTCGTGCTCTTCCTCTATCGAGAGGGGATGCACAACCGTGAGATCGACAAGGGCAAGACCGAGCTCATCGTCGCCAAGAATCGCAACGGGCCGGTCGACGACCTGCCCCTGGTGTTCATCGCCGAGCAGACCGCCTTTCGGGAACCGTATCTGGCTGCTGAGTAACGCGCCGTCTGCACATCGCGTTGCAAGGAAGAGTCGCCGTGTCACGGTACGGCCGATGGCACATGGAGGCGGTCCAACCCTGATTCAATGGTGCAGATGAAACGAGCCGTTCAAACCGCCCGCGCCGTGATCGGGTCGCCGTGGACCCGGGTCAGCTGAACGGTCGTCGGGCTCGCCATCCTCGCCCACTCGATCAATGTGCCTCAGGCGGTCGCGAGCCTCGGGCACGCCGACCCGCTCTGGATCGCGGCAGCGCTCGGTCTCACCATGCTCGCCGTCGCCGCCAGCGTCGTCGAATGGGGGGTTCTCCTGCGCACCGCCAGCGCGCCCGCCGGCGCCGGTCCCGGAGGGCTGCTCAGCTGGCGCCGGCTGAGCTCCACGTACCTGCAGGGTGTCTTCTTCACCCAGATGCTTCCCGCCGGGGTCGGCGGTGACGCGATGCGCACCGTCGAGATGGGTCGTCAGATCGGCCACGGACGCGTGCTCGCCTCGCTCGCCGGCAGCCGCCTCGCTGGCATGCTCGGCATGACCTGCTGGGGGATCGCCGCCGCCATCCTCCTCCGCGCGCTCCTCGGGACCGGGATGGTGATCGTGATCGCCGGCCTCGCCGTGGCGGTCGTGATCATCTGGCTGGTGGCGCTGAGCGCCGACCGCCTGATGCCGCACCGTCTGCTCGCGCGGCTGTCGGGCGCCATGAGCCGCGGCGTCCGTTCGTTCGGCGAGGCGTTCGCCGGCTACCGGAACCACCCCCACGCGGTCGTGCAGTCGCTCCTGGTCGGCGCCGCCGGCTGGGGATTCAACCTCCTCGCACTCAGCGTGGCCGCTCGCGCCATCGGCGTGAATCTCAGCTGGACGGTGCTGGCGGTCTGCATCCCGATCACGCTGCTGGTCGCGCTCGCGCCCTTCAGCATCAACGGCCTGGGACTCCGCGAAGGTGTCCTGGTCGCGTTGCTGTCGCACAGCGGGGTCTCGGTCGCGCATGCCGGCGCGATCTCCGTCCTCATCGACCTCCAGATGATCCCCTTTGCCGTTCTGGGAGCGGTGCTCTGGTCGCGCCACCGGCGCAGCACCCGCTCTCCGATCGAGCTCGTGGTCGAGATCGCCGCCTGCGATGACGCCGCACTCGCGGGATTGGCGCCTGGTGCGCATAGACTTCAGCGGCGTGACCCGGCAGTTCAGCGACTTCCTGGCGGCCCACGTGGCGCGGATCGCCGATCTGTGGGCGAGGCAGACCTCGCCGGCTGACGCCGGTGAACCCCAGGACCCCGTTCGGGGACCACGCCAGTTCGTCAACGCGGTGCTGGTGGCGCTGAGCGCTGACGACTTCCGCCCGCTGATCGCCTACCACCACCTCGATGCGGGCACCAGCGTCGAGCGCCGGCTCGAGAAGGCGCTCGCCAACCTCACCGCGCTCCGGCAGGTGACCGCCGAGGCGGTCCGCGAGGAGCGGCTCGACGCCGAGGAGACCCTGGCGCTCGCGGCCACCACCGCGGACGACATCGAGGCCGTCGGGCAGCGCCTCGCCGCCTCGTGCGTGGCCACCCTCGAGGACCGCCTCTCGAGTGCCACCTCGGAGTCGTCGGCGCGCGGGACGTCGCTGTCGATCACCATGCACGAGCTTCGCCGCCCGCTCACGATTCTCAACAGCTACGGGCAGCTGCTCAGCGCCGGGATGCTCGGCACCCTCCCCGAGACAGCCATGGTGGCCATCGAGGGGATCACCGCAAGCACCGAGATGATGGTCCGCATGGTCAATGCGCTCGCCGAGCTGGCGCGGCTCGAGGATCCCGACGACCACCTCGCGCTCGAGGTCATCGATGCCGAGGAGGTGGTCGGCGAGGCCATCGAGCACGTCGCGATGGAGGCGAAGCTGCGTGAGTCGACGATCACGAGCGAGAGCGAGCACGGGCTGACCATGAGGGGCGATCGGCGCCGTCTCATCCTCGCACTGACCAATCTGCTCGGCAATGCCGTCAAGCACGGGCCGATGGGATCCCCGATCGAGGTGCTGGCTGCGCGCGACGGCGATTCGGTGCGCTTCACCGTGCGCGACCACGGCATGGGGTTCCCGATCGCGGACACGGGCCACCTCTTCGACAAGTACTTTCGATCGGTCGCCGAGCGGCAGCGCAAGGTGCCCGGGAGCGGCCTCGGCCTGTACATCGTGCGCACGGTCGCCGAGCGGCATGGCGGAACCGTGGCGGCTCGGAGCGTCCCCGGCAGCGGCGCCGAGTTCGACATGACGATCCCGCTGCATCGTGACGAGGCGATCGGATGACCACCCGGGCGACCAGGACCGAGAATGACTCGATGGGCGAGTTCGAGGTGCCGGCGGACGCCTACTACGGCGCCAACACGATGCGCGCGAAGGTCAACTTCCCGATCAGCGACCTTCGCCTCCCGCGCGGCTTCATCCGCGCCCTCGGGCTGATCAAGCAGCAGTCCGCGCTCGTCAATCGCGAGCTCGGCTTGCTCGACGAGGCAATCGCCGGGGCGATCATCCGCGCCGCCCAGGACGTCGTCGACGGCGCCCTCGACGCGGAGTTCATCGTCGACGTCTTCCAGACGGGCAGCGGCACCTCGACCAACATGAACGCCAACGAGGTCATCGCCAACCGGGCGATCGAACTGCTCGGCGGGGTACGCGGATCACGCGTCCCGGTGCACCCCAACGACCACGTCAACCTCGGCCAGTCGAGCAACGACGTGATCCCGACGGCCATCCAGGTCGCCGCCGCGGTCGCGATCCGCGAGGACACCATCCCCGGCCTGCGCACCCTCGAAGCGTCGCTGCGGCGCAAATCGGAGGAGCTGTGGCCGGTCATCAAGACCGGCCGCACCCATCTGCAGGACGCGACCCCGATCAGGCTCGGGCAGGAGTTCCTCGGCTACGCGGGCCAGGCCGAGCGCGCCATCCTCCGCTGCGAGGAGGCGATCGCCACGCTCGTCGACCTGCCGCTCGGGGGGACGGCGGTCGGGACCGGCGTCGGAACCCACCCCGACTTCCCACCCAAGGTGATCGCGCTGCTCGCTGCAGACCTGGGTATCCCCTTCCGGGAAACCGACAACCACTTCAGCGGACAGTCGACGCTCGACGCCGCCGTCGCCGCCAGCGGCGCGCTCCGCGCCGTGGCGGTCACGATGCACAAGATCGCCGCCGACATCCGGTTGCTCGGCTGCGGGCCGCGCGCGGGCATCGGCGAGATTGCGATCCCCGCGGTGCAGCCGGGCTCCTCGATCATGCCGGGCAAGGTGAACCCGGTCATCTGCGAGTCCGTGACCATGGTCGCCGCGCAGGTGATCGGCAACGACGCGACGGTCGCGTTCTGCGGCGCCGCCGGGTCCCTGCTCGAGCTCAACGTGATGATGCCGGTCGCCGCCTACGACCTCCTGCAGTCGGCGTCGCTGCTGGCCGCGTCCGCTCGGAACCTCGCGACCCAGTGCGTCGACGGCATTACCGCCACCGAGAACGGCCCGGCGATGGTCGAGCGCGGGCTCATGCTCTCGACCGCGCTCGCCCCGAGGATCGGGTACGACGCGGCGGCGGCGATCGCCAAGGAGGCGTACAACACCGGGCGGACGGTGCGCGAGGTCGCCCGTGAGCGCAGCGGCCTGGACGAGGCCGAGTTGACCCGGCTGCTCGATGCCGAGGCGATGACCCGCCCCGGACGCGACGCCGGGCCGGCCGGAGGCTGACGTTGGCCGCGGGACCGGCCATCGCGGTGGTGGGTGCGGGCGCGATGGGCGGTCAGATCGCCTACCAGGCTGCGCTCCACGGCTACGACGTTCGCCTGATCAGCCGCAGCGAGGACCGGCTCCGCGACGCCAGCACGGCGTCGTCGGCGCTGCTCCGCCGGCGGGTCGAGAAGGGAACGCTCGACAGTGACGCGTGCGAGGCGGCCCTTGCGCGCGTGAGCCTGGGCTCCGGTTTCGAGGCGGTCGCCGGGACGGAGACGATCATCGAGTCGGTCGCCGAGGACCGCGACATCAAGTGCGAGGTCTACGGGCGGATCTGCGAGCACGCTGATGATACTGCCATCATCGGCACGAACTCATCGACCCTGCCGTGCTCGCTGCTCGAGGTCGCGGTGACGCACCCCGAGCGCTTTCTCAACATCCACTTCTTCAACCCGGCGCTGCTCATGGCGCTGGTGGAAGTGGTGCCCGGGCCGCGCACCGCGGAGACCACGATCGTCCGCGCCATGGACTTCGCCCGCGCGATCGGCAAGACGCCGGTGCGGCTCGCCCGCGAGGAGTACGGCTTCATCGCCAACCGCATCCTCTTCATCGCCATCCAGGAGGCGATGCGTCTCGTGGAGGCAGGCTACACCTCCGTCGAGGACTGCGACCTCGCGGTGCGCAAAGCATTGGGCTGGCCGATGGGGCCGTTCCAGCTCTCCGATCTCGTCGGGCTCGATGTCGTCGAGGCGATCCTCGACGAGGGCCTTCGCCAGACCGGTGATCGTCGCTGGGAGCCGGTCGAGCTCCTCCGCGACCTGGTCGCGCGCGGGAAGCTCGGCAACAAGACGGGCGAGGGGTTCTTCACCACCAGGTCGGTGTGATTCAGACCAGGCCGAGGGATTCCAGCACGTCGGCGACGCCACCATCCTGTGGTGGCGAACAGGTTGCATCCGCCGCCGCGAGCACCTCGGGACGTGACGTCGCGACCGCGACCGCATATCCCGCGGCGGTCAGCAGCTCGATGTCGTTGGGAGCGTCGCCGATCGCGAGTGACTCGGCCAGCGAAGAGCCGAGCCGCGCGCAGACGATCTCGCAGGCCACGGCCTTGCTCACCTCGGGGTCGATGATCTCGACGAACTCGGGGTTGGAGCGGGTGACCCGTGCGCTTCCGGCCAGCTCCTGGGTCATCAGCGCGGATGCGCGGTCCACCTCGGCGGGGTCTTCGATGACGCACGCCGCCTTGGTCGTGCCCCGCACCAGCAGCGGTTCCAGATCCGGGACGAGACGGAACTGCACGCCACTGATCTGAGCGTACAGATGCGCCTCAGGGCGATCCTGCTCGCAGAGCAACTCGTCGTCCTGGTACGCCTGGAAGTGCCAGTTGTGCGCGCGAGCGATGTGCAGCGCGCGTCGCGCCGGCTCCGCGCGGAGCGGCTGCTCGAAGATCGTCCCCCCAGGCGAGCCGTCCTGCCGGGGAGTTTCGCGGACCATCGCGCCCTGGTAGCAGACCAGCGGCTCGGACACGCCGAGCTCGCCGGCCCACGGCAGCGCCGACCGGTACATGCGCCCGGTGGCGACGATGACCGGCATCCGCGTCGCCACGGCCCGCACGGCGGCCCGGATTCGTGGGTGCAGTCGCTGGGCGTAGTCGATGGTGGTCCCGTCGAGGTCGAGGACCACGACGCGTGGGATGAATGCCGCGGTCAGCGGACTCACCCGACCCCGAGCGTGCTGACGCGGTACAACGGCATCACCGGCGATCTTACGCAGGCGTGAACGCGCCGATCCGGGGTATGCGGACCGCGATGGCGCGGTCCTCTGACATCACCGCGGGTGTTACGAAGGCGTGAACTCGCCGATCCGGGGTAGACTGACACTGTCTTGCGTTCGTCTTCTCGCGCGCGGTTTGGTAGACCGCTCGCCGCAAGGCCCCGTCCCGCCGCTCCGGCGGCGGTCGATGTGGCCTTGAGTCCAATCATCCCCGAACCGGTCAGCTTCGACGAGCTCGCCTTGAGCGTCGCCATGCAGAACACGGTGGCGGAGCTCGGGTACACGATGGCCACCCCGATCCAGGCCGGCTCGCTGCCCTTCGCGATGGCGGGGCGGGATGTCATCGGGCAGGCGCAGACCGGGAGCGGCAAGACCGCCGCCTTCGGCATTCCGATCATCGAGCGGCTCGACCCGCGCGACGGTCCCGTGCAGGCGCTGGTCCTGTGCCCGACTCGCGAGCTTGCGGTGCAGGTGCACGATGAGCTGACCCGGCTCGGAAAGCGCCATGAGCTGCGCAGCGTCGCGATCTACGGCGGCGACTCGATCGGACGCCAGATGGAGGAGTTGCGCCAGGGCGCGCACATCGTCGTGGCGACCCCGGGCCGGCTCGGCGACCACATCCAGCGCCGCTCGCTCACGCTCGCGAACGTCCGCGTCTGCGTGCTCGACGAAGCCGATCGCATGCTCGACATGGGGTTTGCGCCCGACGTCGAACGGATCCTCCGTCAGTGCCCGGCGCAGCGACAGACCCTGCTCTTCAGTGCCACCATGCCCGAGTGGGTGCGCAGGCTGGCCCTGCGCCACATGCACGACCCCGAGACAGTTGAGATCACCACCAGACCGGAGATCCCCGCCGAGGTCCGCCAGCTCTACGTGCAGACGACTTGGGCGAACAAGACCGATGCGCTGGCGCAGATCCTCGACCAGCCTGACGTGGTCATGGCGCTCATCTTCGTCGAGACCAAGCGAACCGCTGATGTGCTCCAGGCTCAGCTCGGCGGACGCGGCTACCAGGTCGGCCTGCTCCACGGCGATCTCACCCAGCGCGAGCGGGATCGCGCCATGCAGCAGTTTCGCGCCACCCACATCAAGTACCTGATCGCCACCAACGTCGCGGCACGCGGCCTCGACATCGACGACATCTCCCACGTCATCAACTACGACGTGCCGCTGACTCCGGATGAGTACCTGCATCGCGTGGGCAGGACCGGACGCGCCGGGCGTGCCGGAGTCGCAGTCACGCTGATCACCCCCAGCGAGATTCTCAAGCTGCGCGACGTCGAGAAGCATGCGCGCACCCACATCGAGCCGGCCACCCTCGAAGAGGATTTCCCCGCGATCGTGGTCGGCGCCGAGGCCTGAGCCGGCGCGGACAGTGATGCTGCCGGCCATGCACGACACGGGGACTGGCGGAGTGGTGCTGTTCCTCCATGCGTTCACGCTGGACGCCTCGCAATGGGATCACCAGGTCGCCGCGCTCTCGGGCGACATGCGCTGCGTTCGCGTCGACTTCTGGGGCTGCGGGACATCGCCGCCACCTCCCGCTGGTGAGCCGAGCCTCGAGGGCTTCGCCACGTCGGTGATCGCCGCCCTCGATGCGCGACACATCGATCGCGTCGCCGTGGTCGGGCTCTCGATGGGAGGCTACCTTGCGTTCGCCATGTGGCGGCTGGCGCCGGAACGGATTCGCGCGCTCGTGCTCTGCAACACGCGGGCGACCGCGGACGCCGAGGGGCCGCGCAACGACCGCCTGGTGATGGCCGAACGCGTGGAGCGCGAGCGCTCGGTGGAGTCGATCGTCGAGCCGATGGTCGCCCGCATGCTGAGTCCCGGCGCCCAGACTGAGGCGCATATCGTCGACCCGGTGCGCGGACGGATCCGCCGCTGCACACCCGCGGGGATTGCCTTCGCGCAGCGCGCGATGGCGGCGCGACCGGACAGCACCGGACTGCTCGCGTCCATCGACGTGCCGGCCCTGGTCATCGCCGGAACCCAGGATGCCATCGTCGCCACCCCGGAAGTTCGTGCCATAAGCGGCGGCATCCCGCGGGCGCGCTCCGTCGACCTCGACTGCGGGCATCTCAGCAATCTCGAGCGCCCCAGCGCTTTCAACCGGCACCTCACGGAGTTCCTGGCACCGGCGAGAATGTCGTCATGAGCCAGCTTCCGAAGGACCTGCTCGACATCCTGGCCTGCCCGCGCTGCCGCGGACCGCTCGCGGTCGAGACGGCCTCGCTGCGTTGCGACGCGTGCCGGCTGCGCTACCGCGTCGACAACGGGATCCCGGTGATGCTGATCCACGAAGCCGAACACTTCGGCCCGGACGTCGAGGCTCCAGGCGTCAGCTGAGCCGCGTCAGGCGGGAACGCCGACCGCCTCGGTGGCGACCGACGCGGGGGCGGCGCAAAAGCCCTCGTAGTCGATGGGCTCGGTGATGGTGGGATTCTCGCCGCACACCGGGCACTGCGGATCGCGCGGCACCCGGAACTCGCGGAATTTCATCGCCAGCGCATCGATATGCAGGAGCCGCCCGGTGAGCAGGTCACCGGCGCCGGTGATCAACTTGATGACCTCGGTCGCCTGGAGCACCCCGACGATCCCGGGGAGCACGCCGAGCACGCCCGCCTCGGCGCACGACGGAGCTTCCTCGGGTGGCGGCGGGGAAGGATACCGGCAGCGGTAGCAGGGCGACTGGAACGGCACCACCGTGGTGACCTGCCCTTCGAAGCGGAAGATTCCGCCGTCGACCATCGGCTTTTTGGCAAAGATGGCCACATCATTCGCCAGGTAGCGAGTCGGGAAGTTGTCGCAGCCGTTGACGATGATGTCGTACTGGTCGAAGATCTCGCGCGCGTTCTCACCGCTGAGCACGACGTTGTGCTCGACGACCCGGACGTCACTGTTGAGCGCGTTGAGCGCGATCCGAGCCGACGCGGTCTTGAGCATCCCGATGCGATCCTCGGTGTGCAGGATCTGGCGCTGCAGGTTGCTCCGGTCGACCGTGTCGAAGTCGACGAATCCGATCGTGCCCACGCCGGCGGCCGCGAGGTAGAGCGCGGCGGGGCTCCCGAGCCCGCCGGCGCCGATGAGCAGCACCCGTGCGTCGAGGAGCCTGGCCTGACCTTCGGCGCCGATTTCGGGGATGAGCAGGTGGCGGCTGTAGCGCTGCTGCTGCTGGGCGGTCAGGACGCGGGGCACGATGAAGTCGAAACCGGCCTGCTTCCACGCGCCGTAGCCGCCCGCCATCGACTGGACGTCGGTGTATCCCAGCTCGTGGAGCGCCCGCGCGGCGAGCAGAGAACGGACCCCGCCGGCGCAGTAGAGCGTGATCGGGGTGTCGTGCCTGGGGACGGTGTCCTCGATCCGGGTCTCGATGAATCCCTTGCTCAGGTGCAGCGCACCCGGGATGAACCCCTCGTCGAACTCGTTTCGCTCGCGGACGTCGATGAGGGTGCGCGATCCCCCCGCGGCGCGAACCTGTTGTGGGGAAACCTCCGGGACGGTGCTGCGTGCGTCGTCGAGGAGGTCGCGAGAAGACTTGCCCATGCGATCAGTCTACCCAAAACCGATCGAAACCCGACCTAGGGAGTCCGGATTCGGATCAGGCCTTGGGGGGCCGGCCGGCTGCCGGGCGCGTTCGCGGCCTTCCGACCGGGCGCTTCGCGGGCGCGGCGGTCGCCGCCTTCTTCGGTCTCCCGACCTTGCGCTTCGCCGGCGCGCTCGACGCGGCGGCGGGCGCAGGGGAGGATGCCATGGCAGCGAGGATCGTCCGCTCTGTCTCCTCGAGCCGCTCCGCCAGTGCGACGACGCGGCCTCGTGCCGCACGCGTCGCGGTCAGCGCGTCGACGAGCGAGACCGTTGCGCCGCCCCGCTTCTGCTTCTTTCCAGCCATGATCGAAGCGACCCTACCATAGACTGCGACGGTGCACCCGACACGTCCGGCGCGCCCACTCGCGGTCCTGCTGGGCGCGGCCGGAATCGACGCCAGGCTCGAGGCGACGACCGCGGGGCTCGAGATCACGGCAATCGACTCCGACTCGCGCTCGGTGGCCCCGGGGAGTCTCTTCGTGGCGATCCCCGGCCTCCGCTTCGACGGCAATCGCTTCATCGACGCCGCGGTCGCGCGGGGTGCGGCGGCGATTGTGGCCCAGCGACCCCCGGATACGCCGATCGACCCTTCGATGCCGGTGATCATCGTCGGCGACTCGAGGCTGGCGCTCTCCGACCTCGCCGCCGCCTTCTACGATCACCCCAGCCGGGCGCTCTGCGTGGCCGGCATCACCGGAACCGACGGGAAGACCACAACGGCGACACTCCTCTGGTACGCGTGGCGCGCCGCCGGGCTCGCCGCGGCGTCGATCACCACGATCGATCGTCGAACCCGGGACGGGGTGACCGCCAACCCGTCGCGGCAGACGACCCCGGAGGCACCCGAGCTGCAGGCCGAGCTCGCCCGCATCCGCGACGCCGGTTGCACGCACGTCGCGCTCGAGACCTCGTCACATGCGCTCGAGATGCGCCGCGCCGACGGCGTGGACTTCCGAGCCGCGGTGTTCACCCGGATCACCACCGAGCATCTCGAGCTGCACGGCACTCGCAACCGGTACCTGGCGGCCAAGGCTCGTCTGCTCGAACTCGTATCGCGGCGGCCGGACGGCGTCGCGGTCCTCGATGCCGGCGACCCGTTCGGATTCCCACGCCTCGCGGCGATCCCGGTCGCCACCAGGCTCACGTACACCGACCTCCCCGACATCGCCGCGGATCTGCGCGCCGAGGACATCGTCGTCGAGCCGTCGGCGGTGCGCTTCATCGCACGCACACCCTGGGGCGATGCCGGCGTGCGCCTCCGCCTGGCAGGCAGCTTCAACGTGCGCAACGCTCTCGCCGCGCTCGCAGCAGCCTGTGCCACCGGCGCCGGGCTCGGCAGTGCCGTCGGCGGCCTCGAGGCGGCCGAGGCCGTCACCGGGCGCATGGAGCGCATCGACCTCGGCCAGCCCTTCGAGGTGGTGGTCGACTACGCGCACACCACCGACGCGCTCGAGACAGTCCTTCACGAGCTGCGCCGGACGACCGCGGGGCGGCTCTGGGCGGTGTTCGGCTCGGCAGGGGAACGCGACCTGGAGAAGCGGCCGGCGATGGGATCGGTGGCGGCGCGGCTCGCCGACGTCAGCGTCATCACCGATGAGGATCCGCGCGGCGAGGACCGCCAGCTCATCCTCGAGCAGATCGCCGCCGGAGCCGTCGCTGCCGGCGGCGTTCGCGGCAGCACGCTGTTCGTCATCCCCGATCGCGAGGAGGCGATCGGTTTTGCGGTGGCGAAGGCGGTGCCCGGGGATACGGTGCTCTTCGCCGGCAAGGGCCACGAGAAGACCATCGACACCGCGACCGGCGAGATCCCGTGGGACGAGCGAGCGGTGGCGATCGCGGCGATCCGGCGGCGGATCAGCTGATCGGGTGCCGGTTCGCCATCCCAGGTCGTCGCGGATATTCGTCGCTGGTGTGCACCAGCTTGCGCACCCGAAGCACCGCGTCGGTCGGCGCGTCGGGGGCGCTCCCTCCGCAGGCTGATGCTGCCGCCGCGCACCCGGAGAGTGCCGCCGGGGCGCCGGCGACGAGCGCGAAGAGGCTGCCGCCGACACGCAGCAGCGGCAGCGCGAGCTCGCAGAGCACCGGCGGCGGCGCGGTCGCTCGTGAGGTCGCGACGTCGAATGCCTCGCGCAGATCATCGCGGCGACCAGCGTCCTCGGCGCGGAGCGCGACCACGACAACTTCCGACAACCCGAGCAACCCGGCGACGTGGACGAGAAACCCGCTCTTGCGGCGGTCCGAGTCGAGAAGGGTCACCGAGAGGTCCGGCCGAAGAATGGCGATCACCATCCCCGGCACGCCGCCACCCGATCCGATGTCGATCACCCTGCACCCCGGCGGCGGTGCCGCAACCTCGAGCAGCTCCTCGGCCTCGACGATGTTCCGCGACCACATCTGCGCTCGCGGGATCGACGTCAGGTTGAGACGCGCGGACCAGCGGTCGAGCTCGTCGAGATATGCCTCGAGAGTCGCGTTCACATCGCCGGTCTGCCGCGGTCTCATGGCGCCGAGCCTAACGCTCGTCCTGGAGCGTGGCGGGTCGGTGACGGTGACCCGATTGCCGCCCCGACCGGGCCGCTCCGTGCGATCATGCAAGCAGCGATGGACATGGACCCGGAAACATCCGACCGCTGCCCGGTGTGCAAGGGCGAAATGCTCTCGGTGCTGTACTACGGCGCTGATGGCGAGTCGGTCGGCGGCCACCGGATCTGCCCGGGCTGCGGACCTCGGACCACCGTGGAGCTGGGCGCGCCTGACGAGATCCGCCGTCGCCTCCTGGAGCGCAAGGCCTCCTAGTCCGCCGGGCACGCCGGAGCGAGCTCAATCCAAACGGCGCTCCCTCGCATGTTCCGTCTGTGGTCGTGTGACGCGGCGGTGACGGCCGGTCACGGCGCGATGACATCAGCAGGCGGCTCCGGCAGTCGATGGGAGACTGGCCGCGATGCGTCACCCCCGGTTTTCGTTCGCCCATCACCGCTTCGTGCTTGCTCTTCCGTTCGCGCTGGCGCTCACGCTGATCGCCGTACCGGCCGTGGCGGGGCCTACGCCGGTGCCATCGCCCGGGGTGAGCGCGGCGCAGGCGGCTGCGGCCGCCGCCAAGGCGGACGCGCAGAACGCCAAGTCTGCCGCCAACAACGCTGACACCGCGCTCTCGCTTGCGCGCAGCGCACTGGCGGCGGCGAACGCGCGTCTCGCGCTCATCAACACGCAGGTCAGCGCGCTCAAGGTCACGATCGCCGCCGACGCGGCGACGCTGCGGACCGTCGACGCGCAGCTTGGTGCCGATCGCGGGCATCTCTCCGCCTACCTTCGCCAGTCGTACGAGAACGGCGGCTCCCAGGCGATGCTCGCCTACATCATCTCGGCGAACACCATCGCCGCCGCAATCCAGCGAGACGTGCAGGTCAACGAGATCTCATCGGCGAGCCGCCAGCTGGTCGAGCGGATCGCAGCCGAGCAGCAGAAGGCCACCACCACGCTCACCCGCCACACCGCTGACCTCGCACAGCTCGCCGCTGCGGAGGAGCAGGCTCGGACCGAGCAGGCCATCATCAAGGTGCAGACCCAGAACCTGCTGGCGGCGGACATCACCGCGCACGCCCACGTGTCGCAAGCGCAGAAGGCCCTCGCTGCTGCGGTGGCCGCGCTCGCCACAGCGCGCGCGCGCGACGCCGTCTACCAGGCGGTCGCGGGTCCGCTGTTCACCGTGGACACCAACCTGACCCTGCCGAGTGGCGAGACGGCCGCCAGCCTCAATCAATTCCTCAATGGGTCGGCGCTTGCCGGACTCGGCGCCAGCTTCATGCAGGCCGAAGCGACGTACCACGTCAGCGCGCGCTATTTCGTGGCTCACGCAATCCTCGAATCCACGTGGGGAACGAGCGCTATCGCGCAGTTCAAGCACAACCTGTTCGGCTTCGGGGCCGACGACGCGAACCCCTACGGCGACGCGATGACGTTCACGAGCTTCGACGCGTGCATTCAGTACGTCGCACAGTTCATCGAGTCGCACTATCTCACCGTCGGCGGGCCGTTCTATCACGGCCCCACGCTGCGCGGGATGAATGTCGACTACGCGAGCGATCCCAACTGGGCCGAGAAGATCGCGAGCATCGCGGATACGATTCCTCCGCTCGCCGTGGCCTGACCCGCAGTTCGCTGCCC